>CACEAA010000003.1 GCA_902557415.1 uncultured Pseudomonadota bacterium | reverse complement strand
CTCAAGATAAATGGAAGCACCGTAGATGGTAAATCTGCCCCACCAGCTAAGCCACACGCGGCAACAATTCCATTATATTTAGTTTGAGCGAGCGAGGTCGCGATAGTTGTAGATCCAACACTGTCGACACACGCGGCCCACAACTCTTTCTCTAACGGCCGACTCTTCTTAGATAGCTCGTCACGAGAGATAACTTCTGATGCTCCAATTGATTTCAAATAATCCGCTGTCTCAGGCCTACCGGTACTAGCGCATACCTTGTATCCTAATTTACTCAGCAGTAGTATTGCGACTGAGCCTACCCCACCTGCGCTACCTGTCACTAAGATGTCTCCATCAGACACTATCGTGCCGTGATCGCGAATAGCATTAACGCATAACATGGCGGTGTATCCTGCAGTACCTATAGCCATCGCGTCCTTATTAGAAAAGTTTTCCGGCACTCGAACCAAAAAGTCACCATTTATTCTTTGCTTCTGGCTGTAGGCGCCCCAGTATCGCTCAGACAAGCCATAACCATTTGCTAGAACTCTATCACCGCCTTTCCATCGCGGGTCATCAGACTCAACAACCGTGCCGGCAAGATCGATCCCACAAACCATAGGGAATTTTTGACACACTTTGCCTTGGTCGGTAACAACTAACCCATCTTTATAATTCAAAGTAGAGTAATCTATATCTATCAGTACGTTTTCATCGGGCAAGTCATTAAGGCCTAAGGCCTCCACTCCCACTGAGAAATTGCCCTCCTCGTCCTTATTGGCAACCAACGCATTAAATTTAGTGCTCATGTAAATTCTCCGAAATAATATTTAAGCATATGTTTAATATAGCTTTTATAAGAAAAATTCGTGATCCGAAGATTCTAAAATAGACACTTAAGAATCTCTGCAATCATTCGCGTAATCTGACCCAGAATCTATCGCCGCCATATAGTCAAGTCGTCTATCCTATGATTATAATCAAGCCGAGCGCGGAACGCATAATATTATTATTAATTGATACTCATTAATAAAGGACCTACTAAACTTGATGGAAAATATTTCGAATTGGAAGCATCCATTTACACAGATCTCTGATGCTACTCGAATCTTTGACGAGAATAATTATATAGCGGACAAAGCTATCTCCCTAACGACAAAGCTCGCATTGGACTTGCAAAAACCGATACTCCTTGAAGGCGAAGCAGGAGTTGGAAAAACACAGTTAGCCAAAACTTTGGCCAATATTATTGATTCTCCCTTGATTCGACTGCAATGCTATGAAGGGCTAGATGCATCTTCGACGCTTTATGAATGGAATTATGCACGACAAATATTAGAAATTCGACTAGCAGAGTCGTCTGAGGAAAAAAAGAAAAATCTTGAAAAATCAATTTTCGGAGAAGATTTCCTCTTTGCGCGCCCACTACTCCAAGCTATCCGCCATGGTGGGGAGAAACCTCCAGTACTCCTCATCGATGAAATTGATCGGGCTGACGAGGAGTTCGAAGCTTTTCTTTTAGAGCTGCTGTCCGATTTCCAAATTACTATTCCAGAAATTGGCACGTTTACGGCAAAGGTGCCTCCAATAGTTGTGCTCACAAGTAATCGAACTAGAGAGCTTAATGACGCGCTCAAAAGAAGGTGCCTGTATTTGTGGGTTGACTACCCTTCACCAGAGAAGGAAAAAGAGATCATTTTACGCCATGTACCGCTAATTGAAAGCCAACTAGCTACCAGCGTGACGATAGTAATGGAGAACCTTAGAAAGATTGATTTTCTTAAAAAGCCAGGTGTTGCTGAGACAATTGATTGGTCAAAAGCTCTACTCGGTTTAGAGCAAGAAGTAATAACACCGGATATTTTAGTTGAAACTTCTGGTGTTCTTCTCAAATACAAAGATGATATAGATCGGCTTAAATCTGCAGATTTAAAACAAGTTATTAAATAAGTAAATGAGCGTTGAACTGGCAAACAAGAACGGTCAGTCATTGACTAACCATACTTTCGCTATCTTTAACAAAGCTCGGGATGCAGGAATACAAATTAGCCCTTCGCGAACTATCGATGTATTTAAGTCATTGTCCTCGATAGATTTATCAGATAGAACTCAGTTTCAAATTGCCCTACGTGTGAATCTAGTATCTAGTAAAGAGCACGAAGTCGTATTTGACCGAGTCTTTTATAACTATTGGAACAATATACCAGAGAGCGACGGTGACTATATTTTGGCCAACTCTGAGATGATCCGAGGTGACTTAGAGGTTGGTTTATCAAATGAAGGTCACAGGGATATGCTCAGTGAAAGCGACTCTTTCGCTGACAGCGAAGTATCCAGAAAATCTAATTTAGGCTTCAGATGGGACGATCAATCAGCAGCGCTGCAAAGACTAATCAGGTCTATCACTAGGAAACTAGCGACCAGAGCATCTCGTCGTCGAAAAATTTCAAGCAGAGGAGATCGAATCGATGTGCGTCAGTCGGTTCGCAAATCCATTCCTTTTGGAATGGAGTTATTAAAACTCTCAAAAACTAAGCCAAAAGTAAGAAAGACTCGCATCATAATGCTCTGTGACGTAAGCGGCTCAATGGATGTGTTTAATCCTTTTCTGCTTCAGTTAATGCTAGGTGTACAAAAACTGTTAAAAAATTCGCGCACGATAGTGTTTAGTACCAGAATTAGTGAGATCACAGGCCTGTTAAAAGGACAAAGTGTTCTTCACGTGCTTAACAAAGTGGCAAAGGCAGTCCGTCACTGGAGCGGTGGAACAAATATCGCGGAAGCTATCGCACAATTGAACAGAGGTATGTTACTAGAGGGTTCTCCCAAAAGCACCGTGCTTGTGATTGTAAGCGATGGATATGACAACGGCGATATCGAACGAATCGTAAAGGAGTTGACAATAACGAAGCGTCAAATCCGGTCCCTAGTTTGGATCAACCCAATGTACGGAGCGTCTAGCTTCGAGGTTCGCTCAAAAACCATGAAAGCCGCACTGCCTTTTATCGATGAATTTCTACCCGCGTACAATACTGAAAGCCTAGAAAAACTTATTGCAGGCCTTAATCGTATTAAATAAATCCACAGCGCCGTATAACTCGTTCTCAACAGATGCTATAAGCGTTTACTCGTAAAAATTACCGTCCAATTTAGCTGTCTCTCTAGCAAAATCATCCATACTCTTTGGCCACTGCGTGACAAAACGACCTGACGGACCAGCTCGATAATAAAAGTCATTCCCGCAAGCGTGTTGCCAAACATCTATTCCTTTGATGTCGTCCTGCAATTTATCATTAAACTTGCGCATAACATCTTTTTTTATATCGCTCATCACAACACCTTCCGCTCGCATTGTTTCTAGCCGTCGAATAATATACTTGACCTGCTCCTCGATCATCACCAGAATGCAGCCTTGATTTGTGTTGGGGCCGTACAACATAAACAAGTTTGGAAAGCCGTGGGTGCTGATGCCGAGATAAGCCTGTGGCCCATCGCTCCAAGCATCACGAATACTCACCCCATTCTTACCCTTGACATCAATGGCACTCAGGTAAGTCGTCGTTTCAAATCCAGTCGAATAAATCAGAACATCCAGTTCGGTTAACAAACCATCAGATGTGATAACACCTTTTGACGTAATCGAATCGATATCGGTCGTATTAAGGCGCACATGCTTTTTATTAAAGACTGGATAATATACGTCTGAGAATAAAGGCCTTTTACAACCGAACGGATGCTGAGGTGTAAGCGCCTCTCGCGTCTTGGGATCTATAACCTCAGCAATCCTAGCTAAACCAGATTTTTCTATCTTAGACAATATTTCTTTCTCAGTAAAAGTAGCCAGAGTATTCCATAATCGATAGGTCTCATCCCGACTAGCGGCAACTAGTGAAGGCTCCTCGCGGAAGGCCAATAACTCCTGCTCGGTATAGGGAGTGTTATTCTTCGGCACCACCCAATTTGCAGTCCGCTGAAATAAGTGCAGTTCAGACACGCGATCCACTATCTCGGGCACAAACTGGATCGCACTTGCCGCGATACCGATGACTCCGACTTTCTTACCATGGAGATCGATATCATGGTTCCATCGTGCTGAGTGGAAGTACTCGCCAGAAAATAGTTCTCGCCCCTTAATCTTGGGCCATACTATATTGTTAAACATTCCTAAAGCACTCACGACGATCCGGGAACAGATAGACTCGCCAGCCTTAGTAACAGTTGTCCAAACCTGGTTACTATCGTCCCAAGTAATGCTAGCCACTTCAGTATCGAGTTTTATACGGTCACGTAATCCATATTTATCGGCACAGAAATTTAGGTATTGTAGAATTTCAGCCTGTCCACCAAACGGACGACTCCAGTCTAATTTCGGTTCAAAGGAAAACGAGTATAAATGAGACTGAACGTCACATTCGGCTCCAGGGTAGGTATTGTGATACCAAGTACCACCGACACCTCCTGCTTTGTCTAATATCACAAAATCTTCAATTCCGGCATTTTTCAATTGTATGCCCATGCAGATCCCTGAGGAGCCCGCACCTATTATCAATACCTCTTGATCAATCGAGTTACTCATACTTCCCCCTCGTAACATATCATCTCAAGCACCTAACCTATTAACTGAGCTAGCCAACACTGCTCCTCTAGGTACACCAGCGTTAACGAAGGCACCTCTTGTAGGTTCATCGGTTAAATACCTTATCATGCAAGTCCTCGCCGCCAACAAACCTTCTAAGGAGATCCCAGTCTTTAGGCCCATTGATTCAAGCATGAATACCAAGTCTTCGGTTACGATGTTCCCACTCGCGCCCGGAGCATAGGGACAACCCCCTAGCCCCCCCAAAGACGAATCGAATCTCCTAACTCCAGCATCTAATGCAGCACCCACGTTGGCTAACCCAAGGCCTCTAGTATCATGGAAATGCGCACTTACGGGAATATCCCCAACAGTCGACAAAACAAGTTCAAATACCTCTCGACATTGTGAGGGATTCGCAAAGCCAACTGTATCTGCGATAACAATTTCATCAGGTTCATGCGCAAGAAGCTCCTCAAGTACTTTTATCACACTATGAACCTTAATCTCTCCCGATATTGTACATCCAAAAACAGTCGCCAGACCGGCTGCCAACCTTACATTAGCGTGTTCTTTATGCTCTTTTCGATAATCACATATCCGACCAAAATCCGCCACAGCATCGGCTACCGACTTTCTTACGTTAGCTTGACTATGTGCTTCTGAGACAGAGAGAACATAATTCAATTGCTGGACACCACTCGCGAACCCGTCGATGGCCCCTCTAAAGTTAGGCACCAGCGCTGAAGTATGCAGAGTAGCTTCAGAGCGCACAGCAGATATCACAGATTTAGTATCCGCTAATTGAGGCAAAAGCTTGGGAGGAACAAATGAGCCGAGCTCTATCTCAGGAACACCTGCATCAGTCTCTAAACGAATCCAGTCCAACTTCGCCTCGGTTGGAAAAATTGTTTCGATACTCTGCAAACCATCACGCAACCCAACTTCTCGGACCCAAATATCGTCGTTCGTCCTCATCGTAACACCCTCACTGTTAGGTACCTGTGAATTTAGGCTTCCTTTTTTCGTTAAATGCGGCTACCCCTTCTTGCCGGTCATTAGTTGGGATCATTTTATTATAAGCCTCTAACTCATACATATATCCGACATTCCGATCAGTTTGCATCGAAACACTGATAGATTTTTTGGCCTGCTTCACCGATATTGGAGCGTTGTTCGCTATCTTCTCAGCTACCAGCATCGTTTCTGCCATTAAACTATCCTTTGGCAGCACTTTATTGACCAGCCCCCATGACTCTGCCTCAGCGGCTGAAAATGGTGTACCCGTGTATATAATTTCTCTTGCCCTACGCTCTCCTACCGCATGTGGCAAGTTAAGAGTACCCCCAGCTCCAGGCATTATCCCCAGGGTAATCTCGGTCAAGGCAAACCTAGCGGTTTCTGCTGCGTATAAAAAATCACACCCAAGCGCGAATTCGCAACCTCCGCCATAAGCTGCCCCATTGATACACCCGATTATGGGTATTGGACAATCACGCATTAAACGGACCATCTGCTCATATATAGCGTGCTGTTCTTGCCATTGACGATCGGTCATCCCATTTCGATCCTTTAAGTCACCTCCTGCACAAAAAATCTTATCTCCTGCGCCAGTAACCACTAAACAACGAGTATCTTTTGAGTCAACGTAGTAATCGGTAAAGACTTGTCTCAGTTCTATACCCATTTGAGTGTTCATCGCATTCGCGCGTTCAGGTCTGTTAAAGGTTAATAGAGATACGTGAGGAGATTTCTCTTCTAAAAGAATTGTCTGATACTCACTCATTTAACAAACACCCCTTAAGGAAAGTATTTAATTAGACATTAACCAAACCGAAGAACAATCTTACCCATTTGCTCCGAGTTTAGCATTCGCTCATGAGCAGCAATAGCATCCGAAAAATCAAATATCTGATCGACAATTGGCTCCAGTTTATTGGAGCTCACAAAGTCTATCATCTCCTGAAACTCTTCAAGCCTGCCCATAGTCGTGCCCTGAATGCGAATTTGCTTAAAAAACAATTTGGCCATATTAAGTCCGCGGGATGGATTACCCTGTGTCGCCCCAAAGAAAACGTATCTCCCACCATTTTTAAGTGTGTCCAAGACACTATTCATACCATCTCCACCGCCACTATCGATAACCAAATCAATTGGACCTATTTCAGACCGCAATTCTTTAAACCACGAATCATTCGAGTAATTGTAGCCCGCAACGGCACCTTCTTTCATGGCCATGTCAATTTTGTCTTGGCTACTTGACGTAACAATAACGTCAGCACCTTTCTCTTTAGCCCATAATAAAGCAAATCCAGCAGCTCCGCCTCCGATCCCAGTAACCAGAACTTTGTCACCTTTCTTTACCTCACCGTGTGTAACTACTGCTCGCCAAGCAGTCAGCCCCGCCAGAGGGAACGCGGCAGCCTGCTCCCAACTTAAATGTCTAGGCTTAGGATAAATGGAGCTCTTCGGCACGCAGATATACTCGGCGAAGGTACCTTGATCCGGCATACCTAATACTCGGAAATCTTTACCACCACAAAGCGGATCATCTCCCCATTCTAGCGCGGGGTAGATCACTACCTCGCATCCTAGGCAATCCTTTGGCACCCCAGTACCAACTGCATCTATGGTCCCTGAGCCATCCGATCCTGCGATAGCTGGCATCTGAATACCGGGATATTGTCCTACAGTCATCCAGACATCTCGTCGATTGAGAGCGGTACACTTTAATTTGACTCTCACTTCATTGGGGCCAGGGTCAGGGACGTCAACCTCAATTAAAGACAAACTACTAGGACCATCACTTCCGTTAAGAGTCAGTGCTTTCATCGATCTTACCAGCCTTTAAAATCAGGTACCCGTTTCTCAACAAAGGCAGCAACACCTTCTTTAGTATCCTTGGAAGCCCGCGCTAGCCCCGCAATTGCTCGCGTTTCCATTTCCATTTGCGTCTCCAATCCATTTGAGAGGCTATCCGCTACTAATCGTTTTGCTTCTCCATAAGCCAGAGTAGGTCCGCTAGCTAATTGTTGCGCCACTTCCATCACGCGGGGCATGAGTTCATCTGGCTGCAGCACTTCGTTCACTAACCCCCACTCGAGCGCCTGAGAAGCAGTCAAGACATCATTAAGTAGTATTAACTGCATGGCTTTGACTTTACCGACTAAACGCGGTAGAAACCAAGTACTACTTCCGTCAGGGGACACACCCGCTTTAGTGTACGCCTCAGTAAAAACAGCTTTTTCAGACGCGAATACCAAGTCACCACTAATCGCCATTGAAAACCCAGCTCCTGCAGCCACTCCATTCACTGCAACTAAAAATGGAGCGTTCATACGCGCAAACCGAGATACCGCTGCATGCAAGCCTGTAGTTGCATACCGCATATACTCAGACATACCTTCACCTTCTGCATGAAATGCCGGTAAATCGCCTCCTGCAGAAAACATTTTACCAGCGCCAGTGAATACCACTGCACGAATGGATGAATCGGAGTCACAATGCGTTGCTGCTTTCACTAGTTCTTCAGCCATCTGGGCATTTAAACTGTTCGCATTATCGGGTCGGTTAAGCGTAATAACCGCAACAGCCCCATCCATTTCAAAATTTATCGCTTCAAATTCGGAACCAAACTTCATACTGTTCACCTCACTTTATTCATAAAAAAACATTTAATCTTTTATACTCTCTCTGTCGTTCCGATCAAATGCTATACCACCAAACCTAATATCCTATCACTACTGCCAGACTAATGATTAAGAGCTTCTTGAGCGCGCTGACGAAGCCTTTCCATAACATTTTTACGTTCCTCGTCTGTCATTAACATCCAATAGGCTATTTCGTTCTCACTTCGGTAACACCCTTGACACAATCCGTCCTCTAAAAAACATAAATTTATACAAGGCGATTCTATGTCCATAGCGATCCACTTTTCTTGTCATTCAATATCTGACTCAATTCGCCTAGATATTCCAAACCTAGTATAGCCCTACTCCCATACCATGACACCATTTCACCATCAACCAAATGTACCTTACCAAACCAGTTGAATTTTAATTCTAATTCGGCAACATCCTTCTCACGAAACGTATAAGGTTCAGTACTCAATAAACAGGCATCTATCGATAACTCATAGATCTCTTCATCAGAAAGCGTAGGATACCTAGTCGTTGCAGGTCTCGGGACGGTTTGGCAGTTAATAATTTCCAGCATATGCGAAATATAAGTGTCTCTAGAGACCGTCATCCAAGGATCACGCCAGACAAGGTACAACACATTTAGTCGGTCTAAATGCTTTGTATAACTAGACACCTTTTCTAACTTTTGTTCAAACTCGATTAAAAGCTGTCTAGCTTTTGATTCTACGCCAAATATCTCGCCTAACATCAAGTAGAGCCGCATATTATCTTCTACAGCGCTGGGGTGAGTTACAATCACATTGTCTACTGCGGCAGATAGATGTTGATAAGTCTGTAATGTATTTTCGTCGATATTAACAATGACATGTGTCGGCTGTAACGCAATTAGTTTGTCTAAATCAACATCTTTAGTTCCACCAATCTTGGGAATAAACTTTACCGCTTTGCGAGGATGGACACAGAAACCAGTTCGCCCTATTACGTTATTACTAAGACCTAAATCAAAAAGTAGTTCAGTAATACTAGGGACAAGTGAAATAATCCTGGGTTCAGCAACAGCCCGACAGTGTTCATTACCATAATCATCTAAAATCATATCAACTTACCGAAATAGCTCGTCAGATCTCACATATTACGGCGGTATTCACCTCCGACATCATACAGAGCAGCCGATACCTGTCCTAATGATGCGCATTTAACCGCCTCCATAAGTTGTTCGAAACAATTACCACGAGCTCTAGCAACCTGTTGCAGCGCAGAAAGCGCTTTCTCCCGATGTTCACCATGAATATTTTGAAAATTCCTGACGGCATCTATCTGATCTTTCTTCTCACTTTCACTGGAGCGCATTAGTTCTAGTTCTTTTATCTCATCCTCTTGTCCTTCTTTTGGTAAAAACGTATTTACTCCGATGAGGGGTAAACTACCGTCATGCTTTTTGTGCTCGTAGTACATACTTTCGTCTTGTATCTTTGAACGTTGATACATAGTGTCCATTGCTCCCAACACGCCTCCCCGCTCAGAAATACTATCAAATTCCTTGTACACCGCCTCCTCTACAAGGTCGGTTAGTTCATTTACTACAAAGGATCCCTGCCAAGTATTCTCACAAATATTTAGACCCAGTTCGCGATTAATAACTAACTGGATAGCTACGGCTCTTCGAACGGATTCCTCCGTGGGAGTGGTGATTGCCTCGTCATAAGCATTTGTATGAAGGCTATTACAGTTATCGAGAAGTGCATACAACGCCTGAAGAGTTGTTCGAATATCATTGAAACTGATTTCTTGCGCGTGTAGGCTTCGTCCGGAAGTTTGTATATGGTATTTGAGTTTCTGACTATTAGAGTTTGCACCATAGCGCTCTCTCATCGCTCTCGCCCATATTCGCCGTGCAACACGACCAATAACGGTATACTCAGGATCCATGCCATTAGAGAAAAAGAAACTCAGATTCGGCGCGAAATCATCAATAGACATACCTCGCGCAAGATAGTACTCAACTATAGTAAAACCGTTTGAGAGCGTAAACGCTAGCTGCGATATCGGGTTGGCTCCTGCCTCTGCAATATGGTAACCACTGATAGAAACGCTGTAAAAGTTGCGGACTTGGTGCTCTACAAAATAAGCTTGCACATCGCCCATCGCCTTCATTGCAAACTCAGTAGAGAAAATACATGTATTTTGTGCTTGGTCCTCTTTTAAGATGTCAGCTTGCACTGTACCTCTAACAGACTTCAATGTCCGCTCTTTAATTTCTTGGTACGTCTTAGCATCAACAACATCTGCGCCCGACAAACCCAAAAGACCTAATCCTAACCCATTGTTTTGGGGAGGCAGATCACCTTGATAGACCGGGCGAATTTTACCTTTAAACATCTTAGCAATCTTTTCGTTGGCCTGTTCCCAACCGCCAGTCTCTTCCAGATATTTCTCTACCTGCTGGTCGATGGCAGCATTCATGAAAAACGCCAAAATAATCGGCGCCGGACCGTTTATCGTCATCGATACCGACGTAGTAGGCGCACATAGATCGAAGCCAGAATACAGTTTCTTTGCGTCATCTACCGATGCGATAGAAACTCCCGAGTTACCGACCTTTCCATAAATATCAGGCCTTTCATGAGGATCTTCACCGTACAATGTAACCGAATCAAACGCTGTAGATAACCGTGATGCAGGCTGTCCTTCAGACAAGTAATGAAATCTTCTATTAGTTCGCTCGGGCGTGCCTTCACCAGCAAACATCCGAATCGGATCCTCCCCCTCTCTTCGGTAAGGGAAAACACCACCCGTGTACGGATAGCCTCCGGGAAGATTCTCTTTCATCAGAAAACGTAGTTGATCTGACCAACCATCAAATTTAGGCGGTGCTATTTTAGGTATGTTTTGCTGACTCAAGCTAAGCTTATAGTTGTCTCCGGTAATTTCTTTCCCTCGCACTTCATAGCTGTATTTCTCCGACGTGATCCCGTCCAAGCGTTGCTGCCACCCTAAAAGTAATTGACGTGCTTCTGCACCCATATCGTCAAGAGCTGAATTGTAACGTTGCCGCAGAGTCACTAACGACTTGTCTTCATTCTCTAATAGAGCTGACTGCGCATAAGCTTCAAATGCTGCGGGCAGCTCCGGATCGTCCAGCTCATTGAGTGCACCATAACAGTATTGAGCCCGGTTGGCTGATTCGCATAATTCTTCGATCCGATTATTTATGCCTCGACCTTGCTCAGCAATTTCTGACAGGTAACGAACTCTATTGCCAGGAATTAAAACAGTCGCCTTGGGTTCTTTGATTTTTATGTCGTTTTCAAAAGACCATGTTGCGTCACCAAGTAGCTGTGCAAGCTTCTCGCATAATTGCGAGAACATCCAGGACACACCAGGGTCATTAAACTGACTCGCAATAGTAGGGTAAACAGGAATATTCTCGTCTTCAGTCTCAAATTCCAGATGATTCCGTTTCCATTGCTTACGGACATCTCGCAGTGCATCTTCAGCACCTCGCTTGTCAAACTTATTCAAGATAATGACGTCTGCAAAATCAAGCATGTCAATTTTTTCAAGTTGACTTGCAGCTCCATATTCGCTTGTCATTACGTAGATTGAAGTGTCTACTAGATCAACAATTTCACTGTCACTTTGACCAATACCTGCAGTCTCCACTATGACCATATCGAAACCTACGGACTTTAAAAACGCAATCGCGTCCGCCAGCATTGCGCTGGTTGAGACATGCTGCCGTCGAGTGGCCATGGAGCGCATGAATAAATTCTCGTGCCGAAGACTGTTCATTCTTATTCTGTCACCAAGTAGCGCGCCGCCGGTTCGTCTACGCGTAGGATCCACCGCTAAAACTGCTATCTTTTTCGCTGGAAAGTATTGACAGAAACGCGACATGATCTCATCCGTAACGCTACTCTTTCCAGCACCACCTGTCCCAGTTATCCCTATCACAGGAGTATTTCCAGACGCCATTTGCCACTCTTTACGAAGCCTCTCAAGTTTATTATCAGAGATGACTGAGTCTTCAATAGCAGAGAGCATTTGAGCAACACTATAAAAGTTGTCAATTGTGATATTTTCGGGAACCTTTGATTTAAGTCTTGCGTCCTCAGACCGTTTCACCAGATCACTAATCATTCCCGTCAAACCCATCTTCATCCCATCGTTAGGATGGTAGATCCGCTCTACACCATAAGATTCCAAATCAGAAATTTCCTCAGGCGTAATCGTGCCGCCCCCTCCACCAAAAACTCTGACATGGCCGGCCCCTGCGTCTCTGAGCATATCAACCATATACCGGAAATATTCATTATGACCGCCTTGATAAGAACTCATGGCAATTCCGTCCGCGTCCTCTTGTATGGCTGCATTTACCACATCCGCTACAGAGCGATTGTGCCCTAAATGAATTACCTCAACACCTTCCGCCTGAATCATACGTCGCATCACATTAATGGCAGCGTCATGACCGTCAAACAAAGACGCCGCTGTCACGAAGCGCATAGGAGAATCTGATATGGGGATTTCCTCGTTTCCAGATATATCTTCGATTTTAGTACTCATATTTAAGTCTCCCTTAGTGCGTCTTTCCCAGTGCTAACGTTGTCTGTGCTTTTAATATCGTATGAAGTTCTTTTATTCGCTCGACATTCTCAGGATCTGCAAGCCATTGATAAACAATGCCGATAATAGCGGCACAGAAATTTTGGGCTGCCCCTTGGTAATCGATGGTTGCGCAAAGCTCTTTATTGGCAATACCCTTTTGTATCCAGCTTTCTACGTCCTTTTGACGCCTTAGGTGGATATTGGCTACAACCTCTCTCAAACCCCTGTCAGGTCCAATAGAATTAAACCAAAGTATATAGAATGCTCTTATATTGTTTGCACCTTGAGTAATGAAAGCTTGATGCGCATCAATTGCGGCGCCAATGGCATTCACGCCAACTTCCTCTTTTACGGCGAGGCTGAGTTCTTTCAACCACAACTCTCCTACCGAGCGCACGATAAAAGTGAAGAGTTGATCTTTGGTTCCAAATCGGTGACTTGCTAGACCCCTACTGTAGCCCGCAACTACCCCGACTTCTTTCAGTGTGGTTTTTATTGTGCCCTTGGCGCAAATAAGTTCCACGGCAGCGTCCAGCATCCTTGCATCCGACAAAGCTGTCCTTTCTGCCTGCGTACGGCGATCTTTGTCGATTAGGGCAACTGCATTCATATAGTAATTATCAATTATATATTACTTGCTCGCAACAAGTAATAATAAATATAATATTATCAGTATTTTAAAATCACTATATAATGTTAATTCTAATTAAAAGAATAGGCTTCAGTAGGGAAAGCGCCGTCTTTCACTTCGCTGATATACTTACCTACTGCATTCTGAATGGAGTTCGAACCTTCCATATAATTCTTCGAAAATCGTGTACGCTTACCAGGAGCTATATCGAGTACGTCATACAGTACCAAAATCTGACCGTCTACATCCGGTCCCGCCCCAATACCAATAACAGGAACCTTCGCGTTCTCAGTGATCTGCCGTGCTAGTGCAGTCGGGACGCACTCCAACAAAAGCAGGTCTGCACCTGCAACCTCCAAAGCCGCCGCATCCTCTAGCATTTTATCCGCTGCCGCGGCCTCCCGACCTTGTACTTTGTAACCACCGTACTTATGAATGGCTTGAGGAGTTAAACCAAGATGCGCGCAAACAGGCACGCCGCATTCGGTCAACCGCCTAACCATATCAATTTCTAATTCACCCCATTCAAGCTTAACCATCGCCGCCCCACCCTCTTTCATAATCCTGGCAGCATTACTTAAACAATCATGAGGGGAAGAGTAGCTCATAAAAGGCATATCGGACATCAACAAAGCACGAGACAGTCCTCTTGATACGAGCTGGGTATGGTAAATTATCTCGTCTACGGTCACTGGAATAGTTGTCTCTCGTCCCTGAACAACCATCCCCACAGAATCTCCAACTAAAACAAAATCTACACCCGCTTGATCCAAAACCATTGCGAAGGCTGCATCGTAAGCCGTCATCGCGGCAATTTTCTCCCCACCTTCTTTCATAAGCTTCAAAGTTGCATTTGTAACTTTAGAACTAGTATCAGTTTGCACGCTCATTGTTAAATACCACTCGTCATATAATAAATTTTCTATTGTTCCCTTCGATAGGACGAAAAAATAGGGCTAAATGCCCTCGGTGTGAATCCATTTCTCTATTGCATCAGCGATTTCTGCAGGGGAGTCTTCCTGAATAAAGTGAAGTCCTTTTACTTTAACCTCTTGCTGATTTGGCCATGTCCGGGCGTAGTCCCGAGGAAGTCCGCTTAATATCATCCCCGGATCAGCATCGATGAAAAGTTTCGGTATATTACTCTGGCTTAAAAATTCGCCATAATTCTCTACAATGTCGCAAACTTCTTTCGGTTCGCTCTCAAGCGGAATTTGACGTGGCCAAGTCAGTGTGGGTCGGCGATCTTCTCCAGCATTCTTGAAAGGCTCTATATAGGCCTCCATTTCATCAGCTTCAAGCTGTCTAAGAATAGACGCGGGTAAAACTTTTTTAACAAAAACATTTTTCTCCAAAACTACCTCTTCACCAGCACTGCTCCTAAAGGTCTGAAAAATTTCTCGCGCAGACTCAGGCCAAACATCCCAGGTCAATGGACAGACAATAGCCTCCATATAACACACGCCTGAGACACGCCCAGGATACTGTGCAATGTGATCAAAGCCCAGTGCACTTCCCCAATCATGAATAACCCATATAACATCCTGCTTGACGTCTAACGCGTCTAAAGCACCATGTAAGTAGTCTCGATGTTCAACGAATGTATATCGATCGGGACCAGAAGGGGTTAGTTTTTCAGAGTCACCCATACCGATCAAGTCAATCGCAATGCATCGTCCTAGATGGGCTAATTTTGGCATGATATTTCTCCATAGGTAGGAAGATGTGGGGTTGCCATGCTGGAAAATAATTGGTCGACCTTCTCCCATCTCGACGTAGGCCATGCGACTGCCATTCACTTCAACAAATTTCTTCTTTGCCGTCCATTCATTCATAGATCTATCCTTTTTTATTCAAGTTATGCACCGCGGCAAATAACATGAGTCAGAGACATCGCTAAGCATTTCGACCGACAAGCAATATCTATCGAGCAGTAAGGGAAATTTAAATACCCCTATCTACTTTTAATTTGCTCCGCAAGCGCTGTAACGCGCTCGGCCAGCACAAGATGTGGTTTATCTATCATCTTTCCATCAATCTGCAATGTACCCGCCTCAGGGTTATTCTTGAAGGCCTCAATAACTGCCTTAGCGTGAGACAATTCCTCAGGGCTGGGAGAGAATGCTTTATTGATAACCTCAACTTGGGCAGGATGAATGCAAATTTTCCCAGTAAATCCGTCACGACGGGCATCATCACACACAAGTCGCAACTGATCTAAATCCCTAAAATCTGCCATAACGGTATCGATAGCTTGCACTTGCGCGGCGTGGGCCGCAAATAAGCAAAGCGATCTGGTCATTTGATAAGGCGCTGTCCAATCTTTATTTGGTAGCGTATTCGCACTGGCGCCTACTGCCGCTCCTAAATCCTCTGCTCCCCAAGTTAGGCTTGAGACACGCTTAGGACTATCAACATACTGACCCATGGTAAAGATAGCAGCTGCTGTCTCCGAGATAAGGGGTAACATTGCTATAGAACTCTGAGCGATCCCGTGCTCCGCCTCTAATACATCCATATAATGCGACACACAAATAACATCGTCTAATCCGTTTGATTTGGGAAAGACAACACCGTCTGGCGCAGCGGGAATCACGGTCGCAAGATCGTTTAAAATCATTCCAGAATCTAACGGATTAACTCTTACGTAGAATTTAACGCTTGAATCAGTCTTAGCCTTTAAAAAGTCTCTGACCATTTCCCTCGCTAATGGTTTACGAGCTTCTGCAACCGAATCTTCTAAATCTAGAATGACGCAATCAGCTCCGATTGCTGAAGCCTTAAGCATTTTCTTTTCACTATCACCAGGAGCAAACAATAATGAACGCAACATTACGAAGGTTTCCTTAGAATGAGGCCAGATCTTTTGCAATAGGCAACTAGATCATCGTTTTGATTGAAGGCGCTATGCGCAAATAGCACGATGCCATTGTTCGGTCTCGATTTACTATCGCGTTTCTCCAAGATCTCAGTTTCAACGCGAATGGTATCGCCATGAAAGCAGGGCTTAGGAAAACGAACTTCATCCCAACCTAAATTAGCGACCGCCGTTCCCAGAGTTGTATCATACACAGTAATACCTACCATTAAAGACAGTGTAAAACAGCTGTTGACTATTCTTTGCCCGAACTCAGTATGCTCTCTGCAGTACTCATCGTCTAAGTGCAGTTTAGCTGGATTGTGAGTCATAGTTGTAAACAACACATTATCAGTCTCAGTTATGGTGCGGGTAATAGCGTGTTCAAATTTTTGACCAACACTAAATTCTTCGTAAAACAATCCTGCCATCGTGCCTCTCCTATTTATCAACTAAATCGTACCTTTAACAAAGTCGTGTCAACCACGGTCAATTAATTACCTATCACAAAAATAAATCCTTGTACTTTTTCCGTAATACCGTTTTCTGAATTTTCCCCATAGCATTTCGCGGCAGTTCATCGAGCGTCACTATCGCTTTTGGAAGTTTGTATTTTGCTAACTTGTCAGACAAAGTGTCAAGCAGAGTCTCTTGACATAATTCTTTCTCGTTAGTCGTCACGACCGCCGCAACAACAGCTTCACCGAAGTCAGAATGCTCCACACCAAACACAGCAGCTTCTAATACGAGGTCATCTTGTTCAATCTCTTTTTCAACTTCCTTAGGATATACATTTAACCCACCGCTTATAATCATGTCCTTTGAGCGACCCGATATATAAAGGTACTCGTCGTCATCCAAGTAGCCTTGATCACCAGTAATGAACCAACCATCTTTTGTGAAGGCCTCGGAGGTTTTTTCTGGCAGATTCCAATATTCGGGAAACACATTCTCACCCTTAACTTCAATAGACCCTATTCTATTGGCACCACCATCTGCCTTATTAATACTTGAGATGCGGAGTTTCACACCGGGAAGTACCTGACCAACTGAGCCAGCTATTCGATTACCATTGATAGGATTTGAGGTGTTGACCCCTGTCTCAGTCATACCGTATCGCTCCAACACCGATTTACCGGTGCGAGCCTTAAACCGTGAGAACAATTTCTCGGACAAAGGTGCTGATCCAGAAATAAACACTCGAACAGACCTGCAACAATTAGCACTGAAAGTAGGATCGGCCAGTAAGCGAGAATAATATGTTGGCACGCCTGCCATCACGGTGCTATCAGCCAACTCGGTAATTACTTCTTTTACATCAAAAGCGAGCGCGTATTTAATCTGACAGCTGCTCAGCAATGAGGGCCCCAGCAATATGAATAGCCCATGCACATGAAATACGGGCAGAACATGAAGTACGGTATCGCTTGAATCAAACTCCCACAGATCCTTTAATGTACTGGCGTTGCTAAAAAGGTTTCCATGAGTTAACCGAATACCTTTAGGGTCACCAGTAGTACCTGAAGAATACAAGAGTGCCGCCGTGTCATCCCCACGCATCTTTACCGTTTCAAATGATCTGTAGTGCTCTGAGCGAGGCCGAAAAAGTCTGTCCCCGTCGCGACCATCTAAAGGCAATATCTCAGTATTTTTTTTTCGGTCGATGCCATCAAATTTACTAAGCAAATCGTGGGATGAAACTATTAATTTAGGCTTTGCGTCTCTTAGAAAGAATTGAATCTCAGACGGCGTGTATGCAGGATTTAACGGATGAAAAATACAACCAACTCGTAAGCATCCCAGATAGAGCCAAAGAAAATTAAGAGACTTCCCTCCTATGACTGATATTAGATCACCTTTAGTCAAACCAAAATCTGTAAGGGTAGAGGCTACGGTTCCTGTAATCTTATCAACATCGTTATAAGTAAACTCTTCTCCTTCACACACAAGGGCGCGACTTTCCATCTGGAATTGCTCACGAAAACGTGCGTACAGATTCTCGCTTTCGCTCATATCTTTTAAACTCTTACGCCACTAAAGAGAGCGAGAAATAAGCTCCTTCATAATCTCGTTGGAGCCGCCGTAGATCATTTGCACACGACTATCAGCAAAATAATGTGCGACGGGGTATTCCATCATATAGCCATAACCACCATGCAGTTGAAGACATTGATGCGCGGCTTCAAATTGCTTCTCCGAGCACCACCATTTAGCCATCGACGCGGTTTCGTTATCTAAACGATCCTCATTTAGCTCACCAATACAGTAATCAATAAAAACTCTAGAAATTTTTGCCTCGGTAGCTATCTCTGCCAGTTTGAACTTAGTGTTTTGAAAATCCATTAAAGACTTTTTGAACGCCTTACGCTCTTTGGTGTACTCGATGGTCTGCTCAAGTACCGCTTCTACAGCAGCAATAGCTCCCACCCCAATAATTAGTCGCTCCCGCGGCAACTGCGCCATTAACTGATAGAAGCCTTGTCCTTCCTCGCCACCCAAAATATTTTCAATAGGAATACGGCAATCGTCAAAGAATAATTCACACGTATCTTGGCCTTTCATTCCCACTTTTTTAAGCGGTTTATTCCGGCTAAAACCTTTCAAGTCATCAACTTCACACATTAGGAGAGAAACCCCCTTAGCACCCTCGTTCGGATCTGTCTTACACACCACGCAAACTAAATTCGCATTGTAGCCATTCGTGATAAATATTTTAGAACCGTTAAGTACATACTCGTCGCCGTCTCTTACCGCCTTGGTTGTGATCGACTGCAGATCCGAACCGGTCCCGGGCTCAGTCATCGCAATAGATGTAATAACATCGCCTGACGCCATACCTGGCAACCAGCGATGCTTTTGTTCTTCGGTCCCATATTTCACGATATAATGAGCAACTATGCTCTGTATCCCGTTACCGAAACTTGAAATACATAGCCTCAACAATTCTTCGTAAGTAATCACGTCAAAGCCGAAATCCCCGCCGCCACCACCATACTCAGCCGGAACATCAGGACAAAGAAGACCCATTTCACCTGCTTTTTTCCAATATTCTTTTTCAGGATAACCTTGCTCAACCCAATGTTCCCTTTGTGGCAAAAATTCAGACTCGAGAAACTTACGAACGCCATCTCGATACATATCGTGGTCTTCGGTCATCCAAGGTGATCTGTAAGCGTTCATATTCTCTCTCCAGCTAAAGCAATTTTATTTGTAAATCATTAAGCAGCATGCAGTCCAAAAACCGACACGCTAGCTACATTACGAAAGGGGTGTCCACCTAAATTATGAGTCAGTCCCATAGTTGGGCTATTTAACTGTCGTTCGCCAGCTCGCCCTTGCAGTTGCAAATATATTTCATACGCCATTCGCAAACCACTCGCCCCGATGGGATGCCCAAAGCATTTAAGCCCCCCATCAATTTGGCACGGCACTTGTCCATCTTTGTCAAACTTCCCGTCTAAAACTGCGCTTATACCCTGCCCTTCGTCACACAAGCCTAGGTCTTCCATCACCACAAGTTCCGTCACTGAAAAACAATCATGCACCTCAGTCATATTGAGCTCTTTATCAGGATTTTTGATTCCAGCTTCTTGGTAGGCACGTCCGGCCGCAATTCGTGTAGTCTCGAGGTAGCTTCCATCCCAGCCAGTCGTAGACATTTCAAACCCATTACTGGGAGCTAACTGCATAGCCTTAACGGTAACCATATCCGTTATACCCATTTCCTTGGCTTTTTCGACACTTGTGACGATCGCACAGGCCGCCCCGTCACTGACACCACAGCAGTCATATAAACCCAAAGGCGCTGCAATCATCGGCGCGTTCATCGCCTGTTCCTCAGTGATCTCCCTCCTCAAATGTGCCTTTGGATTTAATACACCGTTGGCGTGACTTTTCACTGATACGTGAGCCATTGCTCTTTTTAGGTCCCTTGCGTCGCACTTGTGCTTTGCCTGATATGCACTTGCCAATTGAGCAAAAGCACCAGGAGCCGTTGCATTTGGTAGCCAGAGATCATCGAATGTACCTTTACTACGTTCTGGAAGTCCCGGATAACCCGTGTCTTTTAATTTTTCCACTCCGACTGCCATGGCAACATCACATGCTCCCGCCGCGACGGCATAGACAGCACCTCGCAATGCTTCTGTACCTGTAGCGCACATATTCTCCACTCTCGTGACGGGAATGTTAGGTAACCTAAGGGACATACTAAGGGGTAATCCTGATTTACCTGCACTTTGCTCTTGCATAAATAATCCAAGCCACGCCATCTCAATTTGTTCCCGATCCACGCCAGAATCACTTAGCGCTTCTGAAAACGCCTCAACCATTAGCTCTTCCGGTCCACAGTCCCATCTCTCGCCAAAGCGGGTACAGCCCATACCAATAATTGCAACTTTGTCTTTAATACCTTTAGCCATAACTAAAATCCTTTAGATTTACGCGCTTATTAAAGGCGCAGGTTTCCAAAAATATCGATGAAAATTTCGCTTGTCATCACGATCCTTCACTCTATAGACTAGCCGAACCTCATCTCCGACCGAGACACTGCCAGACTCGAAATCGGTAAATTCGAGCATCACATTCGCTCCCCCATCAAATTCTACATTACCATATATACAAGGAGGAGAAGGAGTGTATGCTAGCCAATCCTCAGTAAATGATTTAACTCTGCCAAGTTTAGTAGATAAAGTCTCTTCACTTTGTGTTCCGCTAGACCCGCAACTTACGCATACTATGCTCAGAGGATATTGAAGCGCGTTACATTTGGAGCATCGTCCTCCAATCATCGAATTGACATCTCGTCTCTTTCGATAGTATGCAGAGAGTGCAGTCCTATTATCTCGTTCCGCACGCAGACCAAAATCCAAACCCAGTCGCTCTCTAAGGGATAAATAGAAAGTATAATTCTCAGTTAACCGGCGTCGTTCCATAAATTTCTTAAGGCCTTTCTTAGCACGCATACCGACGAGAGCGCTGGTCGTTTTGACAACAACTGCATCAACACCCTGGCCAAAACCAACCAGCATGATAGTCTCTCCAGGACTGGCCTTCTCCAGTGAGCTGGCGAGCATCAAAAACGGATGTGCGGCACCAGTATCCCCGCAAGCGGACGCTAAGTTATCTTCAAAACGAGAAAGGTCAACTTTAATCGTCTTAGCCAAACCTTTCATAGCACCTATCGCTCCATGTACCACAAAGTGGTCAATGTCTGAGAGCTTTACATTCGCGGCAGTCGCCGCGTTAGCCATAGCAGTGGGAGCGATTTTCAACCAACCTTCTTCTCGCACCCATCGTTCTTCGAGACTATAATCGTAATCATTACCGGTAGACCGATATTGATCAACTAAGTCCTCATGCTCTGATGCGCTGCCAAGAAATTCAGCAATTGGCTCACCTTCGCCTAAGAGTAATGCACCGCTTCCATGACCATAGGACATTTCCTGCGCACTAGCAGGCTTCGCTTCGCGGCAGTCACTTGCAATCAATAAGCTACTTAACGCCCCGGTCTTAAGCGCACGACTGAGGCCACTAGTAGCAGCACGACGACTTCCCGCTAGATCCTCAGTTGCGACATTAGTACCCAAATTGAGAGCATCCGCAATCAACCCACTGTTAGACCGATCTGCAAAAGGAAAGGTTGTTGAAATCATACTGACGTGATCAACTATTGAACTCACATCATTAAGACAATCTAGGCCGGCCTCAACAGCCATCGTTATAGAATCCTCGTCCCAATTTGCCACAGTTCTCTCACCTGAGGCCAATGCTCGAAGATTCGGTGCGGCCCAGCCTACTGCTCCAAAAATTGCTTTTCTATCCAATCGTAATGCCGGCACATAAGCACCAAACGATAAAATCCCATAGCTCATAAATACATTCTCTCAAAGTGAGTGGTTTACAACATGTCAATCGCGAAGCAAGACGCTAAAAATTTTCGGCGTAATAATATAACTCCCCAGAAACGATATTATGCGCCCATCGGGCATATAAACTCAAATGACGCGACTATTTATAAATTGATGAATCTCGGAATCGTTAAATCCAATCTCTTTTAAGACTTCTTCTGAATGTTCGCCTATGTTCGGCGGCTGTCCGAGAGAAGACTTATAATTCGAAAAATCCAAAGGTATGCGTGTCGCATGAATCTTGCCTCCAGACGACAAAGGAGTAATCGCTTCGACGAAGCCCATTGCGTCAACCTGGGGGTGAGACGCGACTTCAGTGACCTCAAGAACAGGACCACAAGGTACTCCTAAACTCGATAGCTCTTCAAGTACTTTCTCGGTGGTAAACTGACTGACCCATTCCGCAACAGTTTCACAGATAAAATTTCGATGTTCTGCCCTCGATTGATCAGACTCGAAGCGCACGTCGTCGATCCATTCTGGCTTACCTATCACTTTAGCTATTCGAGAAAATAATCCATTGCCGACGACTTGAGTAATAATGCTACCATCGCGAGTTTTAAAAATATCAGTGGGAGCGGTAGTTTGACCACGATTGCCATCGGGGCGTCGGTCGGTACTTAAAGTCTCCTGTTCAATAATTGCGCTACTAAAAGCGCCAATTGCAGAACCCAGCAAAGACGTTTGAACATGCTGACCCTCTCCATCTTGATCTCTTTGACGCAGCGCGGCCATTGTTCCAAACGCTCCCATCACAGCCGTAGTGTAGTCGGCGTAAGGAGCTGCAGATCGTCGCGGTTCCTCCTCAGTACCCGACATAAAGGCGGAACCCGACATCACCTGAGCAATACCATCAAACCCTGTCCAATCACTCCATGGGCCATCATGACCGAAACATGTCTGCGTTGTCAGTATAATGTCTCTCTTCAGAGATTTAAGGCTATCGTAATCAAGACCTAAGCGCTTGAGCACTTTCCGAGGCATGTTCGCAATAACTACATCGGCCGATTCTACCAAACGTTCAACTATCACTCTCGAATCTGGCGACTTTAAGTCCAGAGTAAGACCCCTTTTACCCAAACCGGTCATAGAAAGTAATGCACTCGTGTCACCGTAGAGCGGCGTAACAAAGCGATCTTCTCCCCCTGATGGTTTTTCTACCCTGATGACATCGGCCCCCAAATAAGCGAGCAGTCTGGCGCAATAAGGTCCGGCAATATATCTAGAGAAATCGATAACCCTGATACCTTTCAGCGCTCCTTTGGAAAAGGCTTTAACTTCTTCGTGTTCCATATCGACTCCTAAGTCCTCAGCATCTGGGATATTTGTCTTTTACTAAAACTGGTTATTAGTTAGCATATCATTATGAATTTCAATTTTCGTACGATTTCGGTATTTCTCGTTCTCGCTTTCCTAACGAGGTCCGCTGTTCCTGTCGGATATATGTTATCCAGCGTCGAGAAAACTAGTGGCTTTAGCCTACAGTTAGATCTGTGTCCTACCCAAAATAATTTCGCTCTTAGTGAAGTGTCAGCGGAAATCAATGCCACTTCTCATCTCTCCCATCAGCAAATGGTCAGCCATGACCATGCGAGCCATCATCCGATACTTGAAATGCCCGTAGGGAAACCTCATCAGGGGCACAGTGACAATTTAACTTCTCACGATACCTGTCATCTATGGGCCGTGAGTTCGGCAAGCATCGTGAGTGTCGAAATTGCTCAATGGCTGTTAGACCCGCTGTCCGTAAAAGCAGTATCGGTCTGTACAGATATCATCCTCAACAGAAACATTTACACTCGAAAGCAGACTCGCGCGCCGCCTCTAAAATCTCTTAGTTAAGCAACAATCAATTTATAACTAAGGGCTACGTCGAAATATGATGTGCTGCCCTACTATTACGAGTTAAATACGATGAAACTACCAGTATACCTAATACGAACCTGCGTGCTCGTGTGCGCACTTATATTAATAACCCAAGTGAATGCGCATGAACCTAACAAAAAAAGAATGCGTGCCGATTCCCATGGACCTATCGGCGTGATGGCGGACCACATGCATAAAAAAGGTGAATATATGTTGTCCTATCGACACATGTACATGGACATGAGCGGCAACGAATTTAACGGCAGTAATATTTCTGCTGATACTATTGTGACTACCATTGCAAACCGATTTTACGGAGCGTCCGGTCAGCCGGCCAAGCTTAGAGTTGTCCCTGAGAAAATGGAAATGCACATGCATATGATCGGAGCGATGTATGCCCCTAGCGATTGGCTCACCCTGATGGTCATGGCTAGCTACCAAGAAAAAGAAATGACCCTAACCACTTACAAGGGAATGATGGGCACTGAAGTAAGAGGTAAATTCACCACAAAATCAGATGGATGGGGAGACACCAAGATAAGTGGACTCGTTAAGCTGTACGCGTCAAGTCATCACAAACTGCACGCCCACCTAGGTACGTCTTTACCGACTGGTTCAACTAATGAAACCGATAGCATCTTAAACCCTATGGGGATGACTCCAACCGTACGTTTACCGTATGGAATGCAACTCGGTGCAGGGACTTATGCCATACTGCATGGAGTAACTTATGTTGGCGACAGGAAAAAGTTCAAATGGGGCACCCAATATGCAGCGACGAACTATCTTGGTGATGATAATGGCTACACTCGAGGGGACAAATATGATCTCACTGGGTGGGTTAGCTATCAGCCAATCGATCCGCTCAGTGGTTCTTTAAGAGTCAAATATTCTGACCAAGGATCGATCTCGGGCATAGATGGTAACATTATGCTTCCAACGCAAGCTGCCGATCCCAGGAATTATGGCGGCGAGACTACTACCATATTAGTCGGATTAAACTGGGCAGCCCAACCCCAGAGTCCGGCGAGAGGATTAAGATTAGCTATAGAAGCGGGACTGCCAATCTCTCAAAACCTCCATGGTTTACAAATGGAGACGGACTTCACGATAACTAGCGGTTTGCAATACATGTTTTGAAAGTAGCCCGTTTCTCCAAACTTTATCGGCTACTACACTTGTAGCCGATAAGTTCCGTTTTCGCTTATTAATGTCCCTGCCGTCGGTCCCGCAAAATGAGTGCCAATTATCAAAGTCGGAGTATCAGCATACTTCCCGAAGATTTTCCGCCTGGTCTCAATCGCTTGTTCATTGTCGACATCAAACGGACTGACCAACGCTGCGTCGTGAAACTGAATGGGGTGATGAATAAAGTCTCCAGTAATCAACCCAGTTTGGCCTTTCGACTCGAGCAAAACCGAGCAATGTCCTGGCGTATGGCCTGGGGTAGGGATCAAGCTTACTCCCTCACAGACCGAAGCGGGTGCCTCGACGGGATGCGCCAATCCAGCATCTAAAATTGGCTTCAAACACTCATCAAATACCGTTCGCTGTAGTTTCATGAAGTCAATATCTGTGTCTTCGTCAATACTGCCCCAAAATTCTAAATCTTGCTTGCCCATGAGATAAGACGCGTTTGGAAAAGTCGGAATATACTTGCCATCAACAAGATGAGTATTCCAGCCCACATGATCAACATGGAGATGAGTACAGAGTACATAGTCTATATCATCCGGCTTGTATCCTTCGGCCAGCATATCTTCCATGTAGTTAGTCGCCAACATATGGAACCCTTCAAAGCCCTCTCGAGGCCGACTATTGCCAATACAAGTATCAACAACCAACTTGTCCTGAGGCGTTTCTACGATTAAAGAGTGAATACTTAAACTTAGGTGGCCATCCTTTGTTACGAAGTGAGGAAATAACCATTTTATTTGTTTGACTACTTCTGGCGTGGCAGCAGGAATGACATCCGAGAATTCCGGAAACACTACCTCTTGAATCTTTGTTACTTTAATATCACCGATATTCCATTTCATAAACGTTCTCCCCTTCGTTTATAGCTTTTTTATTAATTTACAGTAGCTCCTCCGCCACCAGCCTAAGTTCTTCAGGTTTAGTCGCCGAAATAACCATTGTACCGATTTCTCCTCGCGAGCCCGCGCTTTTCCACCGAGTTAGTTGTTCTTTGATATGTTCAGCGGGACCTACCAGGCAGCAATCATCTATTAATTGATCTGGAACGGCATCGCAAGCTTGTTGCTTTTGACCCGTGAGAAATAAATCCTGGATCTCTTGCGCGGCATCAACATATCCAAGTCGCTTCGCGTAGTCATTATAGAAGTTTTTCTCGCGCGCACCCATCCCGCCCACGTACAATGCAAACTGACTTTTCACTTCACGTCTACACGCATCAATATCATCTCCCATTACCATCCTAACAAACGGAGCAAAATCAAAATTCTCCATCGATCTTTCATCGTTGGACTTGGAAAATCCTCGCTCCAATGCAGGTTGGAACAAATCAAACTTGTCTGGGTTAGCCCACACAAGAAAGGCTCCGTCAGCCACCTCAGCGGCAGTCTGCGCCCCTTTTTCCGTAACAACTCCCGTGTAGATTGGGAGCTTGGGATTTCCATGCAATATACTTTTAAGAGGTTTGCCTAACCCAGTACTGCCCTTACCAACAAAAGGGATTTGATAATGTTCACCTTCGTGAGTTAGCGCATTTTCTCTAGCTAGGATTTTACGAATAATTGAAATATATTCTTTTGTCCGTGTTAAAGGTTTACCATACGCCTGACCGTACCAACCTTCCGCAACTTGAGGGCCAGAAGGGCCAATACCCAAAAGGAATCTTCCGCCAGAAAGCTGATCCAACGTCATCGCAGTCATTGCGGTCATTGACGGGGTTCGTGCAGCCATCTGCATGATAGCAGTACCTGCTTTTATTCTTGACGTTTGGGCAAGTATCCAAGCTATCGGAGTGACCGCATCTGAACCCCAAGCCTCCGCACTCCACACAGACTCATAACCAATTTTTTCTGCTTCAAGGATCAAATCCATCGGAATTTGAACCTTCGCACCCGAATAACCAAAAACTAAACCGAGCTTCACACTTCTACTCCTTAAAAAAACCTATCACACTATCTTACTTCATTTGACTCACCACACGATATCACTTACTCGCTAGCAAGGCTTGTCGCTAGCGTAACTCGTTTAAAATCTCACCGAACGCTTCGATGACATCCAAACATTCACTTCTTGTTGGGTAGAATTCCGATCCGTTCTTAGGATTACGAGTTCTAATGCAAAGCCAATCGGGATCTACCCTCTCTTTCATCTCTGACATCCTATCTATCCATTTCTGCTTATTACCCACGCAAACAAACATACTCTCCACTTGTTCAGCCATATCCTTCGACTCAGCTTCTGGTGAAAGCCCGTTGTCCGCATAGAAACTCCACTCGCGAACCCATCTATGCACATGCTTTTCTCTTAGGTTGGGTTCATCACCCAACCAACCTTCAAATCCAATCGTGATCTGAAAATCCGTTTTCCCTTTATCTATAGCTCTCTGACGCATGTCTGCTACTGCAGGAGCCAATATGTCGACATGAGGCGGAAACCACAAGCACCAGCCCTCGTAGTCAAGTGCTCGCTCCATAGCTTTAGGAGCGAACGCGCCTATCCAGATTGGAGGACGAGGCCGTTGAAACGGTTTGGGACTTAATTTCACTCCCTCGTAATTAAAGAACTCTCCACGGTAATCAAATTCTTCTTGCGTCCATGCGCCAATGATACACTCCATCGTCTCTTCAAACCGTTTCCCACGTTTATCAAAAGGCACACCAAAGCATTTAAAATAATCCTGGTGGTATCCAACTCCTGCGCCAAATACAAACCGACCCCGACTTAAATTATCCACCGCCGCCAGTGACTCGGCTAAATGGATCGGATGATGAAAAGTTGGTTGAATCACTGTGCTCGCAATCTGAACAGTTTTTGTATTCGCAGCAATCACTGCGAGTAACGAAGTAGTATTTGGCCACCAGGTCTCAGGGCGCTGGTGTCGCTCAGGAACCCACAATCCCTCGAAACCAACCTCCTCCGCTAACCGCGCTTCAGCTATACAATGATCCATCGCATCAGCAACCTCTTCAGGGCCCGGCGGTGTCTCTTGGTCATACTCACCGAAATGAGTATCTGGCATAAAAGCAATTTTCATGTAGGAACCTCTGCGAAATTTTATTTGAACATATAATCGTCTTGACTACAGACAGAGTACAGCTATTTTTCAAACTATGGCAATACACTGCTAAGAGCGCGTGGCACCAAAAAGAACAGGGGCAGATGAAAATACCTTGTATATTATAAGGTATATTGAATTCGATTTTTTCAATAAAAACATATACTTGCCACCACGCATTAAACCGAGTTTTAAATTTACTCCAAAATATTTAACAAATTCAACAAACAAATGTAATATCTGGTGACGGGGTCGTAAGGCTCTACTTTAATGACGTACTGAGGTAATACGGCGATCTAAGAATATTATCTAATTACCTTATTTAGACGGGGCTGAGCATCTGAGGAGTTAACAATGGCTACAATTGCTAAAGAAATTAATAATAAAGTGGGTTCGGTCTCTGAATTAAGCCCCCCAACTCTGAGGCAAGCAGTAGAGAAAAGAGATCACCTGACGCAGTCCAACGGCCACTACTACGGGGTCAAAGAACTTTCTTTGAAGGCTTCAGACCCGATTAAATATGAAAGATTCTATTCAAAAATCCACTCGTCTGTGCTGGGCGCGCGCGAGTCGGCTAGATTTGTAGCCGCGAGCCCCGGTTCCCGAGAGATGGGCGAATGCCTCTGGGGTATCACAACCGCAGAGGGCGATACATTGGCTGTATCGACCGGTTTTCTATCACACACGGCTATATTCCCTGTTGCTGTCAGATATATGGCCGCCAATGATTATGACGTCAACGATGGTATAGAAGATGGTGATGTATACGGCGTGAGTGATGGTCTCACCGGCGGAGTCCCTCATCCTGGAGATTTCTATTCCTTTGTCCCTATCTGCATCGAAGGAGAAGTCGTAGCATGGGCTGTTGGAATCAATCACCTCATGGAAAATGGTGCTCCTGTAGCTGGCTCTTGGGCAACCTTTTCAGTAGACACATTCATGGATGGTTTAGTAGTACCTCCTATGCGAACTGGCAGGAAACTAAAACAGGAAACTTGGTGGAAAGCCATGTGGGAGAGAAGAACTCGTGCAGGGACCATGAATATTCTAGATGACAAAATGCGGTTGGCTGGATGCGCAATGATCCACGAAGCTACGCATAAGCTTATCGACGAATTCGGGCTTGATTACTATAAGCAAGCGATTAGAGAGATTGTTGAAGAGTCAAGACGGCGCGTTGTGGATAACATGAAATCCACAATGGTACCTGGCACCTATAATGGAGCCGCCTTTCGTATGGCGCAATATAAAGGGCTACAAACAATCTGGTCGCATGCTGATAAAAATACCCTGATCCACATCAGAGCCAGTGTCGAGCCCAATGAAAACGGGCTAATGGTGGATACAGAAGGGACCTCTCGATGGGGGAACCACGCCTATAATGCCACTCCTGGTGCCACCGATGCTGCGTTGTTTTTGGGGATGATCAATTCATTTTCTCACAATACAAAAGTCACCGCTGGCATAGAATTAGCAGTTCAGCGAAATTATCCCAAGGGCTCAATACTGAACCCTGACAACGAGTATACCAGCAACGCGAATCCGTGGGCCCAGACCGTGACTCTTAATAACATAGGATTCGGTGCGGTTAGTCGTGCAATGTTCTGTTTTGGCTACCTTGAGGAAGCGTTCTGCATAGATGGCAACTGGGGAGCTTGGCAAGGGCAAGGAACCGCAAAAGACGGAACCGCATACGGTTTCACGAACTTTGAATGGCTAGGAGGATCTGCGCGAGGCGCCTGGTGCTTCAAAGATGGTGAACCACTAGCATGGGCTGCCTGGTCTCAAATGGCAACTATAGGTGATGCGGAAGAATTTGAAAGTACTGTACCTCCGATGTTTTATTTGGGGCGGAAATTGCTCCCAGGTTACTTTGGTTCTGGTAAATATCGAGGTGGTCCAGGAGAATCGGCGGTTCACTGGTGCGTAGAACCCGGTAAACATATTGGGATTACTAGGCCCAATGGTGGGCTTTCTTCAACTGCTTCAGTTGCACTTGGCATGAACGGAGCTTACCCCGGCCCTTCCAGTTTCATGATATCCGCTCGCGGCACTAATTTAGATGAAGTTAACAAAAAAGGATTAGCCCCAAGAGATGCTCGAGAACTACTCGAGATGACGGACAGTGGTGAACTTAAAGTTGATGACCTGCAAGTTTGGAAGATGGACTGTCCAGAACTATCCATGAAAAATAACGATCTATTTGTCGACGCGGCCGGCTCCTCTGGAGGTTGGGGAGATCCGCTTGACCGTGATCCCAATGCGGTTATCGAAGATCTAAACTCAGGGGTTTGTCCAGACTACGACTTCGTAAAAGAAATGCACGGTGTCATTGCTAAGCAAACATCTGATGGTACTTGGACTTTAGACCAAGCGTCTACTGACGCAAAGCGAGTAGATTTACGTAAAAAAAGACTCAGCGAGTCGTCTAACCTGAAGGATTGGTGGGCAGAAGAGCGGGATATCGTGCAAAATGCTGCGTTCTTCCCAGAGGTCGGTCTTATGTACAACGAAAGCCTGAGCTTCGATAAATTTAGAAAAGAATTCACGTCGTTTTGGGATCTGCCCCTAGAATTTAATGTGCTGGAGGGTTGAAATGGAAGACGATATTTCGATTAGTAAAGGGATTATTGAACAGCTCGTAGAGGGCACTATAGACGATGATAACGTCGATAGACTTCTAAAATTACCTAAGAAAGACAGCGATAGATTTTTCACTTATATCGAGGTACTTCAAGACCGTGTGTCATGGGATGATCCCATACTGCTAAGACTTTCTGACAAACTTTACATCGTAAGCAAAGGGCATGGTAAACGAGTTACCCAGTGCGAATGTGGTTTCGAATTTGGTGATTACAGGACCAATTGGAAACTTGCTAGTAAAATTAGAACCCGAAAAACCGCCGAAGAAATGAAGGCTGTATACGATCCCGCCCCAGCGGTTCCCGAAGCAGGCTGGCAAGAAGTCCGCGAATACTTTTGTCCCGACTGTGGTACTCAGCATGCAGTTGAGGTCGTGCCTCCAGGCTACCCAGTTATTTTTGAAATGCTTCCCGATCTGGATAAATTTTACGCTGACTACCTAGGACGCCCGCTCGCAGACGCCTCTGAGGACTGGTACAAAGACAAAACGGCAGAAACTACTGCCACTTGGAACCAATAAGCAAATCTATCTGTTCTGTCGATTGCACATTACGCGATTCTTGCTAATTTTTTGGAGAAATAAGAAATGAGCACTATAGCTCCCAAAGGCGATGCTGACCAAGATCTAATTCTAGCGCTAGACGCGGGCGGGACCATGACCGATGCAATACTGGTAAAGCCTGACGGAACGTTTACGGTAGGTAAATCAATTAGTCGTAAAGATGACCAACAAAAAAGCTACCGCGATTCTGTTGCCGACGCAGCTCAATCTATAGGGCTCACTTCTGAAACAGTACATTCTAGACTTGCTGCAGACGTTTACTGCGGAACGGGTATGTTAAATACTATTTTGACTGGCGACGGGAGAAAAATCGGCCTCATAGTAACTAGAGGTTTTGAAGATTTAACCGTAATGGAAGGCGGCTTAACTTATCTCGGCCAGAGCCAGGCAGAGGCGTTGCATCAGCAACTTCATAAACACACTACCCCACTGGTAGATCCTAAGAATGTACTGGGCGTGAGCGAACGAATTGGTGGTGGTTGCTACTTAGGTGAAATTCATCTCCCTGCTGGACATGTGCTAATACCTTTAAATGAGGAACAAGTGAGAACTGCGACTAAAAAGCTTATTGCAGAAGAATGTGAAGTTATAGGGATACTGTTTCTTTATTCTTTCGTAGATCCACGACATGAGCATCAGGCAAAATTAATTGCAGAGGATGAAATTAAAAAAGCAGGATCTTCCGTATCGGTAGTTTGTTCGGCAGATATTGCTCCGGTAGCGAAAGAAAATAGCCGACTAAAAAGTTTGATGTTTCAGTGCTTTGCTGCAGAACAAGTAAAAGAGTCGCTTCTAGATGTAGAGAGGTCGGCTCAAGAACTTGGTTTTCAAGGCAGGCTTCTGACACTACTTTCGTATGGCGGCGCTGTCAATATGGACTACACGCGTCTTTACGAAACTATGATATCGGGACCCGTTGGCGGTTTAATCGGCGCACAATTTTTAGCTAACGTTTTGGACCTAGATAATATAGTTACCGCAGATATGGGCGGCACAAGCTTTGATGTCGGATTAATAATAGACCGAAGAATAAATATAGCGAAAAGTGCTGATATCGCCGGTCATCGTTTGGCGTTACCAATGGTGGAACTCGACTCAGCTGGTCAAGGGGCGGGCTCAGTGGTTTGGGTAGATGAATATAAGCGACTGCATGTAGGCCCTGATTCTGCAGGGGCTAAGGTAGGCATCTGTCTCAGTTATGACAAGCTTACTGTTACTGATATCAATGTGGCTCTTGGCTATGTCGACCCTAATTACTTTCTTGGCGGACAAGTATCTCTTGATCGAGAAAAAGCTCTCAAGGCATTGAAAGAGACTGTCGCTGATCCTTTGGGCTTAGACGTGTATGAGGCGGGCGCTGGCTTACTCGCCATGATCAATGAGGAGATGAATGACCTCCTCAGAACTATGGTAGCTTCGAAAGGATATGATACGCATGACTTCACTATGCTCTATTATGGGGGTGCAGGTCCTGTTCACATGTATGGTTTTGCCGAAGGAATAGAATTTAAAGACGTAATAACAGTTCCCTGGGCGGCTGGATTCTCAGCCTTCGGAGCAGCCTGCGCTGAATACATGCATCGTTACGACCGCGGAACACGCGCCTTGATTCCTAATGGTTCAAGCGACGAACATCTGCAAAGTGTAGCGGACGAGATAAGCCAAGCCTGGAGGGATTTAGAAAAAGAAGCGTTCACACAAATGAAAGCCGAAGGAATTGATCCGGACACAATAACTTTTAGATACGCTGTCTCGGCCCGATATATGGGTCAAATAGAGAGCTTCAACACTGCCCTGAACTCGGGTCAGATGAGCGGTCCAGCAGATGTTCAAAATTTAATCGAAGCATACGAGGATATGTATGCGAAGGTTTACCCAGAAGGAGCGAAATTTGGAGCTGCAGGTTATTCCCTCACTGATATTCACCTTGAAGCAATTGCTGACAAACCCCAACCACACCTAATAAAACATGAATTAGCTTCTGAGGAGCCGCATCAGAACGCCTTTGTTGAAGCCCGACAGGTATTCCATAAGGACAAGTGGGTAGAATTTAACGTTTGGGAAATGGCGGAACTATTGCCAGGAAATATAGTCAAAGGCCCGTCCATCATTAGGGATCCGATGACTACCGTAGTTATTCCTCCTGATAAACAAATGCAGTTAGACGAATACCTAATTTTGCACTACAGCTAATATACGCAGGTCAATCATGAAATTAGTAACTTTTTCAGAAAAAGGCGAACGCAAGATAGGCCGGTTAGAAGGGGATCAAATAATTGATTTGTCCAACGCTAGTCTTCCCGAGGATATGACGGCGTTAATTTCTTGTCCTGAGTCGTTAAAGATTGCTGAAAGTATTTCTGGTGAATCCCGTTTATTAAGCGATTTAGAGCTACTGTCACCTATACCCAATCCTAAAAAAATTATAGCTATCGGATTAAACTATAAAGATCACATAGAAGAAACTGGATTGGCTACCCCAGAATTTCCAATGTTCTTTAACAAGCAATCTACTTCGGTAAATGGGCCTTATAGCGATATTCATCTGCCCAAAGTGTCTGATAAGCTCGATTACGAAGGCGAGATGGGTTTTATTATCGGTAAAAAGTGTAGGCATGTGTCCCGAGAGGAAGCCAGTAGTGTCATCGCCGGATATGTCGTGTGTAACGATGTCAGTGTTCGAGATTGGCAGATGAAAGCTCAGACTTTTACTCTTGGGAAATCGTTCGATACCCATAGTCCATTCGGACCTTGGTTAACAACTGCAGACGAAATTGATGATCCACATAATCTTGCAATCAAGACCTGGGTCAATGATGAGCTAAGACAGGATTCAAACACTCGGCATTTAGTCTTCGATTGCTATGATCAAATTGCCACTTTAACTGCTGCCTTCACATTAGAAGTTGGTGACGTAATACTTACAGGCACACCCAGTGGCGTCGGAATAGGATTTGATCCTAAAAAGTTTTTAGGCGCCGGAGATCGGGTGCGCGTAGAGATAGAAAAGCTAGGTCACATTGAAAATACGGTAGTGCCGGAGCCCGCTTCCACCAAGCTCATATAAGGCCTACTAACAAACCTACTGGAGGAGCCACTCTCATGAAAGCATGGCAATTCAATGAATATGGAAATCACAAGGACGTACTTCATTGGGTGGATAGAGACGATCCTAAACCATCGAGTGACGGAGCAATTGTTCAAACATCAGCTGTGTCGTTGAACTTCCCTGACCTACTCGTCACCCAAGGCCTCTATCAGGTAAAAGCTCCCTTGCCAGCAGTACCAGGGGTTGAAGGAGTTGGTGTCGTCACAGAGATTGGTGAGAATAGTAAATTTCGTATTGGAGACAAAGTAGTCGGTTTCTGCCATGGGGGAGGTACTCTCGCCGATTTCTTTGAAGTTTCCAATAACAGTGCGTGGCGTGCGCCCGAACATATATCTGATGACACCCTCGCCGCTTTGAGTGTAACCTACGGAACATCATATTTTGGACTAGTTCATCGTGCTGACTTACGTCCTGGTGAAACTCTATTGATACTTGGAGCTGCGGGCGGCGTGGGTCTTGCCGCAATTCAAATAGGCAAACTCCTCGGGGCAGAAGTGATCGCAGCTGCTGGAAACCAGCAAAAAGTCGATGTGTGTGCACGCCAAGGCGCTGATCACGTTATAAATTATAATACTCAAGACTTGGTAGAAGAGGTTAAACGTCTCACAGATGGAAAGGGTGCCAACGTTATATATGATCCCGTCGGTGGTGATATCTTCGAGCAGACGAAGCGTTGCATAGCTTGGGATGGCCGTATCATCATTGTTGGTTTTGCCGGAGGCTCGATCCCAAGAATTGAATGCAATCGCATGCTACTTAAAAATTGCGCAGTTATTGGTTTAGCGTGGGGTCAATACATAGAACGAGATCCACAGAAAGTTAATTCTGTGCAGAGTCACCTATACAATCTTTTGGAAATAGGCGCAATAAATCCGGTTATTTATAAGACATTAAGCTTCGAAAGAGTCCATTCTGGGCTCGATTTACTCGAAAATCGAGGCTTCTATGGCAAAATAGTCGTTACTCGATAAAAATATAAGTATATGATTAATATGATTTTTTTCGGAAACTGCGATACTAAACCGTTATAAATCAAATCCAGGTGTTGCTACCAATTAAATACACGATTATTATGAAGTTTCACGCGCAAGGCGTATGAACAACGAGGATAGTAGAAATAGTCGAAAATAACTGACTTAGAAATTAGAAGGCACCATAGCACACCGTATGACTGTCATTCACAAGACTATCAGTTTCCGCATGACCCAATATCTCTTTCAGGCTCCGATTCTTGCTAACTAAAACACACATAATCACACAATTAATCGCATTTGCTGTGACAAACGATTGATCAAGTTACATTGGAGTCGAACAAACACATTTCTACCCTTAAAGAAAAAACAGTTTCTAAACGGTTCTGGCCATTTTGCTGTCGGGCAAGAGCTACTAACTATAGAAGACAGCATTTATAAAAAGGTACAAGTTTATGGATATTTATGTTGGAAACCTATCTTACGATATCAGTGTTGAAGAGCTAAGAGAATCTTTCGAACAACACGGGCAGGTAAACAGCTGCAAAATAATTTCAGATCGAGACACTGGACGCTCAAAAGGATTTGGTTTCGTTGAAATGCCAAATCAAAATGAAGGCGAGGCGGCTATCTCAGAGCTAAACGGAGCAATGCTTAAAGGACGTGAAGCTAGAGTAAATGAAGCTCGTCCTAGAGAAGATCGACGATAAAAATTGTTTAGAACAGCCGTGGTACCTTATATGACAGGTAACACGGCTGTTTTCAATTTCTCTTAATTTTCGATAGCTGGTTTAATCTCGGCTACGACACGCCTCGTTTGGTCGATCATATCGGCCTCACCTGAAGCTATGGGGAACATTACAAACTTACTCGCCCCGGCGGTTATATACTGCTGGATGCGGGCGATTATGTCTTGTGATGTACCAATAGCAAACAGTGGATTAAGATCTAAATTTTCTCCAATTCCGGTTCTCTTTACGAAAGGGGAATTGACCACGGCATCGTCTTGCGGTGTTCCTATACGGAACCCTATCGAGGTTCCGTAATGATCGTCATCGATCGTCCGCCCAACTTCTTCAGCCTTTGCTTTTATACCTAATATGACGCGGTTCACATCTTCCGGACTTGTGATCCCTCCTATCCAACCAGATCCTAGCACTCCGGTTCGATTAATCGCTGCATTGCTAGAGCCTCCGATCCACAAAGGCAATGGCTGTTGAACAGGTCGCGGTGCAATAGTGGCATTTTTATACTGGTAATACTTCCCCTCAAAAGTCACTGATTCTTCACTCCACAGACGCGACATCAGGTGGAACATTTCATTCGCTTTGGAACCTCGATGATCTGAACTGCGCCCAGTAGCTTCCCATTCCGCAGCTTTGGGGTATCCGACGCCAAACATTGGTAACAAACGCCCCCCACTGAGATAATCGATCGTCGCGCACTGTTTTGCTAAAACAAGAGGATCGCGTAGCGGTGCTACAATAGCGTTCATGCCAAATTTTATCTTTTCAGTGCATCCCGCCAGAGACGCCAACGCACTTAATGACTCTAAGTAATTATCGGACGAGATGAGGCGGTCAGATTGCCATACAGAATCAACTCCCGCCTGCTCCAGCATTTCTACCCAACGGAAAAAACCTTTACCATCCTCGAACGGATAATTGAGTAATCCAAAACCAAGTCTAATTTTCATCTCCACACCTTTTTTCTAATCAAAATCTTACTGACACCACAAAATTGTCTTAAGCCGCGAATCATACATAGATAATAAACTAATTTTTATTCTAATTAATCTGTATTGTTCAAAATCTATTACAGTACTTTACTACCAATTCAAATTTGATGAGAATACTTTAGGTTTATCCAAATTATGAGATGCGTTAATAATGCGTCAACTAGCAAAAACAATAAAAGATAGTTCAATCCCAGAGATTCAAAGAATATCTTATGTTTCCTTGGCTGGAAATGAACCACCATGGCAAAGATCAGATCTCCAGATACGCGCAGGCGAAACCTATACCCTACTTGCTGCAGGAAAAATCCAATGGTCGAGTCGTGATCCCAGCTTGTATGGAGGACCAGGTTTCCATTTATGGAGCCGTATACCTGGAGGACAAATAAATAACGTTATCCGTAATACCGGTACATTCGTGGCTGATCGAACTGGGTCTATCGAACTAGGTATTTACTTTGGTATGTGGGCTAATGCTGAAGGTGACCTCCAAACAGAAAGCAGTAATTACAGAACGTTGGGCGGAGGCTTGGAAGTAATCGTTATTCTATGGAAAGATAACGTTATGGATGGGCTAAAAAAACTAGCAACTATTGATAACTCGTCATTATTAGGTGAGGCTCTCGCGCAATTACAATACCCAGTAACAATTCCATTAGGCTGGGAATACCTGAAAGATACGGGAGTTAGTGACATCTATTCGAGCAGTGCGCAAGACAACAATAAATGCATAACCCTCAATGCTACAGACGATCAAGGGATCCTGCGCAAGCCTATTGAATTCAATGTCTCCCCTTCCACTCAATTACAGTGGGATTGGAAGCTTCTAGAGCATCCCAGCCACAATAGGGAGGACGAAGCTAAATACCACGACTACATATCAGTAGCAGCCGAATTCGATAACGGTCGCGACCTTACATGGATATGGAGTAGCCAACTCGACATCGACCATTATTTCGATTGCCCCATAAAATCATGGTCTGATCGGGAAACTCATTACGTAATTCGGAAGGGCGTTGAGCAAAAAGACGAATGGCTAAGTGAGTCGCGAAATCTTTACACAGATGTTAGCAAGTCGATGAAATTCACCCCACATAAAGTAACAGCAATTTGGCTAATAGGTGTTGCGACATTTCAGCATGCTAGCGCACGCGCTGAGTTCTCTAATATCAAATTAAGTAATGAGAACGAGACCCTACAAGTTCTATAATCTCCTCCTACCACTACTACTGGGAGCAGAGCCTAAGATGTGCATCCGTCACAAGCTACTATCGAAAAGCCGGCATTACCTCGCCTGCCATTAACTCAATGTGTTCATCCGACCAACTAGGGCTCATGCCAGGCGGAACAGCCCAAGTGTAAAACCGTTGGCACCCGGTTGCTTCCTGATATTTTTCTATCATTTCACATGCTTGCTCAGGACTGACTATATATACATCGTTCTGCTCAATAGACTCTCTGGTTGCCTCCACGGGCTTAATAAAATCCATACCCGCCCCGCTGAACCACTTCCCGTATTCATTTTGCTGATACGCAAGATGCTCAACCGCTTCTTTCCATCTTTTCTCCGGGTCTTTTGCAACATGTAACCACGCATAGCCAGCCGCAATTTCAAAATCCTCTGGATTCTTCCCGGTTTTGGCCAATTCATCTCTATAGACTTTGGTAAAAGGACCGACAGGACCTATCGCAATATATCCCGCTCCTACTCTAGCTGCCCTTCGAACCGCAATATTACTAAAGCCCGCGATCCAAAGCCGAGGATTTTTTTGTACCGGCAAGGGTCTTAACTGTATATCTTCGAAGTTATTGTACTCTCCATGGAAGCTAAACCGCTCTCCCGCGAATAGACGCTGAATAATTTCAATACCTTCATCCATACGTTTGCCTCTGGATTTAGGTTCAACCCCCCACGCTTTAAGCTCTTCAGCCTTATACCCAACACCTAATCCAAGCTCCAGACGTCCCCCAGAAATCACATCAAGTGTGGCGGCATCCTCGGCAACACGAACCGGATCGTGCAGCGGTAACAAAAGTACGCTCGTCCCGATGTGAACTTTTTTTGTCCTAGCCGCAATAGCGCAGCCTATAGGCAACATCGACGGCGAATAGCAATCATCTAGGAAGTGATGTTCGGACAGCCAGATATCATCAAATCCCGCCTCTTCGGCGCGTACTATTTGATCAAAGCACTCATGGTACAGCTCAGTATTGTCGCGCTGCCATTGGGGAGGATTCCTGAAGTCATACCAAAGTCCAAATCTCAATTTTTTGTTACTCACTCGATATTTTCTCCTAAACGTAAAATCATTAAGTATTACTATAAATAGATTTATATTAACCTGCAGATGCGAGGCGACTAGAGTCTTTATTAATTATAGGCATTACATGTTCCGCCATTAAACGCATCGATTTTTTCATAGCCGCTTTATCAGTCCAATCATGTGCGGCATAAAGCAATGTTCCGAAATCGCCGACAGAGTTCTTAAAATCTATGATTTTTTTTGCGACTGTCTCAGGGCTACCGTAAATGACGCATGCATCGCGAACAGCCGTAGGTGTTAGTGATTCGGGATCATCACCTTGGTTAGTTACAAAAGGTCCTTTAAAACCAGATCGATCAAAAATCTTAAATAAATAATCGTAGTAATAATCATAAGCACCACCCGAAGTTTTTACAAACTCCTCTGCTTCGGCGTCAGTATCCGCCACAAATATACTACGAGCTACATGCCATTCATTTGGATCTGCTGTCAATCCTGCACTATCAGCCCCAGCACAATAAGCTGGCCAATGAGTCTTGACTGACCATGGGGCTATAAAGTTTGCGCTGACCGGAATATAACCACGCTGACCTGCAAAAGTGAGAGAGCTCGATGACGGACTCATCGCCGACATCGCTATCGGCGGATGAGGTTGCTGTAAAGGTTTGGGAACATATCCTAACTTTATGTCGTGGTGGGTCCAATCCTTCATTTCAATGTTCCAGTGCTTGCCGTGCATTTTGTACGGAGGTTCCGTGCTCCAAAGCTCAAGTATCATATCCAAAGACTCTTCCATCATTTCCATACGATCTTTTTCTAAAACGCCAAATAATTCAAAATCGCTCAATAAACCACCAGGCCCAACCCCCATGATAAACCGACCTTCACTTAAGTGATCGAACATTGCAGCTTGTCCCGCTTGAACTGCTGGGTGGTATTGAGGCAAACACATTACTCCAGTTGCAAATTTGATTTGCTTTGTCCTGTTAATAAGATTGGCATGAAACATAAGGGGAGAAGTGATCTGTTCGACAGCCGAAGAATAATGTTCACCAACCCAAGCCTCTGAATATCCGAGTTCGTCAGCAAGCACGATAGCCTCAATATCTTCTTGTAGTGTCTCGTGATAATCCCGATCTATGTGATGCAATGGCATCATGAAATAGCCTAACTTCATTGCTTGATCTCCCGTTGTACTAATTAAGCCCTATCCGGCGTCCTAATAACTTCCGTGCTCACCACTCATCCTAATTCTGTTCTCGAAAAGGTTTAAAATCAAGAGCTTCCCTCAGTTAGATCCATAATTTTCACCGCATACAAGCATGTTTGATAAAGCTACTTCCTTCATCAAAGCTGACAAAACGAAGCGGTTATGCCTATAATTTCGGAAAAATTACGCGGGGCGTCGAAGCCTTGCTGCGGTAGACGTTAATAAAAATAATCCGAATCAAGGGGCAACTATGAAATTATTCAAAGGAATGAAAGTGGGAGTTTTTCAGGTCTTATCCGACATGGAGACTGGTGACCCCGCAGTTATAGCGAAAAAAGCCGAAGAACTTGGCTTTTCTTCTTATTGGACAGCGGAACATACCGTCATACCCGAAGGCTCAGCAGACGATTATCCAGGGAAAGTGCCAGGTCAAGAGACTCCAGACTACTTATTTAAAATGCCAGATCCTTTGATTGCTCTGACCAGGGCGTCTGCGAACACAACCACGATCGAACTAGGGACTGGGATTACACTGTTACCTGAACGCAATCCCATAATGACCGCTAAAGCTATTGCCAGTCTCGATCACTATTCTAAAGGGAGGTTTCTCTTAGGCATTGGTGCTGGTTGGAACAAACCGGAGTGTGAAGTATTGGGCGGCGATTTTGATCACCGATGGACGCAAACAAAAGAGAACGTTGAGGTAATGAAGGCCCTATGGACTGGCGAATATGTCGAACATCACGGTAAATACTATGACTTCCCTAGAATTATTTGTAAGCCAATGCCGCACCGTAGGCCTCACCCGCCAGTTCTCCTCGGCAGCATCGGTACCCCATTAGTCTTTAAGCGTGTAGCAAAATGGGGGAATGGTTGGTTGCCGTTCAGCGTAGACCCTCAAGAGTTAGTTGATGGAAGGATAGAGATTGCCAAGCATGCAAAAGCTCTTGACCGCAACCCTGCCGAACTAGACATCACAATGTTCGCTCCTGATGGTTTTTTCCGAACAAAAAATGATATGACAGCGGTAGCCGATGCAGGGGCCGATGGCATTGTTGTTTGGCTGCAATCCTCAGATCAGTCCTCAATGCTCGAGGAGTTATCTGAGCTTGCTGGAGACTTGTTTTAAAACGTTGTAATGACTTACAAGTACTTAAACATGAAACGGGATGGTCATCTGGCGATCGTCAGATTTAATCGTCCCGAAACAGCAAACGCTCTAAGCTATAGTCACTTAAATGAAATTGAGCATTGTGCGCTCTCATTCCGAGAGGATGCTCAAACCAGAGTGGTTATTTTTACTGGTGAGGGTAAGCACTTTTCCTCCGGAGCCGATATCACTGAGATGGAGGCTACGGTCGACACGCCAATCGTCTTGCATCGCAGAAGACTGCGAATGGGCGAAAGGGTGCTTAAAGCGATCCTCTCCATGGACCAGATAACTATCGCCGCTTGGAACGGGGGCGCTATCGGTGGCGGAGCGTGTCTTGCGACCGCGGCTGACTTTAGGATAGGTACTGATACATCATTCATGCACTATCCCGAAATAGAACTAGGACTAAATCTCATGTGGCAAAGCTTACCCCTGACCATACGGCTTGTAGGACCTACTCGGGCTAAACGTTTAGTCATTGGGGCAGAGAAAGTTTTTTCTGATAAATTACTTAGCTGGGGGTTGCTAGAAAGTGTGGTACCTCAAGATCAATTGATTGATTCTTGCATTAGCTTTGCACAAGATTATGTCAACAAGTCCCCAGTCGCTGCGCAAATGATCAAGCGCAGTATTAACAATATTTGCGGCGTGCTGGATCAAGGATTAATGCATATGGATGCAGATCAGCATTTATTCGTGGCTAAGACCTCCGATCAACAAGTCGCCAAAAACATGTATCTCAATGAAGGCGACCCTGATTTTACGGGGAATTAAGCCTAACTTACCCGCGCCCTATATTCGCAAATCTATTTCTGGAGACTATCTCTGAAAAATTATTATACGATGATGGCAATAGCTGTCCTATCGCTTTTCTGGGGCTATTCCTGGGTTTTCATGAAAATCGGTCTGTTAGATTCAGGGCCTTTCGTGTTTTCCGGTTTGAGGACCCTCCTCGGTTCCTTGATGCTATTCGCTGTAATATTTGCTACTCATCGAACTATTCAGCTATCGAGATATAAAGATGTCCTTCTTCTTAGTCTTTTCAATACACTTGGTTCAGTCGGGTTAATACAATACGCGCTAGTTGATGCCACAGCGACTCGAACAGCAATGCTCATGTTTACCTACCCATTTTGGACACTGTTATTAGCTTGGCCGATCCTAGACGAACGCATTAAAGGAATACAATGGTTTGCGATAATATTGGCATTCTGTGGACTGATTTTAATGCTAAAACCCCATGATCTAAATGGAATCACGATAAGTAACCTAGCTGCCCTCGCAGCGGCGATAAGTTGGGCGATCGCATCGATAATTGTTAAGCATATCCTGGAAAATCGACCAATGGATCTTCTCGTACTCACCGGGTCGCAGATGGCAGTTGGAGCAATCGGCTTATTTGCTATAGCATTCTTCATGAATGAACAGCTCCCAACAATAACAGCTAGATTCACTTTTGCACTTTGTGCGACTGGTTTTTTATCCACTGGTCTCGGCTGGTTACTTTGGGTTTATTTGCTTGATAAGCTCAATGCTGGGATGACCAGTATGCTCACACTTCTTGTTCCAGTGATCGCCTTAGCCACTGCCTCCTGGCACCTTGGAGAGACGATAAAAAGAGACGATTCTATCGGAATGGTATTAATTCTCGCGGGATTAATACTGTTGACTTATCTAGGATTCAAAAGTAGAAAAAAAATTAGTAATATGTAACGCACGACCGCAAATTACGCTTCAAAAATGGTATGGACCACAAGCGCATAATGACTAACACAACACCTACCTTTTTCGGGCACCCAAAAGGGCTCCAAACTCTCTTCTTTACTGAAATGTGGGAGCGTTTTTCTTACTATGGAATGCGTGCCATATTAATCCTTTTTATGACCACCCCTTCCACAAAAGGAGGATTAGGTCTAGGCGTGGCAGATGCTGGCGCAATATATGGAATATATACGTCTATGGTTTATCTTGCTTGCCTTCCCGGTGGCTGGATTGCCGACCGCTTTATCGGGCAAAGACAAGCTACATTAGTAGGTGGGTGCATCATTATGTGTGGACACATAGTATTAGCACTACCTAACATAACGTATTTCTATACCGGACTAGCCTTACTTGTCATAGGTACAGGTTTACTAAAGCCAAATATTAGTTCCATGGTGGGGCAACTTTACTCCGAGAGCGACCAACGTAGAGATGCCGGCTATTCGCTTTATTACATGGGAATAAATATTGGAGCGTTTGCATCACCTCTTGTATGTGGTTGGCTAGGCCAAGGCGTATATTTCCGAGAGATACTTTCTGGACTAGGTATAAACCCTATCAATGCCTGGCATTTCTCTTTTGGCGCGGCAGCCGTCGGGATGGCGTTAGGGCTCCTGCATTATATTTATGGTAAAAGTACCTTAATCAAAATAGGAGACCCTCCCGAAGCCAGCAGCTTCTCACTCAGAATGTGCCTCATCACATTAGGTGTCTGTTTAATAGTTGCGTGGATATATAGTGTGAGCGATGTTCATCTCTCGCCTTCTCAGTTCGGCAATGTTTTTGGCTTGATTCTCCTTGGTACAACCATTGCTTTTTTTGCCTGGCTACTCGGATCATCCTGGAATATAGCCGAGGACAGACGTCGTGTAACCAAGATACTACTTCTATTTCTAGCAGCCACTGTGTTTTGGTCGCTTTTCGAACAAGGAGGATCGACACTGACTTTGTTCGCAGAAAGAAACACATCGAGAACGATTTTAGGGATCACTTTTCCTGCTAGTTGGATGCAATCACTGAATCCACTTTTCATTATTTTCCTTCTGGGTCCTGCATTTACCTGGTTGTGGTTCAGGCTAGGTTCAAAGGGTCCTAACACAACTACGAAATTTGTGATGGGGTTGTTATTAATTTCAATGGGCTATGGAGTGATGATTGGCGCTGCCATAATCGCAGACTCCGGCAAATTAGTAAGCCCATTATGGCTGGTTGTTATGTATCTACTGCATACGATGGGCGAGATGTGCTTAAGCCCGGTTGGGTTGAGCGCTATGAGTAAGCTCGCTCCTCAGAGAATAGCTAGCCTCACAATGGGTATCTGGTTTTTAGCAAGTTCGATAGGATCTTACGCAGGCGGACGTGTGGCAGGACTTTATGAGGCTATGTCGCTTACTGATATTTTTATGGCCTTAACAATACTGGGACTCGTCAGCACAATTGTCCTAAGCTTCTCAAGGAGATTTATAGACGCGGATACAGAACCGAAGCAATAACGTTTACTACGTTTCAGTGTTTCGAAACAGAACGCCTGACTGACTGAGCTCTTCGGTCTTCTGCGGCGAATATTTGAGTAAGCCGTTCAATACTTCGCAGTTGTGTTCGCCCAAAGAAGCGGTCTCCAAGTGTTGGTTATGCTCAAACGAGGAAAATCTCAGCGGCATACCGGGAACTTCCACATCACCTAACTTAGGATCGCTGATCTTCCTGACCACACCTCGCTCTTTCATATGATTGTGGTTGATAACCTCAGGGATACTAAGGACTGGAGCACAAGGCACTCTTTCCGACTCTAATGCCGCTAATATAGACTCATCTGAATCTTGCAAATCTAACCAGGATTGCACAATCTCGATAACCTCTGCCGAGTTTTCTAGACGTTTTTCATTAGTACTATATTTTGGGTCGTCTATCAGTTCAGGTCGTCCGATTGCTTTACACACACCCGACCACTGCGGTTGAAGCGCAATAATACAGATATAATGATCCTTCCCTTTAAATAGTCCGAGCGGACAAACAGCCCAATGGTGGTGACCAGATCGCGTCGTCTCAATACCCGCAGCACTATACACCTGCAAATTGAGTTCGTGACAATGCATATAGGAATCTAAAAGAGAGATATCTAAGTATTGACCCTCTCCTCCCTTCTCTCTGTAAAGAAGTGCAAAGCCAACGGCGCACGCAGCATGGGCACCCGTCATCACGTCTCCTATACCAGCCATCGGGAACATAGGAGGACCATCTTTTTCTCCAATCATCCCCATTATTCCACTATAGGCCTGTGCGATATAATCGAAGCCCGGCAGTGCAGACAGTTCTCCCTCTTGACCAAATGCCGAGATTGAGCACATGATAATTTTCGGATTAATCGTCTTCACATCGTCCCAAGAGAATCCCAAGCGCTTAATCACACCAGGAGCAAAGTTCTCAACAAACACATCAGATATCTTAATAAGATCTCGCAGTACTTGTTTGCCTTCCGTCGTTTTTACGTCCAAACAAACGCTGCGCTTGCCTCTATTTTGTTGGGCGAAATAGGCACTACGCCCTTCTTTTATAGCAGGGAGTGCTCGCGTGATGTCACCATCAGGAGGAAATTCTATCTTGATGACTTCGGCACCCATTTCTGCGAATAAGCGCGTCGCACTCGGCCCAGCCAGAACATGAGTCATATCTAACACGCGATAGCCATTCATAAGATGTTTAGGCAAACTTACCACAAAACCTCCTTATCGTTATTTTGCCGTCGCACGATGACGGTGCAATGGAATTCGATCCGAGCGCTGGTATTTCTTCGTCGGTGTATTAACGATCAATTCTAGCTCTTGAGCTTCCCTACCTGCACGAACCCGCTCGTCACTTACATCCCCGTACGCTGTATTTCTCTGTCTAGCTACTCTACCCGCAGATCGAATCATCGACAGCATTTTATCGGGAGATGTTTCTTGACCATAGGATGCGCCAGCCGCTCTAGTTATACTCTCGTTCATTAATGTGCCTCCGAGATCATTAGCGCCAGCATTGAGACAAGCCACGACCCCAGAATGACCCATCTTTACCCAGGACGTTTGAATATTCTTTATATGAGGATATAGCACTACCCGGGCAACAGCGTGCATTAAAATAGATTCTCGGAAAGTAGGGCCTTTCCGTGCTTTACCTTTAAGGTATAATGGCGCCTCCATGTGTACGAATGGGAGAGGAACAAATTCGGTAAAACCGCCCGTTTCTATCTGCAAATCACGAACACGTCTTAGATGCCGAGCCCAATTTATCGCCCGATCAACATGTCCATACATGATAGTTGCGGTAGTCTGGAACCCGACATGATGCGCCGCTTTCATTACGCTCAACCATTCTTCAGTATTTATTTTATCAGCGCAAATAATCGCTCTCACCTCGTCATCCAAGACTTCGCCAGCCGTACCCGGAAGTGTATTCAGGCCGGCCTCTTTTAAACGAAGTAGGTAATCTTCTAATGTAAGGCCCAATGTAGCCGCGCCTTGCCAGACTTCAAGGGGTGAGAACGCATGTACATGCATGTCAGGAGATATAGTTTTAACGGATTTCAGAATTTCGACATAAGTCTCTCCGGTATACTGAGGATGTATCCCGCCTTGCATACAGACCTCGGTCGCGCCTCGATCCCATGCCTCTTTTACCCGTCGCTGAATTTCTACATGATCTAAATCGTATGGCTTACCTCTGAGATTTTCACTCAACTTGCCTTTCGAAAAAGCACAAAATTGACATTTAAAATAACAGACGTTTGTGTAATTTATGTTTCTGTTAACAACAAATGACACCTCGTCATCATTAGCTGTCTCCCTAAGTTGGTTAGCTAATTGGCACACAGCACTAAAGTCGTCGCCTCTAGCTTTAAATAGCCTCGAGATTTCCTCATCGTCTAGTAAGTGCCGCTGCTCGACCTTGTCTAAAATGACAGACACTTCAGTAGAAACCTTACGAACGGGCGAAGTAATCAAATTGATAACTGATTCAGGAGGTTCTATCTCATCACCGGGCGACCAATCATCAGTTCTAGGATAACCTTCGGAATCTGTACATTGCATCAGCGGTGTAACGAACCGATCGTCGACCCATTCCTTAGAACTATTCACATAATGAGGATAAATAGTCAGTCTCTCATGCAAAAATTTTCCAACCGCCGCTGTGTCGTCAAATAATTTGTCCAAGTGTGGCCATGGTGCCTCCGGATTGACATGATCAGGAGTTAATGGCGATACCCCACCCCAATCGTTGATCCCCGCCTCAACCAAACGAGGCAAACTATCAGGACTCAAATTAGGCGGCGCTTGTATACTCATTTGCGAACCAAAAATGATCCTAGCAATCGCCAGAGTCCAAAGCATCTCCTCCAGATCAGGATCCGGGCTGTTGTGCATTTTTGTATCGGGCTTTGCTCTAAAATTTTGTACAATAATTTCTTGTATATGGCCGTATTCTATATGTATGTCTCGAATGGCTAAAAGGGATTCGACACGCTCCCTGCGAGTTTCTCCAATGCCTATTAGAATGCCGGTAGTAAAAGGGATTTTAGCAACACCAGCGTTTCGAAGCGTTTCCAGTCTAATTGTTGGCGCCTTATCTGGAGATCCAAAGTGAGGCATCCCCTTTCCACATAATCGCTCACTTGCTGATTCCAACATGATACCCATGCTTGGCGATACTTTCCTGAGCATGGCGCATTCATCAAGAGTCAATGTTCCTGGATTCATGTGAGGTAATATACCAGTCTCTCGAAAGACCGCATCAGCAGCATCGCGCAAGTACTGCAAGGTCGTCTCATAACCCATTTTCGATAACGCGGCCCTAGCAGTTTTATATCTAAGTTCAGGCTTTTCTCCAAGTGTGAATAGCGCCTCTTTGCAACCCCTCGCTTTACCTTCAATAGCGATCTCAACTACCCGCTCAAGTGGCAGGTAAGCATTGCCCAGCTTTTTTGGGGCCTTTGCGAAGGTACAGTAGTGACAGACGTCTCGACACAACTGAGTCAGAGGAATAAAAATTTTCCTAGAGTAAGTGACACAGTTTCCGAATCCTGAATCTCTGAGATCTGCCGCAATCGCCATAAGCGTTGACAGATCTTCTCGGTCAGACAAAGCTAACGCTTCTTCGCTTGTTATGTATTCATATTTCATTAAAAGAACCTGTTTTTCATACTGCGATACTTTCAACTACATGAGTCGGGACGCTGCACCTATACCCACATTATCAGCATTCTTATCTAGCCTTGGCAAGACTCGTCTGGCTATGCCGCTATCAGCTAGATATGCAAGTGTTTCTGTTTCGTTGTCGAACGATAATAGCATCTGCAGATCCATAACGTTATCTACGTCTAAAGAGAGTCCGCTGGACTCGAGGATCTTTGCCGGCGCGCCTCTCGCTTCACACGCCGACAGATGCTTTGAAAAGCTTTGCTTACCGAACGAAAAATCAATTAGATCTACCGGACTCACCGCCAATGCGTTAGTTCCGTCTCGCTCAATATCTGGAACGATCGTTAAACCTAACTCGCTATCGTGACTTTGAATAATGTGATCTAAATCTGCACTTCTTACTAATGGAACGTCTCCAGGAATCATCATTAATCCACGCTGACCGTGCTTAGAAAGCCAACCCGCAGCCTGCGCCACCGCAGCCGACAAGCCGGCTTGCTTTTCTTCTAAAAAAAGTCCTCCTAGCCTCTCCACGGAGTAACGTGCTCTGATTTCGGTAGAGATTACCAGAATGCCAGATACCAAATGAGAATTAGAAATAGCTAAAAGTACATCATTGAGCATAACTTGGGCCAGCGACTCTCGCTCCGCGTCGGATAGAATTTTTGCAAGCCTAGTTTTCGCGTTATAAAACCGTTTGACGGGAACAACTACCCACATTTCAGATCACCCAAATTATCACAAAATTCTAAAACAGTCTGCGCTAGAACGGCCTTGTCGTCTAGTGTATTCATCATAGTATTCGTAACTAAAACCGCACATCCCGTGTCCTCAATTTCGTCAACCAACTGCTGGTCAAGTTTATCCAGTACAAACCCATTGATTAGGCCGTCGTAATGTAGCGCGACAGTTTTAGCAGAGAGTTCTAACTTAAGTTCCGCCATGATTTTTGAGGTTGGCCCTTTAACAGATTCGCCGTTTATTATCGGAGATATCGCTATCACTGGCGCCACGCAACCGGCCAATGCTCTACGGATACTTTTAACGGATAAAATGGGATCAATACTCAAATAAGGATTAGAGGGACAAATAATTACTCCCGCCAAATCTGGGTCGTTAAAATACTCAATTAAGTCTTGCGGTGGCTGAGCCTGCTCACTGCCATCAAACATGATAGATTTAACTTCGTGCGCGCAATGATCGCGCACGAAATAATGTTGGAAACTTAGCAAACTATCGTCAGTGTAGACTTTTGTTGACACCTTGCTTTCACTCATTGGCCAGCATCGATATTTGACCCCAAGTCGACTAAAAAGTTCAGCTGTCACCTCTGAAAGTGACTGTCCGCTATCAAGCAACTCTGTTCTACGTAAGTGTACCGCAAGGTCTCGGTCACCCAGTTGGAACCACGATTCTCCTCCTAAAGTTTTAAATGAGTCCAAAAAAGCCCACGATTCATCAGCACGCCCCCAGCCCAGTTCCTGATTGCTTAAGCCTGACAGTGTATACATTAACGTATCAATATCAGGGCTGATGTTGACGCCAGCGTGCTTAAAGTCGTCCCCCGTATTCACCAGAAATGACAGTTGGTCTTCACTTAGTATTTTTGTCAAACCCAGACCAAGTTTTGCTCCACCGACTCCACCAGAAATTGCTAAAAACTTTTTCATCCTACTTACCAACGTTTATTGGAACAAATCTTCTTCTTTCGGACGATTGATCTCACTTGCTCTGCCATCGAGTTCGTCATTCACAAACCCTTTTACTACCGCCACCGGCGTCATCTCTGTGGTTTCGCCCATAATTAATGTAGCTAATGCCGCAATGGAATCAGCCCTATTTATAAGCGTTACTTTCAGTTCTCTGTCAAAAAGATCAACCCCGCCTCTTTGGTCGTCTAAAACTTGAAATCCAGCACAGCCGATCGCTCCACCTATTGTACCCATCCTCCAGGGTCTGTTGTGGCTGTCAACAATTAAAACTCCCAGATCGACATTTAATGCAGAATCAAGCTGAAATTTCAAATTCACTGCAGAACTATCAGGGTCTAAAGGTAATAGAAGCGCGTATTCATCATCATTCTCGATGTTTGATTGATCGATACCAGCATTAGCCCCAATATGTCCAAGATTATGTCGTACTATCAATACGCCGGCTTTTTTTCTCACTACCTCAGTTGACTCGTCTAGAATGAGTTGTACCAGCCTGGGGTCCTTTTCAGTTTCTTCCGCCAATTTTGTCGCATCTTCCCCTGGATTTACATCGCTTAACCTAATTAACCTTCCTTCGGCTTTAGATACTATTTTTTGCGCAACGACCACAATGTCCCCGTCTTCAAGTTCGACTCCATTTGATTTAAGACTACTCAGGATAATCGAGTCCAACTGATCACCATCATGGATTAGTGGAATACCCTGTATGGCCTGTATGTGTAAACTTGAAATCGGGTTCGCCACTATCAACTCCTTCAATTACGCGCGCGGACCGTTACCGTATTGAATAACGATATCGGAGTGATATGATACCAAATAGGCTCAGATGATAAAAACTATAAGCCGCGTAGACTAAAAAGGCTTATCAGAACGTATTGAAAACATATATGATTCGCACGCGGGATGAGTAACGGCCTAAGCCTTGGGCTAAATTATATTATGGGAGAACAAAATGAATATGCTTGCTGGAAAGGTAGTCCTAGTAACTGGTGGAGGACGAGGAATTGGTCGGGATTATTCTCTTGCGATGGCAAAAGCTGGAGCCAAAGTAGTAGTGAACGATTTAGGCGCCAGTACCGACGGACAAGATATTGAAGGGCGTCCCGCTCAAGAAGTAGTCAAGGAAATAACTTCTCTAGGGGGCGAAGCAGTCGCTAATTTCGGAAGTGTATCAAACTATGACGATGCAAAAGGTATGGTCTCTGACGCGATAAATAATTTTGGTCAACTGGACTGCGTAATTAATAATGCGGGAATATTACGAGACAGGATGTTTCATAAAATGAGCTTAGACGAGTGGCAGGCAGTAATTGATGTCCATTTAAACGGTACTTTTTATGTAAGTCGCGCTGCAGCAGATCATTTTAGGGAACGAGAAACTGGTTCGTTTGTGCACATGACTTCGACTAGTGGCTTGATTGGGAATTTTGGACAGGCTAATTATGCAGCGGCCAAACTAGGAATAGTCGCTCTTTCAAAAAGTATCGCTTTGGATATGGGACGCTACAATGTGCGGAGTAACTGTATAGCCCCCTTCGCTTGGACTCGGATGATAGGTACGATCCCTATCACTGACGAAGCCCAAAAGGAACGTGTAGAGAGGCTGAAAGAAATGACGCCAGATAAAATTGCCCCCATGGCAATATACCTGCTCTCCGATCAAGCTCATGAGGTTTCGGGACAAATCTTTGCAGTGAGGAACAATGAAATTTTTCTCATGAGCCAAAATCGACCTATCCGATCTATACACCGAGACGAGGGCTGGACCCCAGAGACTATTGCTGAGCACGCCGCTCCGGCGCTTAAATCAGATTTCTACGACCTGGCACGCTCTCAAGACATATGGCCTTGGGATCCGGTGTAAAAAATTACTAGACATTTTAACTTGAACACTGGTGCGACAACCTTCTGCTCCACAAAATCAGGATAGATTTATGAAAGATCATTCTCACCTCATCGGCAAAATCATTCACGAAAGTGTCAGTCAAGTCGACATCAAAGATACGCTGATTTATGCTCTCTCGCTTGGATTCGGGAGTGATCCGCTGGATTCCAGACAATTGCCTTATGTCTATGAAGATGGTGGCCAATCGCTTCCAGGAATGGCAATGGTTGTAAACTATCCAGGCTTTTGGATGAAAGAGAAAAGCTATGGCTTTGAATGGCAAAAAGTATTGCATGCTGAAGAACTTATCGAAATCCATAACCCGCTGCCAATTGAAGGTGATATTTACGGCAAAACGGTAGTAGAGGATGTCGTCGATAGAGGTTCTGACAAGGGATGTTTCGTATATTCCAAGAAAGATCTATATTCGGCAGATAAAAGTAAGCACTATGCAACTGTGACATCTAATACGTTAGCCCGAGGTGATGGGGGATTCGGAGGGGACAGCAAGCCAAGGACAGCTATGCCAGCTCCACCGGACCGAAAGCCCGACATAGTTTGCGATCTACCTACGCTTCCTCAAGCGGCCCTATTATACCGATTAAATGGTGACATGAATCCTCTTCACGCTGATCCCAGTGTTGCAACGTCTGTTGGCTTTAGTGCGCCAATCTTACATGGTCGCTGTACATTAGGAGTCGCGATGCACGCAATCATCCGAAGTTGTTGCGATTATCAAGCGCATAGGCTTACGTCATTGGGTGTGCGATTTTCAGCGCCATTTATGCCGGGAGAAACATTGCGCACTGAGATATGGCGCGAAGGTTCCAAAATCCAGTTTAGAGCGTCATCTATAGAAAGAGACGTATTAGTGCTGAATAACGGTAACGCTAGCATAGAATAAACACTTACTCACAGGTATCAAAAATACTATGCAGCCAATATTAAAAGGTCTACGGATAATTGAAGGTTCCGCATTTATCGCGGCCCCGATGTGTGGAATGACATTAGCGCAATTAGGTGCTGACGTGATCAGATTTGATCAGATCGGTGGCGGTATGGATTATCGTCGCTGGCCAGTCACTGAAGATAATACGAGTATCTATTGGGCGGAGATGAATAAAGGTAAGCGCTCTATCGCGGTGGACCTGAAGTCAGACGAAGGAAAAGAAATTGTCTGTCAATTGATCTGTGCTGAGGGATCGGACGCAGGAATTTTCTCAACCAACTTACCAGCGCGTGGTTGGCTTTCATATGAAGAGTTGTCAAAAAGGCGTAGTGATCTTATACAGCACGAGATCGTCGGAGATCGTCATGGAGGCACTGCGCTAGATTATACGGTAAACGCAAAAGTCGGATTTCCTTATCTCACTGGTCATCCAGATGACGACCGGCCCGTGAATCATGTGCTCCCCGCCTGGGACATCACTACAGCCTACCTTGCAGCCATAGATATATTGGCTGCGGAAAGGCACAGGAGAATAACAGGTAAAGGTCAGCAAATTAAGTTGGCTTTGGCTGATGTAGCCCTAAGTACGATGGGGCACTTAGGTTACATCGGTGAAGTCACGATCAATAAGCACGAAAGACAGCGACATGGCAACTACTTGTATGGTGCGCTTGGCCGAGATTTTAAAACGTCAGACGGCGAACGAATAATGCTGATAGCGATAAATGCGAAACAATGGACCGGTTTGCTTAAAGCGACCGGAATCAGCGATGAGGTGGCACAGCTAGAGCATCTTATGCAACTAGACTTCTCCACTGAAGGTGGGCGTTTCGAAGCTCGTGTGGAATTATCACGGTTGCTTGAGCCATGGTTTAGCAGAAATCCGCTGGAGGTTGTTGGAAAAATGTTTGATGCAAACGGGATCTGTTGGGATAAATACCAATCCGTGAAAAAATTGGTAGAGGACGATCCCGATTGTTCCGACGATAACCCTATATTTGAGACTATTGAACAGCCCGGCATCGGGAAATATCCTGTACCCAGCGGTGCAATGTATTTTTCAGAAATAGAGAGGAAGGCACCCCAGCCAGCGCCAATAGTGGGTCAACACACTGACGAGATACTATCTGAATTGCTCAACCTAGATAGTGCGACAATCGGGAAGCTACACGACACTAATATCGTAGCGTAATTAATACAATAGGAAAGTATGATAATGACTGAAAGACAGCACAAATTTTCTGGAACGAAAGAGGTACAAGAACACTTATCCTTCGATCATCTCAAGCTTAGCGCTTGGATGGACGCGAACGTGACGGATTTCTCCGGTCCTTTGACTGTTAAGGAATTCAAAGGTGGTCAATCTAACCCGACGTATCAACTTATTACACCAACTAAGCGCTATGTACTGAGGAGGAAACCTCCAGGCGTTCTGATGCCTTCAGCGCACGCGGTGGATAGAGAGTACCGCGTTATCGCAGCCTTAGGGAAAACCGACTTCCCCATACCGAAAGCATATGCGCTATGTGAGGACGTGGAAGTGATCGGGACTATGTTTTATGTCATGGAAATGGTGGATGGTAGGATCTTTTGGGATCTCTCGTTACCCGATCAAACTAAATCGGAGCGGGCAAACATCTATCGCTCGAAGCTGGAAACTTTAGCGCGCCTGCAGAAAATAAATCCATCAGAGGTTGGTCTTGACGGATTCGGTAAAAGAGAAAATTATATCGCAAGACAAGTTCATAGATGGAGCAAAATTTATGTAGCCTCAGAAACTAAAAATATTCCGCTAATGGATAAATTGAACACATGGCTTCCCGACAACATCCCAGACTCGCAAGAGTTATCAGTAATACACGGCGACTATAGGCTTGATAACATGGTATGTCATCCGACAGAACCTAAAGTGATAGCAGTGCTCGACTGGGAGTTGTCAACGCTGGGTCATCCGTTGGGGGATTTTGTTTATCATCTAGCCCCTTGGATGCTCCCCAACATGGACGGGATCTCAAGTTTATCCGGACTCAACCTGCCGGATATGGGTATACCTACGGAAGAAGAATACATTTCAATGTACTGCGAACTTACGCACCGCAATGAAATTGAAAACTTAGAATTTTACAAGGCGTACACGATGTGGAGACTCGCCGCTATCTATCAAGGTATTGTTAAGCGCGTAGAAGATGGTACTGCCGCCAGTGCTGATGCCTACCGCTCAACAGAGTATGTGGAGGTATTTGCTGAAGAAGCATGGAAGTATGCCCAATCAGTTTAACTTAATCTAAAATATCACTTTAATATTTCAAATAATTGAAAAGTATAAGGTTTAATTATGGAATCTATTGCAGACAAACTCAGGTTTGATCCTTGTGAATTACCAGCCGATTTGCAGTCATTACGGCAAGAAGTTCGGGCTTTTTTAACCAACGAGTTGCAAGACTATTCGGTTGTGAAACGCAGTCACAGTTGGGAAGCATATGACGCAGAATTCAGTGCCAAGCTCGGCGAACACGGATGGCTCGGGATGACACTCCCTAAAAAATATGGCGGACAGGGTTGCTCGGCCTTCGAACGCTATGTGGTTGTTGAGGAATGCTTAGTTGCTGGTGCGCCAACAGGTTTTCACTGGGTTGCAGATAGACAAAGTGGGACACTTTTAACTCGGTACGGTAATGAGGCGCAAAAACAAGAAATAATCCCTAAAATAACCGCAGGGAAGGCATGCTTTTGTATTGGGATGAGCGAGCCTAATTCTGGTTCCGACTTAGCTTCTCTACGAACTAAAGCGGAAAAAACTGAAAATGGTTGGCTCGTCAACGGGACAAAGATATGGACCAGTCAGGCGCACCGAGCTGACTACATGATAGCGCTGTTCAGAAGTGATCCCGATCCAGAAAAAAAGCATGCAGGACTATCTCAGTTCCTAATAGATTTGAAAAAAACTGAAGGTATAACACCCAGAACGATAGAAAATCTTGCGGGTGGCAAAAATTTCAACGAAGTATCCTTTGTCGATGTGGAGCTCCCTGCAGATGCGTTGATAGGTACGGAAGGGGAAGGCTGGAAGCAGGTGACGGAAGAGCTGGCGCTCGAACGAAGCGGACCAGAGCGATATTTGTCCTGCTTCTATCTCTTGCGTGAACTCATCGACATATTAAAAGGTTGCGCAAATCCTGCAATATTGGCAAAAATAGGAACCCAAGTTGCGTGGGCAACGACACTCAGAACAATGTCTCTTAGTATCGCCTCACAACTACACGCGGGCGAGAACCCAACTTTAGCCGCGTCGGTGGTTAAAGATCTAGGATGTCAATTCGAGCAAACTCTGCCAGGGCTAGCCCAAGAACTCTGCGACTTAGAACCAACCCTTGAGGGGTATGGGGTGCCATACCAACAGATCCTTGGGAACTTGATACAAATCGCGCCATCGTTTTCTTTGAGAGGGGGCACGCCAGAAATAATGCGCGGAATAATTGCTAAAGGGATGGGCATTAGATGAACGAATTACAAAGTATGTTGCACGAAAGCGTGTCTCGATTATTTGAGGACGAACTTGATTGGGATTCTCTCACTCGCTATGAGAAAGCGGAATGGCCTGAGTCACTCTGGGGTAAGATAATAGAGCAAGGAATTGATAAGGTCCTGGCAAGCGAATCCTCTGGTGGCATTGAAGCCTCCTGGAGTGACGCATACCCCGTACTAAGAGCTTGTGGGAGATATACGGTCCCCCTCCCCGTGTGTGAATCAATTTTGGCACAATGGGTTGCAAAACAATCTGGAGCAGGGCTGCCCGAAGGAATTCCAGGCCTATTAACTGGCGGATATTCCATTCAAGGAAGTAAGTTTGCTCTAAACAAGAGTGTTGTTCCATGGGGAAGTCGCTGTAACTATTACATAGCAATCCATGACTCGCATCTCTTTGTTTTGGAAGCGCAGAATCAAGAAGCGGAAGGTCAAAATAATTTAGGCCGTGACCCTCGGGATAGAATTTCTGGAAAAGCCAAAATTTTGGATAAACTCCCGACCACGCTAGACGACGACTCGTTACTATACCTAGGTGCTCTGGTACGAAGCATACAAATAGGGGGAGCTAGCGCTGCTGCATTAGATCTCGCGGTAAAATACGCCAGCGATAGAGAGCAATTTGGTAGATCGTTGGCTAAATTCCAAGCGATCCAACATCACCTAGCAGACTTAGCTGGGCTAGTAGCCTCGGTCGATGCTATCGCAATTGCCGCATGTGCTCGATTGGATCACTCAGGTATAACAGATAACCAACGTAATGCGCGATTTGAAATAGCAGCGGCGAAATGCCGAGCCAGTGAAGCGGTGGAAAAAATAACTCGCCTAAGTCATCAGATTCATGGTGCCATAGGGTTTACGTACGAATATGGGCTGCATTTTCTCACTCGAAGGATGTGGGCTTGGCGCACAGAATATGGAGGTGTAGCGTATTGGGGAGAAGAGCTAGGTAAGCTAGCTGTAGAACAAGGTGGCAATGAAATTTGGCCTATTATCACGGCTTAACTGACGGAGTTTATTATGAAAAATGAAATTTCTATTGACGATGAATTAATTCTTCACACTGACGGTGTCATTGCCAGGCTAACCATTAATAGACCTGATACCAGGAATCCTTTAGGGCACGCGCGTGATGGCGAACGCTTCACCGAAGCTGCCAATATTATAAATAGCAATAAGAATTTAAGATGTGTCATCATGACTGGGGCTGGAAAGGCCTTCTCAGCTGGTGGCGATTTGAAGTCGATGAAAGAAAGAACTGGTCACTTTGGAGGCAATGCTCTTCAGCTACGAGACCATTACCGAGAAAGTATTCACGGTATCGTAAAAGCAATGTGGAATATCGAAGTTCCTATTGTCGGTGCCATCAACGGAGCAGCAATAGGTCTGGGTGGTGATATCGCTTCTCTGTGCGATATCAGATTAGCTGCCCAGTCCGCCAAGTTTGGAGCAACTTTTCTAAAGCTAGGCATACTGCCTGGTGATGGTGGTGCTTGGTTACTGCCTAGGCAGATCGGCTGGTCCAGAGCCGCTCAGTTATTCTTCACCGGCGATCTGATTGACGCCGACACAGCCAAGAATTGGGGGTTGGTATCTGAAGTATATCCTGACCAAGATGTTTTAGCAGAGGCAGAGGCCTTAGCTGAAAAAATTTGCGTCCAACCCCCGCAAGCACTGAGGATGACTAAAAAGCTAATGCGAGACGGTACAATGGCAAGTTTTGACTCAATTATGGAAATGTCGGCCGCCTTGCAAGTAACCTTGCAACATACTGAAGACCATATGGAAGCGGTTAATGCTTTTTTTGAGAAGCGAACCCCAGAGTTTAAAGGTAAGTAAACCATTTCAGTTTTAGGACTTGGGTAATGCACTGGCGCAGATTTTGTGCGGTTTATATAATTCCGGCCGCTATTTTTCAAAGTGTTATTATAGGCGGAGGATACGGTACCGGTCGGGAGATAGTCGAGTACGTCACCCGATTTGGACCTGCCGGAGGTTTATTAGCAATTGCGGTCATTGCCTGTCTGTTTGTCCTAGTTTTATCAGCTAGCTTTGCATTCGCAGTTCGATTTAAAGTCTTCAATTATCGTGATTTTCTTAAAGAGCTCTTAGGGCCGATTTGGATAATATACGAAGTCCTTTTCGTGTTGCTACTGGTGCTGGTACTTGCAATTGTAACTTCCGCCACGACCACGCTAGCAGAGGCTGCATTTGATATCGGGATTTACCAAGTATGGCTTTTCCTTTCCCTTGCGATTTTAAGCTTTACTTATTTCGGTCGCTCTATAGTCAAGTTCGCGCTCACTATTTGGACTCTTCTCCTAATGGGATTTCTAGTCTCATTAATCGTTTCGATGGTCCCTATAAAAGATATCTTATTACTAGGTAACATCGACAATATCGATTGGCTAGGAGCATCTATCAGCGGTATGCGATTTGCCATCTATAATAGTGCGCTCATCCCGGTCCTGATGTACGCCGCTTCAGAAATTGAAACTACCAACCAAGCAGTCAAAAGCGGAGTAATAGCAGGACTTTTTGGTGTGTTGCCTGCCCTACTACTCCATGTTGGCTTTGTCGGATTTCACCCTGAGATAAATCAACTGCCAGTACCGACGTATCATTTAGTAGAACAGTCTGGAATACATTTTGCAGTCCACCTATATTTTTTCATCCTGATTGGTACTATTCTCCTCACTGCAGTCGGGGTACTCCAGGGAGTAAATGATCGCATTGACTCGTGGCTCAAAGAAGTTCGAAATTTTGGGCTGTCGAACAGGGCTCGAAGCTTCTCATCATTAGGTATAACTATAGCGAGTCTGTTGCTCTCCCAGTTTGGACTGATTAACCTGATCGCCAAGGGCTATGGAGCCCTTTCCTGGGGCTTCATGGTTATATTCACACTGCCACTTCTAACAATCGGTTTGAAAAGGCTCATCATAAAGGAACAAAAAGTATGAAACACGAAATCATTGGTGGTACGTTTACCTTAGCCGACGGAACTCCTCTGCCACTATCTAAAGCTGTCAGAGCGGGTGACTTTGTGTTTTTGTCAGGCCAGCTTGGTTTTGACGATGCCGGGACTATCCCGAGTGGCATAAAAGCTCAAACCAGTCACTGCATAAGAAACATGGCTAGCATTCTTCAAGAGGCGTCTCTCGACATATCCCACATAGTAAAGACGACCATTTGGCTTACTGACTTGAGTAACTTCGCTGAGTTTAACGAAGTGTATCAAAAAGCCTTTCCGCAACTCCCTCCAGCACGCTCTACGGTCTGCTCCCAACTAGCCCTCCCGTCGGCCTTGATTGAGATCGAGGCAATCGCTTATGGATAACAGTCCTATATAGGCGATCGCTTAACTAGTTGTTTAGCTATTAGCAACCGTTGAAGCTCGTTCGTTCCTTCGCCTATACACATAAGAGGCGCATCTCGGTAATAGCGCTCTACGTCAAACTCTTTGGAATAGCCATACCCTCCGTGAACTCGCATCGCCTCGGTAGCATTTTCAAGTGCCGATTCAGACGCGAACAATTTAGCCATCCCAGCTTCCATGTCACAGCGCTCTCCCTTATCGTATTTGTCCGCAGCTTGTTCAACTAATAGTCGGGACGCTTCGACCCGTGTCGCCATATCCGCGAGCTTTATTTGTATCGACTGATGTTCGCAAATAGGCTTACCAAAAGTCTCTCTTTCTTGCGCATATTTGACCGCGTCATCCATCGCAGCCCGCGCAACGCCTACAGCTCGTGCCGCAACATTTATACGTCCTAATTCCAATCCTCCCATAGCATGTTGAAGTCCTTTACCCTCAACCCCACCAAGAACCCGATCAGAAGAGATCGAATAGTCATCAAAACTTAGCGCAGCACTCTCAACGCCCCGATAGCCAAGTTTCTGCAACTTACCGTCCACATTAAAGCCAACGTCTTTTTCAGCTAAAAACATCGTCATACCTCGGTGTGCAGGTTGAGCGTTCGGATCTGTCTTAGTAAGCACGGCGTATAAAGAACCGTACATCCCGTTAGTCACCCACATTTTAGATCCGTTTAAAACGTACCGATCACCGTCTCGTTTCGCGTGTGTTTTGATACCTTGCAGATCGGTACCAGCGTCGGGCTCAGTCAAGCACAACGCACCGTGTAATTCAGCATTAGTAAGACGAGGTAAAAAATAAGATTGTTGCTCTGGGGTACCGAATCGCTCGATGAGCTGCCCCAACATCATATGGGTGTTGATCACGCCCGCCAGACTCATCCATGTTTCACTTAATTTTGTTATCACTTTGGTGTAAGAACTAGCCGAGAACCCTAATCCCCCATACTTGACTGGATACATCAGACTAAACAACCCCATATCTTTCATTTGAGCAACTATTTCATGTGGGTATTCATCTTCGTGATCAAAATGCCTCACTTGGTTAGCTACCTCTTTCTTTAACCAGACGTCGAGAGCATCAAGAACTTGAGTTTCCTCTTGTACTGAGATCTGTTCATTCGTTTGACTCATACTTGCTCCATATTTATAAAATAGTCTAGACGTTATAATAGCAATTAAAATATAAAAACTCAGCATGGCTGAATCATGAACAAGCAAACTAACAATCTACTGAGTAACAATCTGCGAGCAATTCGATACCTTGCTTATGGCTCTAATTTACACCCCGCTCGCTTACAAGCGAGAGTTAGTTCGGCAGCTTTTAGCGCAGTGATAAGACTCCGCGGCTGGAGTCTTAATTTTTCTAAAATTGGCAGAGACGGATCTGGCAAGTGTAATATTGTAAAAAGCGATGAGGGCGTCATACACGTCGCGATATATAAAATATCGATAAAAGACCTCCAACAGCTCGACGTAATTGAAGGTGTAGGTAAAGGCTATCGTTCATCTATGCTAAATGTCCCTCGTATCGGTGCGTGTCACGTATATGTGGCGCAAGAATCATTTGTCGACCATCGACAAGTACCCTATGACTGGTATAAAGAACTCGTTCTAGCAGGCGTAAGACATCACTCGTTCCCTATCGAGTATGTAAAATCCATTGAAAAGGTGCGGTCCAAAATTGACTTGAATCAAAAACGAGCTCAAAATAATTTGTCCGTACTAACAAAAAGTATTTAGCGAATAATAGAAATATTATGGGCTGCTACTAGGTTCGGCTCGTTGAGTCTGGTATAAAGAGTCTCACAGTAGTTAAAGTACCGTGCGATGATTGCGATAAAGCTATGTTTACTCAATCCCTTTCTTGGTTGGCTCCAAGTTTTTATGAGAAAGCACAGTAATCGATTTAAAATAATAATTATAAATAAAGTATAGAATTCACAGTTATACAAATAGTAGTAACTTGTAAGTTAAGAGTAAGACACTCGAAAATGAATGAGGAGGTAACTCATGTTTGAAAAGTCTTGGATGGAGAGCTGGCAAAAGCTAGTGAACACTAATGGTCCAATGAGTTGGATCGGGAAGCATTTCACAACTAACCTACTTTTCGGGTTTGGTGACACTGAATATGTCATCGAATTTTATAAAGGAAAGATAGCTAACATAGAAAGTGAATTCACCCCAGAAACTTGCTACCAGCTTGCCATAAAAGGTCCTGCTGTCAGTTGGGAAAAGTTCTGTCAAAAAACGCCTCCGCCTATGTATAACGACATATGGGCTATGGCTCACCCTCTTCACGGTAGGCTTACTCTAGAAGGCGATCAAATGGTTCTCTGGCAAAACATGCGTGCGCTATGTTGGGCACTCGATCGGATGCGTGAAATTTAAACAAGGAACGAATTAGGAGACATTCAAATGGGAAAAATCGAACCAATAACTGGACATTATGTCTGGGTTCCTTACAACGGGACCGAGTATAGGATATTTTTTGAAGAAGCTGGCCAAGGAATACCAATGGTCTGCTTGCACACCGCTGGAACCGACTCTAGGGAATGGAGACATCAACTATGCGATCCCGCAATAAATGCTAACTTTAGGGTGATTGCTCTTGACATCCCTCGCCATGGTAAGTCAATTCCCCCATATGATTGGTATAAAGAAGACGAGGAATATAAACTTACTGCAGAATTCTATATGGGAATAGTCATGGCGTTCTGTAATGCGCTAGAACTCGACAAACCTGTGATCTTAGGGAGTTCAATGGGTGGTAATATTTGTCTACACTTAGCCGAAAAACATGAAAATGAACTCAGGGCCTTGATAGCCGTAGAGGCTTGCGAGCATTCGTTAGGCTGGCATATTGATTGGCTGAGGCATTCACATATTCATGGTGGTGAAGCAGCAGCCCAGTCCGTCTTTGGACTAATGGCGCCGCAAAGTCCTGACAAGTATCGATGGGAAACTTGGTGGTATTATGCGCAGGGAGGACCAGGGATATTCAAAGGCGATCTTTATTTCTATAGTCAAGATCACGACTTCAGAGGTCGTACGGAGAAACTTTCTGGTAAAGTACCGATGTATTACATGACGGGTGTTTATGATTTTGCGTGTACTCCAGAGATGACTGAAGAGAGCGCTGCGAAGACTAAAAACTCAGAATGTATTATAATGGAAGAAATCGGGCACTTTCCAATGAGTGAAAATCCAGAACTATTCAATAGCTATCTGATGCCTGTTTTGGATAAAATTGTGGCTGCCAGTTAGCTCTGTACAATACCTAAGGAAACTGGGGAGGGTTGCCGCGATAACGGCAACCCTTTTTTTATGGAAGCGTGCCTAACTGTAGGTTATTTTAACAAACAAACTAAACGGTGAGTTACCTAAATATGAGTCAAGAAGAACTGCAAGAAACAATATCCCAAATACGAGATACAGTGTTCAAGGTCTGTGAAGAATTTACCGGAGAATACTGGCGCAAAAAAGATCGTGAACGGCAATACCCAACTGAGTTTGTAGCACGACTCACTGAGCTTGGTTTATTAGCGTCATTAATCCCCGAAGAATATGGCGGCAGTGGCCTGCCTATTACCGTCGGCTCTGAAACTCTGAAGGCAATTCACGAGTTTGGCGGAAATGCAGCCGCATGTCACGCTCAGATGTACACGATGGGTACGGTTCTTCGACACGGTAGTGAAGAACAAAAAAAGAAGTACTTGCCTCAAATTGCTTCGGGAGATTTAAGATTGCAGGCATTTGGAGTCACTGAACCAACCGCGGGTACGGACACGACTAGTATTACTACTATGGCTGTTAAAGACGGTGATAAATATATTGTTAATGGACAGAAGATTTGGACATCGCGTGCCGAGCACTCAGACTTAATGGTCCTACTTGCCCGGACTACCCCTAAAGAAGAAGTAAAAAAGAAATCTGACGGCCTCTCGGTTTTTTTAATTGATATGAGGGATGCTCTTAAAAATGGAATGACTATAAACCCAATTAGAACAATGCTGAACCACGCCACGACGGAAGTTTTTTTCGACAATGTGCCGATACCAGCTGATAGCTTGATAGGAGAGGAAGGTAAAGGGTTTAAATATATACTATCAGGCATGAATGCAGAGCGGATCCTCATAGCAGCAGAATGTGTCGGTGACGCGCGCTGGTTTATCAAAAAGGCGTCTGATTATGCTAGTGAGCGAGAAGTTTTTGGGCGTCCTATTGGCAGAAATCAAGGCATTCAATTTCCGATTGCTCGAGCATTCGCTCAAACGGAAGCTGCAGAGGCTGTTTTAGATAAAGCATGTCGCCTATATGAATCAGGAGATACCTCGGGTACTTATGCGAATATGGCAAAACTTCTCACTTCTGAGGCCTCATGGGCTGCAGCCGACACTTGTATGCAGACCTTTGGAGGCTTTGCAGTTGCCGAGGAGTATGATGTTGAAAGGAAGTTTCGAGAAGCGAGACTTTACCAGATAGCACCTATATCGACTAACTTGATACTATCATACCTTGCGGAAAGAGAGCTGGGATTGCCTAGGTCTTACTAAATTTGTGGGTTGCAAACTATTACGATGACTAACGACCTTGATGGCCTTCTAGTTATTAGCCTTGAGCAAGCAGTCGCAGCTCCTTACTGCTCTCGATTATTACGCGAATCTGGCGCTCGAGTTATTAAATTAGAGCGTCCAGAAGGCGATTTCGCGAGAAAATATGACGATATTCTCGGTGGTGATAGCGCTTATTTTGTCTGGCTAAACTCGGGGAAAGAATCAGTTACTGTTGACTTAAAAAACAAAGAAGATGTTAAGTTACTGAAAAATTTGATAAATAAAGCAGATGTTTTTATACAAAACTTACGGCCCGGTGCAGTGGAGCGACTAGGCTTTGGTTACGAAACAGTGCAGAAATTAAACCCCAACATAGTAATGTGTTCTATTACTGGATACGGCAGTAAGGGAAGCTACTCTAATATGAAAGCATATGATGCTTTGATTCAAGCCGAAACAGGACTGTGCTCTGTAACAGGCCCTCCAGGAGAGCCGTCGAAAGTTGGCGCCTCAATTGTTGACATCGCGACCGGTCTCACTGCTTATGGAGAAATTCTCAAAAAGCTAATCAAACGAGGCACCCGATCAGTAGGTGGTTCTCATATCGAACTATCACTTTTTGAAGTACTCTCCGAATGGTTGTCAGTACCATTAGCTTACTATGAGTATGCCAACAAGTTATTACAGGGCACCGGTATGGACCACGGACAAATATGCCCCTATGGGTCTTATGACACGAACGACGGGCAAATTTTTATAGTAGTACAAAATCATGCAGAGTGGATTCGGTTATGTGAACAAGTATTGGATAAACCCGCTCTGATTTCGGATCCTCTCTACGATTCAAATATGAAACGTGTTGAGAATCGAGCTGCCCTAAAACTCGAGATTGAAGCTATTTTTAAACTCTCTAACCGCGAGCAGCTTATGAGTTCACTACTTAACGCCGGAGTTGCTTGTGGTAGTATTAATACTTTAAAAGATCTTTCGCAACACAGTGCCCTAAGACGAAAAAACGTCTCAAGCTCTGGCAACGATTTCAGTCTCATACGGAGGGTTGGAGACAGTAATCTAAACCTCGAAGTGCCGAGTCTTGGAGCACAGTCAAATAGCGTTCGTAAAGAATTCCTATAAACCCCGTCGAGTAAAATACTCTTGCTGAAGAACGTAATTTCTAATTAAATAGAGTTCTGCTTTTTATAAGGAGACCGAGATGAAGTATCTCATAAGTTTAATTATTATATTTGGAACTATCGGACTCGCTAATGCCGAGGACAAGTGGTGGCCCTCAAAATGGGGAGCAAAAGATACTCTAGGTTCATTTAATATGCTTGGGCCCGAATTAACGCTCAAGGCAAGCAAGCTGGTAAAGACAGGGAAAACCTATCGATTAGGTATAGAGACCAACAGCGAAACACCGGCCTATGGCACGCGCACCTTTGAGGTGCATGTTTTATATCCGAACCAATACAGCCATCACCACCCTATCGGTGGCAATAAATTCAATTACTTTGATGATCATATGTCCGGCTGGATGGGTGTTGGTTCGCAAATTGATGGACTTGGTCACGCCGCCACTGATGGAATTTTTTATAACGGATTTAAAGCAAGAGATTTTGCTAAAGTCGATGGGCTAACCAAAATGGGAGTAGAAGACTATCCGCCTGTCGTGACGCGCGGCGTGCTCCTAGATATGGCTGCATGTAAAGGCAAAATATTATTGCCCGCCAAAACTCCGTACCACAAAAAAGATATCATTGAGTGTGAAAAAAAACTAGGCGTAACTATTGAAAAAGGTGACGTTGTCTTATTCCACTCTGGGTGGCTCACTTACTTAGAATCTGATCCCGAGAAGTTCATAAAAGAGCAGCCCGGGCTAACAGCAGATGGTGCTAATTACTTAGTAGAAAAGGAAGTGATGGCAGTAGGCTCTGACAATTCTGCACTTGAACTTATTCCCGGAGAAGACCCTAATATACTGTTTCCAGTCCATCAAATACTGTTGAATTATAATGGTATCTACATTCTTGAAAATATGGACACGCGTGAGCTAGCCGCAGATAAAGCTTATGAGTTTATGTTTGTACTTGGGCCGGCCAGAGTTTCTGGAGCCGTCCAAATGATTATTAACCCCATAGCGATACGATAGGAATAAGAATTAATATCGTCAGCTATTAGCACGGCGCTTATTACATCACACTGTGAATCGTCAGGCCGGTCTATGACTCTATAACCTGTCGACATCAGTTGTGATTACTGACGCCGTTTACACGGACATTTTAAATTATGGCACTACACACAATTGATGGACCTTTCTTCGAAGATTTTTATAACGGACAAATATTTGGAGCGCCTGCAGTAACCGTAACTGAAGGCTTCTGCTCAATCTACCAGTCAATCATCGGCGATCGTATGCGCCTATCGCTAGATCACGAACTTACTAAAAAGGTTACCGGTAGCGGTAACGGGCTGGTCCATCCAATGCTAGTCATTAATATCGTTAATGGGCAGACTACCTATGCGTCACAAAATGTTAAGGGAAATCTGTTTTATCGTGGTTTGATAATGAAATCACCCGTTTTTATAAACGACACGCTAACGACAACTACTAAGGTAGTAGGTCTAAACCAAAACAAAAATAAGCCCGGAAGAAATGCGACAGGAATGGTCGCATTAGAAATAGAGACTCTAAATCAAAACAATGAGTGTGTGATGCGCTATTGGCGATGTCCTATGATCCCATGCCGAGATCCATCCGCTGAAACTGGTCACATTGACGATTTTAGCGAGATCCCTAAGAGTTTAACTGAAGAGGCTATCTTAGAGTCTGTGCCATCAGCGTGGAATATCGAACCTTTGATAAGCAGCTCATTTGATTCATCCCCGCCACAACTAGATGAAGGAGATCGAATAATAATAGCGGGACAGGACACTATAACCGCCGCGCCAGAGCTAGTTCGGCTCACTGGTAATATAGCTTTTGCACATACCGATGCGTCAAAGAGCTATCTAAAGAAACGTCTTGTCTATGGAGGGCAAACAATATCTTTGGCTCATGCGCAAATAATGCGCGCGATGCCTGACGCGATAACAATGATAGGATGGCAAGGCTGTGATCATCTAGGCCCAGTGCTAGAAGAAGATATAATCCGCTCAGAGTTAGAAGTGGTGCGCATTACTCCAGCACCGTCGGGCGGCACGTTAAACGAGCTCAGGGTTGAAACTTTTGCCAAGCGACTCAACCAAGACAACGAGTACGAAGAAACAGAGGTGCTCGATTGGCGACTCATTATCTGGTCAAATTAAAGACCGGCACTATGTCCACCGTCTATAGTCATTAAGTTGCCATTCATAAAACTAGATGCGTCTGACGCAAGAAACAGTATTGCTCCATCCAGGTCACTTGGTTGCCCAAACCTTCCGGTCGGAATCCCTTGAAGTAACTTTTCGCCGGCAGATGTCTTTAACCACTCTCTATTCATTTCGGTTTCAAAATAGCCTGGAGCGATTGCATTGATTCTTATTCCTTTTGAAGCAAAGTCCACACAAAGATCTCGGCCAAGATTAATCATTCCGGCTTTAGCAGCAGCGTACGGCGGTATATGGCCCAAGGGCCTTAGACCTAATACCGATGCAATGTTAATGATGCTACAGGCTCTCCCGTCGTTAACTCGATGCTGTATGACAGATTGAGCTAATACCCAAGGACCTCTGAGATTTGTCTCGTAGACAGCGTCCCAGTCTTCGTCCTTATAACGCTCAGGTGCTTTTACAATTGCCACTCCAGCATTATTCACTAAAATATCGATAGGTCCATCCATCTCCACTTGGTCAATTGTCTTTCTAATTTCCGCCCGATCCCGAACATCTAGAGCGACCAGAGTCGCCTTACCTCCAAACTCCTCTATCTCTTTACTGAGACTAAGAAGTTTTTCCTCATTTCTAGCCGCAATAAATACGTGTGCGCCCGCCCGAGCTAAGACCCAAGCAAACCGACGGCCTAAGCCCGAAGAAGCACCGGTAACAAAGGCCCGCTTGCCAGTTAAATCAAATAGTTCCTTGGTATAGGAGCTTATATCCAATCTGTCATCCATTATTAGTACCTAATACATCTTTCAATCAAAAAAAAGGTGAGCGATATAGCTCACCTTCGTTAATTAAGACGGCTTATAAGCCCAATTTCGGTTTTACCCAAGCTGCATATTTCGCAATACCATCATCTGCTTCGGGCGCTCTTCCAGCCATAAAATGAAACACATGCTGCATCTCAGGAAAAATATCCAAGGTAACGTCTACCCCGGCCGCCTTTGCCTTTTCTTCAAAGCGGACAGAATCATCTAATAGACCTTCATCGCCACCGGTTTGTATATAGATCGGAGGCAAACCTTTCAAATCGGCACATAATAGATTAGCCAATGGATCCTTAGGGGAACCGTCTCCTAAAAACATGCCGGCCATACCCATAAGGACGTCCTTGTTAACTATCGCATCTTTATCAGCATTGGTCACCAAAGACTCTCCGGTACCTTCTGGATCGTACCACGGCGACATCGGCATAGCCGCAACTGGCATGGGTAAACCTTGGTCACGTATGGCTAACAGCATTGAAGTACATAACGCGCCTCCAGCTGAATCGCCACTAGTACATATATGGTCGTTTGTATACCCTTGACTTAACAGCCACTCATACGCCGCGACTGCGTCGTCGACTTGTGCAGGATGAGGAGCCTCAGGCGCTCTCCTATAATGGAGTATTAGAGCCTTGCAGCCTATTTGTTTTGCTAGATGTCCGAAAACCTTACGATGAGTATACATAGAGCCGGTAACATACCCTCCTCCATGTGTGCATACTACGACCCTATCCTCAGCACATCCTTTTGGAACAGCCCACATCGCCTGCACGCCACCTGCGTCGACTTCAGCGTAATCAACCTCTCCCGGTTCGTCTGTGATATCACCCCAATGCTCAAAGATATCGCGCATCTCGTCCAAACCCATGTCAGGATTAGCAGACATAGCATCAATCCAACCTTTATACAGAACCTTTATAGCATCCGATTGGCTACTGGCCATCTAACTCTCCCCTTCTCTATTATTTTTAACCGAATAACATCCGGTAATTTCCAAAAATTACTCATGAAACATAACAATACTATATAGCGATTCATCTAGCCATAGTGTTCAGCGCGGATGGTTCAAAGTCACGTTTCTTTAATTTCGGTAAATTAGCCATCGTGACCATCTGAACAGTTGTGCAATGCATACTTTGTATATCTACCACAGAGGCAGTATCTATCAGCGGTACACCTGTGCCTTTGTTTGACGGGAGATGACTATCCGGATGAGCGACTCCACCAATTATATACTTCCATAACACTCCAGCGCGATCATACAGCTTTCCAAAAATTGGAGACATCGTTTGAGCATCTAAATAGAAATACCTGTTACCCACTGGATGATCACTGCGCTTCGGCTTACCCTCCAAAATATACACCTTACGCACCTGCCACGTGATATTTGGGAAACAACCAGAATGCCCATGAAAATCGACGAAATTATAATCGTGTCGACGCGCTTTCCGGTCGGAGTGAGGTATTTCATTGTGACTATACATTGGGAGGAGAATATTTTTTGTCCCACCATAGGACCAATTCATATCCATAATCCGTCCAGTGTACCCTAGAAAGTCCTCGATCATTATATCACTTCCCAAGAATGAGTCTGTACGCATCGTAGTCGCCACGCGTCTCACCCGCCTGAGAAGTGGCACATACATCCAGCCTTGCTCTTCGGCGGTATCATCGCTGTTATAAAAAATCAGTAACTTTGTTTTCGCTACATCGCCAGGCTCTATCGCAGTCAATGTAATAGCGCTATAGGTCTTGTACCGATTGTCTTTAATGACTGGAGTCGGCTCCACCACATGACGGTACATGAACCTCATCATTGCGGCTTTAAACTCCAACTCGCGCTCCATTTTCTGTGACTTCATGTCTCGGTACTGCCAGTACATTTCGGGTATTTTCCCTCCATCACCTCCATACAAATACCGCATATTCCAAATCAGTTTCTCTCCCGCCTTCGGGTCATCAAATGAGGGTTCTCCCGAGAAAGGTCTACCAGCGACGTAATTCAATAGTACACCAGGCCTATCCCCAAGCTTAGTATTCCCCCGATGTCGCTCTGTCGCTTTTATGTAGTTAGCGTGGGGCCGAAAGGATTGGGGCTTTCCTACTGTCAGAGTGAGCCACCCCTTTTCTATTAGTCCTGCCAGGTCTTCGTCCAAAAGTTGACGAACCTGCTCAAGATTACTTGCGGTCACGACCATGCCCACGGGCGGGCTCAATTCTAATGCGCTTTCGATGTCGAACGTGAACTCGTCCGCTGAAGATTCAAAACTCAATATACAAACTGTGTAAATAAGTAACCAAACAAAATTAAAGTGTCTTGTTAACCCGCATTTATTCATATTAACCCCACGCAATTTTTGCGTTATTTAACGCTATTGCCCCTAACCTCATTATAGAATTATATAGACAAGCTTGGTGCGTATTTTTCACCATATAACCGCACGATAGCCCAAGATGCCATGGCTCTTATGCCTGAATCTTTGTCATTCAGCAAGCTGCCTATCGAGGAAGCATATTCGACGTCTCCTCGAGCTCCCGCAAGCCACACCGTCTGCATTTTTATGTCGGGATTCTTATGAGTGAACCCCCATTCATAGAGTGCAGTAGGATCAGCATCAATATACTCCCAGGATTCCAACAGACGAGTGCCCGTGTCGGAATTCAATTCGCAACACTCTAACAGTTCTGCAGTAATCGTTGTAACTGTAGCAGCATCCATTCTTCTTAAACTGGCCGCTGCCACCGACGGATCAAGGCCTTTGCCCTTAGCGATGATTGAGATCAAAGCTTCTGTCGCTTCCTCATTACCGAACCCGGCTTGGCTTGCCATCGCCGCAATCTGAACTTTATAAGTGTTAGCTGCTCTCAATTCCCTCAACCTCGACCGAGTACCGTCAGAATTGTGCTGACCTAGGGCGACTGCAAGCACTTCTAACGCATCTGCACCCCAATTATCAGTAATTGATAGTAGCCCACTTACAGCATCAGCTTCAGATTCAGTCCCGATAAGTCCGTAGTAACCGTATGCTCGAGTTAACGGATCTTGATTTTGATCGTTGCCTAACTCGGTCATTAGTTGTTCTTTACCAGGATACTCACTAGAAGCAAGCGATTGCATCGCGTGCTTTTTAACCCACTCGTCGTCTGACTCCACTAGTCTTACTAAAAACTCTGACAAATCGTCGCGAGGGCGGCTCGCCAACGATTCAGAAAGGAACTTCATAAATATTGCGTCGGTTGTTTGCTCAGCGTACCGGTAAAGCACATCGAGACCATAGGGATGACGGACCGTAAGCAGTGTATCTATCGCACTCCTCATTAAAACCCAATCGTTATCCCCAAGTCCATCCACGAGAAACTGCAACGAGTCCTTATCCCCTATATCGACTAATATCCCCGCGCCAGCGTACTGGTCGTAGTAACTTTCACTTTCTCTCAGGTCTTTTGCTACTTGTATAGCTTCACGCACTAGCTCTTTTGCCTCTTCAGGCTCTAGCGCAACTGAGCTTGCGCTGAAGATAGCGCTGCTTACTGCGGCAACAAGCAGTAGAATGAAGATTGAAATCCTCAACATTAATATTTCCTTAATTACAACGTTCGTTACTTTCATACGACCATCGTAGTACAAATAGTTCAATATTAGCACAAAAAAAAGGGCGGAAGGTTTTACCCTTCCGCCCCTAATTTTTTCAACTTAGACTAGTAATATTAGAACTGATATTTCAGCTCAAATGTGACTTCGTCGTAGTTTCTCACACTACCAATACCTTGTCGTCCAGGTCCGAAGACGGACGTAACAAAAGGATTCTGTAGGCCATTTGAGCCTTCAGTGATGTAGTTTGTGAATGGTCCAGTATCATGCGTAGTATTCTTGTGTCCACCCCAAATTAGGTGAAAACCAGACTTGATTGACCAATGGTTATCAATCAACCACTCAACGTTAAAACCAGCGACATGTGAGTTAGATGCTTCTTCCCAAACATAGAACCCAATTGGCTTAACTTTGTCACGCATGTAGTTACCGATAAAGAAGAACGTAGTTATCCAGTTATGCTCATCCACGAACATACCCGTGTTTTTGTCACCTTCATGATCGAGATACCAGGTATCAAAAATCTGAAGTGATAAGAAGAATGTACGATCTTTATTTAAGAACGGTATAAATGTTGGTCTGTCAAAGCCGAGTGAGAAACGCATTACGTCTCCTTCGTCAACCCAGTCAGATCGCATAGTGTTGTTATAAAGCTCATCGAATGTCCAAGACGATTCAATTCGCATTACAACACCAGAATAAGACTCAAAGTAGTCCATTGCTAAGCCCACTGTGTGAGCCTGCTTGTAGACCATTGATGTCTGTCCGCCTGCGAGCGGGCTACAGAACACTCCACCGTCACTTCCACAATTCTGCCAGTTGGATCCAGCACCGAAGTATGTTTCATCTAGTGCCGCCCAAAGGTTAGAAAAGTGACCATTGGTGATCGCCGCTCCTGCCGCAGCTCTCATGTCAGACGAAGTTGCGTATTGATTCAGGATGTGCGCCGCGTTCAATGGATCAGTTACGATTATCGGGTCCACGTAACCACCGGTTCCCGTTCCCAAACTTGCTGTGCTGTTTGATGAGGCCTCGGCTTGTGCAAGCGCTAGCAGATCGCCTGTTGAGTAGTCGGCACCACCTGTCACTCCGGACGTAGTGGCATTTATAGAACGCGCCCAAGCTAGGTCACCAATCAGTACGTCAGTTGGTGCGTTTGCGTTGATACCCGCAGCTGTCAAGTGCCGTGTAGGTAGGTTAACCGAATGGAACTTGAACACAGGTACATCGTTCCAACCGTACCAGTGTGATACCGCGAATCTGAAATCAGCTAGACGGAATTCCCATCTGAAACCAGCTTCAGTATTTTTGATATCCCAATCAGGTCTCAAGTTTGCACTAAGACCAACTGGCTGACCGAATCCAGAAGGAGTTCGGTTGTCGTTAGGACCGTAGTATCCACAGCGATCTTCTGCACGTAGTTTAGAAGTATCAATTGCGGCCGCACCTGCATAGCCAGAGCTGTAGTCTTGAGTCATTGTCTGACCCGCCATACATGGCTCTGGTGAGAAGTACGTGTTGTAAATCGCGAAAGTACTGATATCTTTCGAGAATGGGTGCGCCCAAAATGTTGATGGGTTTCCAAGACCTACGCCTTGAAATTCATCGAAGTTCCAGACTACCTGTATTGCGTTATCTGTTAGAGGACCAATTGATCCCGCTTTCCACTGAATAGATGCCATCCACTGTGGTATACGTATATCCTCGAATGAATCAAAGAAAAAATGCCGCCCAAAGTCGACTGGGTTGATTAAATCCTGCAATCGGAAAAAGTCAGTTTTACCCCATACGATTTGCTGCTTACCTAATCTTATCCAAAAATCTCCAATAATCGCATCCGCGTACAACTCACGGAACGGATAAAGTCGACCGTTCGAATCAGTATTACCTGTAGCAACATCGATGTTATCGACGTTCAGATCAGTACAACCTTTACAATCCAAGTTCATGTTGGATGATTTTTGTACCACCAACGGAAAACCACCAGTTGCAGTGTAAAGATGGCCGGTAGCCGAATCAAGAGGCGCATAGGTACCAGAGTTACTCATCTTATTGAGATATCTGTCCGTTCCAAATGCAACCTCAAAGTTCGTAGCGAACCAATCGTCATTTTTCAGACCATGCCTCTGTAGCTGACCTATACCACCAGTAGTCGTTTTACCGAATCCGATGAATTCAAAACCACCCCAGCCTAACCGGTCGTTGTACTCGTTGAATTTTTGACGGTCACTAGTTGATACACCCGTTGTACCCTCACCGATATGGTTGCTAGACAGGTCACCCATGTCTTGAACTATATCGTACTCAGGTCGAGCTATCGCCACGAATGTTAATTCGTCAAATATACCGACATCCACATAGCTTAATGCAGCTTCGACTTGAAACTGGTTAATCCATTGGCCTAGATAAGTCTTACCGTTCAATACTCGTGAACGAACCTCACTCTTTAAAAAGCCTTCCACTTCCAGTTCGCCGCCAAAAGCGTCAACTGTTATGCGGGCTTGCGACTGGCCAGCGAATAACGCTAAAACCAATGCAAAAGCAGCTACTTTAAAAGTGCCTTTTAAGTGTCTCATGGTTAAATCTCCCATGTGTCCCCTCTTATTGTTTAGCTTTCGGTTAGCCTTGCGGATCTCCGACAGCTCCCTTTATTATCACTTTAAACCACATTTAATATGTTTTAAAGCTTTCTATTCACGATTTCTCAGTTTATCTGCTAGGCCGCAGTATTTGCAGGCTCTGTAGACTCATCACCTGTGGAGGATTCATCCACTTGTGACTTCATTACAAAGCTAGGCTTAAACACTTTAACTAACAGAGGCAACAGAGAAATCGCCCCGATCATATTGCTCACCATTAACAGTGACAAAAGCATTGCCATCTCACTATTAAATCGGAGCGATGAACCAAATATCCAGTATGCTATTCCAGCCACAACCGTTACCGCCGTGAACAATACCGCAGCACCGGTGGTTGATAGAGCGACTTTTACAGCATCATCAATCGACCTGTGCCTTACTTCCTCTCGAATCCTATCAAGCATGTAGATTGCGTAATCAACCCCTATACCAATACCGACGGCAGTTACCGGCAAGGTATTGATGTTTAATCCAATGCCTCTAAATCCCATATAAGCTCTGTTTATCACCACTGCCATGGCGAGTACCACGAATACAAGTAATGCTGCCGTAATTGATCGGTATGTAGCTATAACTGACGCCATCACCACAACCATAATAAGAATAGTTTGATTTAATTCAGATTGCTCTACTTCTTCGTTCCCCGCCGCGGTAGTTCCGATAATTCCTCCAGCAAACCTCGGGGTTACACCTTCCATCGGATGTTCAGCCAGAAACTCCTTAGCCTTAATCACGGCTTCAGTTACCGTCGGTCCAGTAGCATCTTTGTAGAACACAACAAAATTAGCGGTTCGCCCTTCTAAGTCCATGTATTCTAGAATAACGCCAGGTATCGCCGCACCCGCTTCATACATGAACAAAGTATTCCCAATATCACGCTGGCTAGAAGGAACCAATGACCATCGGGGATCATCATAATGATAGAGTCGGTTTATTGAGCGGACCAGGTGAGGAATCGTCCTTGTTCCCCCGTATCCTAAGGTGTCCGCCATGTACAACCCGAACTTCTCCATTACCGCCACAACTTCCGGATCTTTCATCTTGTGCGCTTCATCAGCCTCAAAATAAATACTAAATTGATTCGCACCCGCAAATTTATCGGCTATCGCTTTTGCCGCAACGTTGTACTCAGAATCTGGGAACAATATTGGTGAACCAGGCATATTCTCGCCTACTACCATGTCTTTTGCATAAAATACCGCAAATCCAATCAGTATTAGCGCTAGCCCAAAAATAGGTTTCGGAGCACGATCAGAGACTAAAAAATTAGACCACTTACTCATGATCATTGAGTAAACATGTTTATCTTCCTCTTGACTTACTTTAGGGGACGGCAGGTAAGAAAGAACTATAGGTACCAAGACAGTCACAGTAACTAAGTTACTCAGAGACCAGAAACTACAGAAGTATCCTAGTTTTGCAATAATCGGAATAGACGACACTGTTAGAACGTATAGCCCGGCCGCGTCGGTAAATATAGCGATTGAAGCGGGAACCAACAATTCTCCCATACTGGTTCTGACCGCAGAATCTCTCGATTCACCTTTACGGATCTCGTCATGAAATCGCTCCATCATTTGAACACAGTGACTTGCTGTACGCGCCGAGATCAGAATCGGCACAACAAGAATTAGCGGATCTAAATTAAAATCCATCCATCCTACAAAGCCCAAGCCCCACACACAGGCCATACCCGTACCGAGTAATGGAACGAACACGCCCGCGAGCGAGCCAAAGTGTAAGTAGAGCAGCAAGACCATGACGGCGAAAGTAATACCAAAAATCAAAGTTAACTCAGCCGAGTGGTAGTAAATCCAACCCTTCAGCATAGGCTCACCAGCTATATACAATTTGGTGTTGCCAGCTTCCTCAATTTCTACTTTAAGCTCTTTGAGACGCGTAAAAATTTTGTTGTAGTCTAATCGCTCTTCATCGAATCCTGCGAGAATTAAAGCAGCCTTGCCGTCCGTTGAGATATAAGTTCCATATACGATATCGTTATTAAAAGATTCTTCTCGGAGTTGTTTCAACTTGTCAGGCTCAGTTGGAATATCCCGAGGAAGCACAGGCTCGGACTTGATCAGTCCGCCGGCTGTAGTTCTAATTCTACGTATCTTTGGATGGGCTATACTGGCGACTTGATAATGGTTCACCCCCTGAATCATATCGACCTCGTCAGTCACATACTTAATTTGATTCAAGGTCTCAGTAGTAAAAATATCTTGATCGCCCTCGACCTCTATCGACATCGTCACAACGTTAGCTCCGCCAAACGTTTGCTTCATGCGATTATAATTTTTTATATAATCGTGTTTTGCGGGCAGCAGATCCGCAAATCGAGAGTAAACTTCAATTGATGGCAATGACCAAGCCAACAACAGCGTCGGGATAACGATGCCAAGTACCGTCGTCATACGGTTGTCCAACATCCAATTCGCAAGCCTTTGGCCTCTCGTTAATCCGTTCTCAGACAATGTCTATTCCTCCCGCGCGTAATGTTAACCGGTCACAAATCGGATGTGACGTCTATATAATGAAGCTCTCTGACCCTAATGCCAAATGATTTGCAGGGTCGATTAATTCATCACGCGTGATTTTGTCACGTTTGTGGTAAAAGGTAAACATTAATTACGTTGCTTTTAAACCACACACAATAGCCACCATAAAACACCTCTCCAAAGCCGATTCAATCGCCTTAATTTCATTCATCAGAAATAGCAGTTTTTGCGTAAACTATGAGCAATTTAGCTAAAAATTATTCTGCCCGTATATTACACCGCGATTATTCACGCAAACTAGTGAGTACCGAACCAATGCAAGTAACTAGAGGTCAGCAAACTTGTTTCGCTTGCACCCGGCTGTATATTTGTTGCACATTACACAATCTTTACTACTTAAAAGCGGTTAACTATGAATGACAAATTTGATTCGGATGCGTTCAGAAAGGCTTGCGGCCTGTGGGCTTCTGGAGTATCTATAGTCACAACTATAGACAAAGCAGGCGATCCGTTCGGGCTGACTATGAACGCGATAACCTCTCTCTCATTGACTCCTCCGATGTATCTTGTCTGTGTAGACAATAATTCTGACACATTAGGGCCAATGCTTGAAACACGGCTGTTTGGGATAAATATGCTGTCTGCAACACAGCAATCTATTTCTAATAACTTTGCCAAGAAGGGTGTCGACAAATTCCAAAATATAGATTGGTCCTCAGGAGAACTTGGAATACCGTTAATCTCCGGAGCGCTTTTATCGATAGAGTGCTCGGTTTATAATGTGTATGAAGGTGGTGATCATCAAATTGTGTGCGGCCTAGTTAAGGGCTGGACCAGCAGTGATACAGACGACGGCCCTCTGCTATATTATCGCGGTGGCTATCAGGAATTTAAACCTTAGGTATTGTATGACGATGGCAATTACTGATACTTTAACGGCCATGTGGGCACCACGCACCATTTTTTAAGAACATTGGGAGCTTGCGGGCAGTGAGCATTTCGAAAAATTAGTCTATCGGTTTACGATGAAAAACAGGAAATACTTCATGATCTTCAAATCAAAATTCACACAAATATTTACCTCCGTGATATTGGGTTTTGGCACGACCAATGCCTTAGCACAAGAATCAGCGCCCGATGGGGCTGGCGCGACTGGTGTTGTGAGTACACCCAGCACAACATACGTCGATGTAATGGATGCGGACTACTTAGAGGGAATGGAGCGAATTCTTGTCGCTGGCCAACATGGTACGGTCGGATTGGTCGAATTGACGGATAACGCTGCCTTGCTAACGCTCGTTAAAGACACGCCGAATGTAGACTTTACTAGCTTGCATGCAATTTCAAGTCGAGAAGCTCTCCTTGGAAGCTCTACTGGAATGCTATATAAATTTGACGGAGAAAATGTATCTGAGATAGCGCAGCTATCGGAGTACGAAGAGCCGATCCTCGACATAGAATCAGACGGCAAAAGTATTTGGGTAGTAGGCGGACGTGGTTTGATTTATCGCAGTACAGACATGACCAACTATGAAGAAGTTATCATCGATGAGGTCACTCTTCCCCTCACAGAATTTCCAGGAAACTTTCCTGCGGACTGGTACCTAGGAGTTTCCAACCTAGACACTGAAACCTTAATGTTTACCGCCAGTGTTGGAGGCAAGCCTGCCGTTGAGGAAGAAGATTATATTTTATACCCCGACGAAGGCTTTATACAGTTTCAAAAAGAACTTGATATGGATCCTGCCCCAGTGGTTGCGAGCAAATTTGCTCCTGGCCCTCCTTTCCGAAAGGGAGACGTTTCCTGGAATGTTGTAATGCTGAACGAAGGAAGAGTTACTCTAGCAGGCGAATTTGGCATGATCTTACAAAGTGATGACGGCGGAGAAACCTGGATAAGACGCGATACTGAAATCGTGCCTAGAGAGCCTGAACCCGCTTACTGGATGGCTGGCTACCAGCGAGGAAATGAAATTTGGTTGACCGGAGCGGCAGGTGTGAATCAAAAGAGTTTAGATAACGGGGAAACTTGGGAGGATAATCCCAAACCAGGGCGTGAAGGCATATTCGGAGTTGTCCTATCTCAAGACGGGACTCCAGTAATTTCAGGCGCGGTTGGCCTTATCGGGACCCTAAAGGGTGACGAGTGGACGCTGGCTGATAGAACAGAACTAAAACTTCTATCTTGGATTAAAACGCCTGTTGAGCTTCCTAATGGTAAATTGCTCGTGCTTGGAGGAAGGGGCACCGCTATCTTGGTGGATAATGGTTCGGTTTCCAGAGTACCTTTGCTGAGATAAATATTCGCGTCGGTCACCACCCCTAGCATCGACGAGTGATGGGGGGATGACCGAGGCTTCACTCCTTTATCAACGCGTTGATAATGGGATATCTGAAACACTCCTGAGAATGATCGTTTACCAGTCCTACCGCTTGCGCAAACGACTCTAGTATCTTCGGCCCTACAAATTTAAAACCTGCCTTCTTCATGCGTCCACTAAAAATCTCATAGCGTTCGGTACCTAAGCACCCAGCCCAAGTATTCGAAATAAATTCTCTAAATGAACCCAATTCAGATGCACAGCGCAGGCATGCATGCGCATTACTTACGACAGAGCGGACCTTGCCTTCGTGCCGCACGATACGCGTATCAGACAACAACCTCTCTATATCGGACTCACAGTAGGAAGCTACATCAATCAAACTGAATTGAGAAAAGGCCTCTCGATAACCTTCTCTTTTTTTTAAAATAGTGTACCAGCTTAACCCAGCCTGAGCCCCCTCTAGGCACAATGCCTCAAATAACTTGTTGTCATCTAATTGTGGAACCCCCCATTCTTCATCGTGATATGCCACATAGTCTGGCTTAGTAAGATCTACCCAGGCACATCGCACCATTGCTATATCTTTGATGCCTCGCGCAACTTTTTAAGATCAATGAAAAAAGCGCGCGAAAAATAATACAACAGGAATTCTACTTTAAGCCAATTCAATAGCGACCGCGGTTGCTTCGCCCCCACCTATGCACAAGCTAGCCACACCCTTTTTACCACCTGAATCCTTCAGGGCTTGTGCTAATGTAACAATGATGCGAGCGCCTGACGCGCCAACAGGGTGCCCTAAGGCGCATGCCCCACCCCGAACATTTAATTTTTCATGCGGTATACCTACATCATGCATCGCCGCCATGGGCACAACCGCAAACGCTTCGTTCACCTCAAAAAGGTCAACATCATCGACAGTCCAATCGAGTTTCTTCATTAATTTTTTAATAGCGTCTACAGGAGCCGTAGTAAACCATCCTGGTGCCTGTGCGTGAGAACTGTGACCTAAAATACGCGCCACAGGCTTCAGACCTAGCTCGCTCGCCTTAGATTCAGAGCATAATATGACAGCAGCAGCGCCATCAGAAATAGAGCTCGAATTTGCAGCCGTTACGGTACCGTCTTTCGCAAAAGCAGGCCTCAAATTCGGAATTTTATCTAGCTGTGCTTTACCTGGTTGCTCGTCCGTATCAATAACAACATCGCCCTTGCGCGTAGAAATTTTCACGGGCTCTATCTCTTCAGCAAACAAGCCCTTATCAATTGCATTTTTGGCCCTCTTCAACGACTCGATGGCGTAAGCATCCTGCGCTTCTCTCGAAAAATCATACTTACTAGCACAGTCTTCCGCAAAGCTGCCCATAAGCCTTCCTTTGTCAAACGCATCCTCGAGTCCGTCAACAAACATATGGTCTAAAACTTCCCCATGACCTAAGCGCATACCGCTCCGTACTTTGGGCAAAATATACGGCGCATTCGTCATACTTTCCATACCTCCAGCAACTACAACCTCTGCAGAACCAGCGTTTATAGCATCATGCGCCATCATTACTGTTTTCATGCCCGACCCGCACATTTTGTTAACAGTACTGCATGGCGTTGATTCGG
>CACEAA010000002.1 GCA_902557415.1 uncultured Pseudomonadota bacterium | reverse complement strand
AGTTGTAGGTGGAGTTGTAATAGGAGGCAGTGTCAGGATCGGGAAAGTGGCTGGTACACTAGTACCATTGATGTGCGCCATCTATATAGTTGGCAGTTTGTTAGTGGTCTTTAAGAATATTGGGTTAGTTCCTACTGTTTTTACATCGATCATATACGGTGCTTTTACTCCGGAGGCCGGTATGGGTGGCGCCGCTGGGATTACTTTTCGAGAGGTTTTGGTTATGGGCGTTAGACGAGCGGTGTTTTCAAATGAGGCTGGAGTTGGGACCGAAGCACTGGCACATGGTGCAGCACAAACATCTGAGCCGGTACGAGAAGGATTAGTTGGTATGCTTGGCCCGGTTATTGACACGCATTTAATATGCACTCTGACCGCCTTAGTTATCTTGACAGCAGGCTTGGGTGCGGATGGGTCTGATACAGGTATTATTATGGCGGCGAAGGCATTTGAGTCTTCTGTACCTGGATATGGAGCCAATATTTTGTCGGTTGCCTTTGCGTTATTTGCCGTAACAACGATGACCACGTACGCTTATTATTCGATAAAGTGTGCACGGTATTTATTAGGGGAAGTATACGGTAGTAAATTTGTTTATATTTATTTGTTTTTCATCCCAGTTGCGGCGTTATGGAATTCGGCGATGACGATTAATATGATAGATACGTTTTACGCGATGATGATTGTACCTAACCTAATCGCTACTATTTTATTGGCACCAAAAGTAGTTGCTGCCGCGAGCGACTATTTTAATCGATATGACAGAGTTCAGTCGTGAATTAGACTAAGGCTATGGAGATATAAAAAAATGTTAATGCTTGAAGGAATAAAAGTTTTAGATCTGACGCAGTATCTTGCTGGGCCAACTATAGGTCGGCTGATGGCTGAAATGGGTGCAGAGGTGATTAAGGTTGAGTTTGCGCCTACCGGTGATCCTTCACGCGGATTACCGGTAGCTGAAAATGGCAGAAGTGGCTATTTTATTCAGCAAAACCGCGGTAAGAAAAGTATTGCTTTGGATTTAAAGCGAGAAAAGTCAATAGACATTCTGCGTAAATTGATAAAAAAGGTCGACGTGGTAGTTGAAAACTTCGGCCCAGGCGTGATGGAGAAAAAAAATCTAAGCTGGCCTGAGGTACAAGCGATAAATCCCGCCGTCATCATGGCGTCGGTCTCAGCTTATGGTAGAGAAAGCACGCTCTCTCATAAAACCGGGTTTGATTGGGCAGCACAGGCTTTCTCCGGTCTGATGCATATGAACGGTGAAAGAGACGGACCTCCTTTGCCGGTTGGTATAGGTATCGCCGATATCGGTAGCGGAGTGCACGCATTTTCTGCCATTGGATATGCTTTATTTCATCGTGAGAGAACAGGACGTGGTCAGTGGCTCGACATAAGTATGGTGGATGCGATGTTTCATAACCATGACGTTTCATTACAAGGATACAGCCTGACCAATGGAGAGTTTCGGCCTCATCGGCAAGGTGCCCATCACGAATTAATTGCGCCTTTTGGCACTTTTAAGGGTCCGTCAGGCTATATTGTAATTCTAGCATTACAGCCTCAATGGAAGAATGTCTGCGAAGCTATAGGCAGGCCTGATCTAGAAAATGACCCGCGTTATAGCGAAGCTGGTGAACGGGGTAAAAGACAAGAAGAGTTGATTGTGATTATTGAGGAATGGATGGCCACTTTCCCAAGCAATGACGATATACTCAAGCATTTAGACGATCATCGAGTGCCTACGGCTCCGGTACTTGATCCCGTTGAGGCTATTAATCATCCATACTTTAAAGAGCGAGGAATGGTTCGTCAGATAAAAGACCCAATTATGGGAGAGCTTGTAATTCCAGGGTTTCCTTTACGGTTTTCTGATCAACCGGAGCGATTGGATTTAGTAGCCCCGACTCTAGGTCAGCATAATGTGGAAATTTTAAAAGATTTTTTGAACTATTCTGAGGAAGAAATAGCACAGCTTGAGGCTGAAGAAATTCTGTCTTCTGGTGAGCACTGACTGTTAAAAGGGGGTGAGATGAAAGACGTTTTACGACTGTCAATGATTGATCAGGCAAAGCTGATTAAAGAGGGAGAGATTTCTCCTATCGAGTTATTGGATGAGTCAATCCGACAGATTGAAAAAATTAACCCTAAAGTAAATGCTGTAGTTTTACCCATGTTTGATCTTGCTCGAGAAGCGGTGAAGACGTTGAGTGGTAACGAAGCATTCTCGGGAGTCCCGATGCTATTAAAAGATGTGCTAGCCGAATATGCGGGCGCTCCTATGACCGAGGGTTCTAAATTTCTGCAAGGTTACCGTTCCCCGCGCGACTCTGAACTAGTGCGCCGATACAGAGCTGCTGGATTTGTTGTCTGCGGTAGAACGAACTCGCCTGAGTTCGCTTCTATGCCAACTACAGAGCCGGAACTATATGGACCTACTAGGAATCCATGGGATTTAACTCGCTCGCCGGGCGGTTCTTCGGGTGGTTCCGGTGCAGCTGTTGCTTCCGGGATGGTTTCGGTAGCGCATGCCAACGATGGCGGTGGCTCAACGCGAGTCCCAGCCTCTGCTTGCGGATTAGTAGGATTAAAAGGGACGCGAGGGCGCAATCCAATGGGTCCTGATTATGGCGAAATTGGTGCTGCGGGACTATTATCCGAACATGTTGTTACGCGCACAGTAGCCGACACCGCGGCAATGCTAGACGTCACCGCCGGTGCGGATCGCGGTGCACCATTCGGCGCTCCTTCTCAAAATCGGTCATTTCTTGAGCAAGTTACCAAAAGACCGGAGAAGTTAAAGATTGCATTCTCTGATCAACCAGTTCTCCCAACTCCGGTCCACACTGATTGCTCGGCGGCGGTTAAAGAGATTGCGTTGCTTTGTAGCGAGCTTGGACATGAGGTGGAAGAAGCTAAACCAAAAGTTTCGGCTGACCATTTCAACAGTTTTTTCACTACAATCTGGTTGGCGATGGTTGCATGGATGATTCGGGATTGGGAGAGGAGAACCGGGCGTAAAGCAGAAGAGAAATATTTTGAAAAGCACACATGGAAAATGTTTGCTCTGGATCAAGAACGCAGGCCGTCTGATCTGTTGTTGGCGATTCATGACATGCATCAGTTTGGAAGAGAAGTGGCGCCTTTTTTTGAAGAGTATGACATTTGGTTGACTCCTACATTAACCGAGCCGCCGCCTTTACTAGGTCACTTTAAGTATGATCCAGCTCATCCTAGACAAGCGACCGAGCGGTTGGAGCAATTTCCGAGATTTACATCATTTGCCAATGTAACAGGGCAACCTGCTATTTCACTACCTTTGTGTCGCAATTCTCAAGGGCTGCCGATCGGTGTGCAACTGATTGGAGCTTATGCTGACGAGGCTACTATATTGAGTTTGGCTGGGCAATTAGAAGAAGCGAAACCGTGGGCACATTTATGGCCCGAAGTTTAAAATCAGGACAAAGCCACCAAATTATGGCGGAAGTGGGAGATGTTACTAGTGTAGATGTCGGCGGAACTTTTACCGACGTGTTGCGTGTAGGTACTAATGGGATTTACCCGCAAAAAATATCCAATCTTGAACCAGACAATCTCAAAAAATTACTAAATGAGACTCTCGGAGGTGAGGCGACTTTTCTTTATAGCACTACTGCAATGGTTAATGCCCTATTGACAGGTAAATTACAAAATGTCGGTCTAATTGTTAACAACGGATTTCGAGACTTGCTAGAAACAGCGCGCTTGCCTTTTTCTGTGGGAGTCGAACCTGGTAATCAACTTCCTAGAAGATTGATCCCATTAGAGTATGTTCGAGAAATCGATGCGCGCATTGATCATAACGGGAAAGAAATAAAGCAAGTGAGTGTTGAGGAGGTTTCTCAGCTTGTCGATGAATTTAAGCAGCTAGGTGTCAAGTCTGTTGTAATTTCGTTATTACATAGCTATGCGTATCCGGAGCACGAACAAAAAGTCCAAGCTATCATAAAAAAAGTTTTTCCAGATTTTGATATCACGCTGTCTAGTGATATTTTGAGTGAATCACGGGAGTATGAAAGAACTTTAAGCGCCGCGCTAACTTCTTTATTACGACCGATAATGGATCAACATTTGTGTTTTTTTCCGGAAAATGATCTTGCCGAATTGTCAGATCTTTGGTTGATGCAATCGAATGGGGGCGTCACGCCCGCCCAGTCTGCGATAGAAAATCCATTGCCGTCAACTATGTCAGGACCGGTCGCTGCGGTGATTGGTATGAACTGGATTAGTAAGCAATCTGGAGTTGCCAACGCAATCACTTTTGATGTGGGTGGAACATCCACAGATGTCGCTCTTGTAACTGACGGTACCGTTCAAAAAAAATCTGTTACTGATATCGGAGGTTTTTCTCTGAAGCTATCTTCGGTCGACGTTTTGTCCATCGGTGCAGGCGGAGGATCTCTTGCGTTCATGGCACAAGATAAGAGATGGCATGTGGGTCCGGAGAGCGCAGGTGCTTTACCAGGGCCCGTTTGCTATGACAGGGGAGGCGAGCAACCTACTCTAACGGACGCTAATTTAGTATTGGGTAGGATCCCGTCGTCACTTTTGGGTGGCGAATTATTTTTGGAAAAAGAGGCAGCTTTTGGCGCTCTTGAAAAGTTGGGTAAGAATCGAAATTTAGATGCGATACAGGCTGCGAAAGACGTTCTTCGGCTAGCAAGTCATAATATGTGTGGAGCCATAAGAAGAGTATCCGTGCAGAGAGGTTACGATCCGGCAGATTATGTCTTATGCGCGATGGGCGGGGCGGGACCAATGCACGCTACTGAAGTAGCGGAACTACTGGGAATGTCGACGGTTTTTATTCCTTTAGATCCTGGTATCACAGCCGCTTGGGGCGTGTATGTCGCAGACATAGAGCAAGACTTTTCTCAGACGGTAGGAATGCTTGATCAAAATATCTCTTATTCAAAAATTTCGGAAGGTTTTGTTAAACTGATTCAACGCGCGAAAGATTGGGCGAGTAAATATCACGTTGCTTTGGAAACCTGTCAATTCCATAGAAAGCTCGATTTGCGCTATAAAGGTATGACTCACGAATCTACTATCGCGTGCGGCGATAATCCCGAGACTGAGGTTGAAGAGCTTATTGAAAGCACATTTGAGACATTTCATTCTCAGTTCGAAGAAATGACGGGCCGAGTTTGGCGAGATAAAGAAGCCGTAGAGATCGTCAACCTGCGCATTTCCCTGGTGGCTAATCGCGCAAAAAAATTGACAAACTTACCCACTTTCCATGGTGATGGAGCTGATCCGCTGATAGGCCGCCGCGAGGTTGCGTTCCTTCACTCCGAAGCTCTTATAGATACACCTATCTATAATAGGAAAAGTTTCAGTCGTGGCGCTAAAATTAATGGACCGGCAGTTGTTGAACAGGATGATACCACCATAATTTTGCCACCACGCTGGAAAGCTGAAATAGATGATTACGGAAATTTCTTCATTACACTGATATGAAACTTGTTGTCCAATATAGCACCCACTGTGCCAGAATTTCTTAACGAATAACGAACTTTTTGGAAGATCTAAGTATGAAAGTGTCTAATAAACGACTGTTTGCTCAGAATGAGGTTTTTGACTTTTTTTTCTGCGCAGTTGATGATCTTCAGGGTAGCGTGGTTCCTGATTACCTGGTTGTCCAACCGAGAAATATTAAAGAAGACTTAGTGAGCGGAGTTGGCATACTACCAGTAGTTGACGGGCGATTAGGACTAGTGAAAATTTTTCGGCCTGCCCTTCAAGGGTCTTTTTGGGAGATCCCTCACGGATTTTTAGATGAGAATGAAAATGAGGTAAATGCCTGCGTAAGAGAGCTCCGTGAGGAAACTGGTATAGAAATTTCTCCGGGCGATATAGAGTTTATGGCCACAGTTGCCCCTGATAGCGGTGTTTTAGGAGGCTTGGTGAAGATCTATCTTGCTCGTGGTAGTTTACCGTTGTCGAAGGTGCAGCACGAGATAGGATTAGAGGATTTTTCGTTTTTCACGAAAGAAGAAATCACGGAATTAATTGATTCAGGTCGATTGGTTGATTCCTTTTCGCTCGTCGCGATATATAAATTTTTTGTGATGGCCGGATCGAGCTAGGTATAGCAAATTATAGTGTTCAGTTTTTGTCGAGAATACTGCGCGCTAAAGCTCTTAATTTAACCTTTTGTACTTTCCCTGAGGATGTCATAGGAAATTCATCGACAAAAATGACGTGCTTTGGGATTTTAAAGCTAGCAAGTTTCCCTTTTAGATGCTGCGCTATATGGTGCTCCAATAGGGCACTATTGTCCGATCGGATCACAAACGCCACTCCGATTTCGTGCAGACGTTCATCTGGGTAGCCGACTACAGATACGGCGCTTAGTCCCTCGAGTTTCATTAGGTGAGCCTCAACTTCTGCCGGAGACACATTTTCGCCACCTACTTTAAGCATGTCTTTGTATCTCCCCAGAAATACGAGACGACCATCAGATCTTAGCTTGGCTGTATCCCCAGTCTTAAACCATCCATTTTTCCCATAGCTCTCTTTAGTTATCTCCGGTTTTTCGTAGTAGCCAAGCATTAATGTGTAGCCCCTCACCATTAACTCTCCAATTGCGTTATCACCTAATGGTTCCTCGCTTTGAGGGTCGGCTACTTTAAATTCAATATCTGTCATGGGGTAGCCAGAAGCGTAAATTCGTTGCTCGCGCGTATCCGTCGGAAATGATAACGCTGCAAATGCCCACGTTTCTGTCATTCCAAAGCCGGATACGGTAGGGCAAAAAGTATCCTGTACTAATTCAGCTATCGGAATAGTAGCTTCAGTCCCCGCGGGTAGTGTACCTAAGCGTAAGGAAGAAGCATCTCTTTCAGAACGTTTTTGCGCATCTAGAAGATCCTTCCAGTGCGTATCGAATCCGTGTGCTAATGTCACTTTTTCCGTCTCTATGAGATCGAGCGCGGATTCTGCATCAAAGTTTTCCATTAAAACTTGTTTCGCCCCGGTGAGTGCGCTAATCATCATGATTTCAGACAACGCGTATATGTGAAACATGGGGAGATAGTTTATGTGTACATCATTGAAAGAGATCCCTAGGATAGCAGCGCGCTCTATACAATTTCGAATATTAATATGGCTATGCATTACGCCTTTGGGGTCGCCCGTGGTACCGGACGTATACCCAATAAGCAGCAGATCATCCGGATTTACTTGTTTCTCTCGCTGATGTAATGCTTCGAGGGGCGTTTCATCGGCCTTCGATAAAATTGTGGACCATAGTTGAGTACCTGGTAATGTCTGTTCTCCGACAAAAATCACTCGCTTTAAATCGGCAAAGTTAGAAACCTGCATCCCGGGCTCCTGCAGCTTTGCTGAGTCGGGGATTACATCTTGTATTAATTTTAAGTAACTTACCGGCCCAGATTGATCATCGGAAATCAACGTTCCAGTGTTTGACTGCGCCAATACATATTTAATGTCTTCTGTCCTATAGCGTGTGTTCAAAGGAACTAGGACTGCACCTATTTTTGCTATAGCAAACATTAAGAATAGCCATTCTGGTTTATTATTCATCCATAGCGCTACTTTTTCGCCCGGCGATATTCCAACAGCGATCAGACCGCGAGCTGCCCGACAAACCTCTTCTTCAAATGCGTGCCAGGTCCATCGTTTTTGTTCGAACACAAGTGCCTCGCGACTTCCCCACTTTTCAGCGGCAGAAGCTGTGACTTGTCCTAGAGTTCTCTTAGTAAACCATTCTGACATGCGATTTTTGCCCTATTCAATGAAGTTATTAGCGATGATTTTAGATTTGAATAGAGCTACTCTTCAATAGTTTATTAGCAATTACCGAAACATTTGCGGATATTCGTAGCTCTTGGCATTATTACGTTGACTAGTGCGTAGTTACTTATTTTTGCTACACATCAGTGGATGGTAGATGTTTTCTATGTAATTTTGGGAGATGGTGTTTTGGCTTGGCGTCTAGCGGTTGATATTGGTGGAACATTTACGGATGTGGTTGCCTTGGAAGAGGAATCAGGTGAAGTGTATTTGACTAAAGTGCCAAGTACGCCAGATGATCCTTCTCGAGGTTTTATCTCAGGCATTGATCATATTACTGATGTTGGGGACGTACTACCCTCGGATGTAGGTGCTGTTTTTCATGGGACAACTGTAGCTACTAATGCGATTTTGCAGCGACGATATTCTCAGATCGGGTTGATTACAACTAGAGGTTACCGGGAGGCTTTAGAGGTCGCGAGACAAACAGTGCCGGGCGAATTTGGCGATATCACCTGGTGGGTTAAACCCGAGCGTGTCGTGCCTTTGGAGTTAGTGCGAGAAGTCTCGGGCAGAGTAGCCGTCGATGGCGCAGAAATTAAGCCAATTGAAAGAGATGAGGTACATCTGTTGGCTAATGAGTTCAAAAGACTTGGAGTCACTGCGATCGCAGTTTCTTTATTACACTCTTATCGTGATCCATCGCACGAGCAACAAGTTAGATCATTTATTGAAGAAGTATATCCAGATTGTTTTATATCTATTTCATCAGATATTTTGAGAGAGTATAGAGAATACGAAAGAACTAATACCACTTGCCTAAACACGGCTTTAATGCCGCTTCTCTCAAATTATCATGAAAAGCTTGCGCGAGAGTTGAGCGATAAAATGATTACTGCGCCGTTTTATATCATGCGTTCGAGTGGAGGTTTGGCGCAAGCCGAGGAGATCTCTCGTCAACCGATTACAGCGGCACTCTCTGGTCCCGCTGCGGGGGTAATAGCCGCATGTCATTTCGGCGGGTTAAGTGGTTATAAAGATTTGATATGTTTTGACGTAGGTGGGACATCTGCCGATATTTGTCTTGTGGAAGACGGGCAGCCACGGATGTTGACCGAAGGACGTGTAGATATATACGACGTTAAAACGCCTATGATAGACATGCATACTGTCGGTGCTGGAGGAGGCTCCATCGCTTGGCTTGCTGGTGGTCGTAGTCTGAAAGTAGGACCAGAAAGTGCTGGAGCAATGCCAGGTCCAGCTTGTTATAGCCGTGGTGGCGAAGAACCAACCGTAACCGATGCCAATGCAGTTTTGGGCCGTTTAACAACTTCACTAGCCGGTGGCGATGTGGGTCTAGACTATGCAAAAGCGCAATCGGCGATAGATAAAATAGCGGCGCCACTTGGACTAGAGTCCGCGGAGGCGGCAGACGGGATCTTAAGGATTGCTATCGAAAACATGGCCGCCGGAATTAGAACTGTCTCTGTCAAGAGAGGGAGAGATCCGCGAGACTATGCGCTTGTTGCTTTTGGAGGAGCGGGTCCGCTTCATGCGTGCTACTTGGCAGATTGGCTTGGAATGAAAACAGTTATTATTCCACCTAGTCCTGGGGTCACTTCGGCGTATGGGCTGTTATTAACTGATGTGCGGATCGATGCGGTACACACGTCAGTCCAAAGAGAAGACGTGCTAAACTTTAAAGAGATTGAAGTCCATTTCTCCGAGTTAGAAGAAAGAGTTAAAGCCAGCTTGAGTAATGAGGGGTTTGAATCCAGTAGAATTCAGCTCAAGTATTTCGTTGACATGCGTTATGGTGGCCAAGCTTATGAGGTAAGACTGCCTATTGTTATGGAGTTAAATTCTATTGACAGGTGTATGCACACCGCGATAAGCGGGTTCCATTCGGCTCATCAGGATCTTTACGGCTATTCTTATGAAGGTAGGGAACTGGTTGAAATCGTTAATGTTGGAGTGACCGGGTTAGGCCTTCTACAAAGACCTAAAATCCCTGCGCTGAAGTTAAGTACTAAAGATGCTACTTCAGCGAAACGAGGTGCCGCGTCAGTATATTTCCCACAGACTTCTGGAAAGGTCGATTGCCCTATTTATGTAAGAGAACGACTGAATGCTGGCAATGAAATTGAAGGTCCAGCTATTATTGAACAGTACGATTCGACGACGGTGTTAAACCCCGGTTGGACTGCTCGAGTCGATGAATGGGGCTGCTTAGTGTTGGGAGTGGATGATGCCTGATGAGAATCGAAATTCTATGGCGTGTTGGAGGAGGATGAGTTCTTGAGTAATGATCAACAATTTTCCCAGTCTTATGTGGATAAAGAAAACGAGGATACCGCCTTCGCTGACTATGCACCTTTCAGGTACGGTCTGGTTGAACAGGATGAGGCTTATGTTAACCGGATCAGTGATATCAGAAGAACACTTGACCCTATCCTAGTAGACATTGTTGACGGAGGTATTGAAGCCGCTGTCATGGAAGCAGAGGCTGCCGTTGAGCGAACAGCTCGTTCGACTATTATTCGCGAGCAGCACGACTATAGGGCATCCCTTTGTACTCTGGATTGTCTTTCAGTTTCGAGAGTATCGTGGGCTGCTACTGCTGATCCCATCCGGATGAAGTTCTCTTTAAGTGAGATTTGTGAGGGAGACGTTTTTATCTACAATGATGTGTATGAATCTGCCGGTACAATAGGACACCTCCCGGATTATTGTGTTGTGACTCCAGTCTTTGTGGAGCAAAGATTGATTGGTTTTGCGCAGATCTTCGGGCATGTGAGCGATGTCGGCGGACGTATGGCAGGCTCGTGGCCAAACACGTCTGAGAGTATTTTTGAAGAGGGCACGATGTGCCCGCCCGTAAAATTGTATTCGTCAGGCGTATTGAATGATGCTTTGTATGATGTGCTTCTCAGAAATTCACGATTTCCAGAGGATTTGAGAGGTGATATTGATGCGTTCGTAGGCGCTAATGAAATTGTAAGAAGGCGTGTTGTCGAGTTATGTGATCGTTTCGGAGTTGATAAAGTCGAAGGCGCATTCTATGAAATTATTGATCGTTGCGCGGAGGTGGTAAGAGAAAAAGGTTTACCATTTTTCCCAGAGGGCGAGTTTGTTGGAGAGGATTTTATTGAAAATGATGGACTGACATTAAATGAGCCTATCAAGCTCAAGCTCACTATGCGCAAGTATAAGGAGAAAATGATATTGGATTTTGAGGGCACGAGTCCTCAAGCTAAAGGTCCTATCAACTGGCCATTAGATGGTAGACATTATTCGAAATGGCTCGGAGCCTTTTTCAAGGCGCAGATACCGGGCATCATAATTAATGAAGGTGTGACAGATGTATTTCGATGTCGTATACCTAAACGCACTATATTAAGTTCCGAATTCCCTGCGCCAGTAGTATCGCGGATGACTTGCATGTTACGTATGATAAGTGCTTACACAGTTGCGTTAGCTAAAGCATTTGATGGCGAAGTTGTAGCTGATATGCAGTGTATCCAGATTTACGGCATGTATGGTCAGGATTTGGATGGGAATTTATTCCTGATGAGAGAGATTTTTGGTGCGGGCTCGGGGGCAAGGCCTCAAGGTGATGGGACGGATGCGGTTGACCTAGTCCCGTACTCGAAAAATTTGCCAGCTGAATTCATTGAGCAAAGGTTTCCAGTTAAGGTAGAGAAGGTTGGTTTAGCAATGGATTCGGGCGGTCCTGGGAAATATCGGGGTGGATTGGGCTACGTGAAGGAAATCAGACCTTTAGTTGATGGGCACTATACAACTGTCACGGAAAGGACTGCTTTTGCGTCGATTGGTATTAAAGGGGGGTTATCTGGCCAGCCTGGCGGGTCAATAAAGAATCCTGGAACCGAAACTGAGGAACATGTTTTTTTTAGTCGTGACGCTGTGCCTGTTAAGGCTAACGATCTAATTCGTTTAGTTACACCTGGGGGCGGAGGTTGGGGCGACCCTTTAGAACGTGATTTAGAAGCTGTAAAACTTGATGTTATTCGCAAGCTGGTTTCTTTTGACAGCGCTGAGCACGATTACGGCGTTATTATTGATCGGGAAAATTTTGAAGTGGATGAGATTGCCACTACCTCTCTACGTGCAACTATGGCTCTCAAAAGAGGACCTATTAAGCTAATTAACAGAGGCGCATATGCGCAGACATTAATTAGTAAAGGGGTTCTAAATGTGAGTGATCCGGAGATGGAAAATATGGAGCTTGCTGATGATAAAGTTCTGGACCACTACTGGAAGGATTTGTATAAGTACACGGCAAAGCCGAGTGCCTAGTTCGGGAAGATCGCGCGGATTTATTTCGAAGAGGTGACTGTATAGTGATGAGGCTTCTTGGTGGTTGCTTATTTTCTTCTAGTGGTAAGAAGACTATTAATATTTGATAAATAATTAGAGCGAGGTGCTAATGAGTACTAATTCAATCTTTGATCTCTCTGGAAAAGTTGCTCTGATCACCGGGTCAACTAAAGGCATTGGACTTGCGATTGCCGAGGAACTAGCGCGTCACGGAGCTAGCGTGGTGATTTCTAGCCGCAAGGCCGATGCTTGCGAGATAGTCGCGAGCAAAATCAACGACGAGTTAAGTGATAAATCGGGCAGTGCGGTTTCAATACCTGCAAATATTAGCAACAAGGAAGAAATTCAGAAACTGATCGACGAAACGGTTTCTAAACTTGGAAGCATCGATATACTCGTATGTAACGCAGCGGTTAACCCTGCATATGGTCCTATGAGTGATTTACCGGATTCAGCCTTCCAAAAGATATTGAATGTAAACATCATGTCAAATCATTGGCTGGCTCAGCTAGTGCTGCCAGAAATGCGCCGAAAAAAGAACGGGTCAATAATTATAGTTTCTTCAGTAGGCGGTTTAAGAGGCCATGATAAACTGGGAGCTTACTGTATATCGAAGGCCGCCGATCTTCAGTTGGTAAGAAATTTGGCCCTTGAAAACGGCTCTGATAACGTGCGAGTAAATGCGATATCACCGGGCTTGATTAGGACCGATTTTGCGCGGGCGTTGTGGGAGGATCCTGACACATTAGCTGAGCGGACTGAGAATGATCCTCTTAGGAGGATAGGCGAGCCTCACGAGTTAGCAGGAATTGCTGTATATCTTGCCTCCCAGGCCAGTAGTTTTACGACTGGGCAAAATTTTGTGATAGACGGTGGGAGTACCATCGTTTAGCTGTAAGAATAAAATAGGACGCGTCATGCATATCCCACTGTGATAGTATTTGAAACAAATGTATGTGCTGTGAGTAGCCAATTGAGTGGACTCTAAGCTGGGCAGTGAGGATCGTTGTTTCTTGATTAGAGATATACGTTCGCTTAAATATACGTAATTATGATTTCAATAAAAACTAAGTTTTTACAAGGGCAATGTTATGTGTGGCATAGTTGGACTTTTCGCAAAAAAAAAATCCTTCGAAAATGAATTAGGATTTCATTTTTCTAAGATGCTAGAAGAAATGACCGATCGTGGTCCTGATAGCGCAGGATTTGCAATGTACCATAACGCAGTGGATGGTGGGCGTGTAAAGGTCGTGGCGCTCGCGAGAGATCCTGTCGACAGCACGATATTGGAAAACAAGTTGAGCTCTGTCTTTAGTGAAGCTTCTGTCGCGGATTTAGGTTCGGGTCATTTACTTATTACCGTTTCTTCTGAAATTGACGGACTTATGACCTGGCTAAGAACTGAACAGCCTGAATTGACAGTTTTAAGTGCCGGAAGATCTATCGAAATTTATAAAGAGAAAGGATTGCCTAATAAAGTCATCGAAGAGTTTTCTATAGCATCGATGTCTGGTTCTCATGCTTTAGGACATACCCGAATGGCAACGGAAAGTGCTATTACTACTGCACATTCACACCCATTCTCTACTGGTGATGATGTCTGTTTGGTACACAATGGCTCCCTGTCTAATCATAATCGGTTGAGAACCGAGTTGCGTAAGAAGGGAATATATTTTTCTAGTGATAATGATAGTGAGGTTGCGGCTGGTTATTTAACTTGGAGACTAAGGGAAGGAGATAGTATAGATAAGGCTCTTAATAGAGCGCTCTCCGATTTAGATGGTTTCTATACCTTTGCTGTCGGAACGCGTGATGGTTTCGCGGTTATGAGAGATCCTATTGCATGTAAGCCTGCTGTTATAAGTGAGACAGATGACTGGGTGGCGATGGCCTCAGAATATCGAGCTATTGCTCTGTTACCTGATGCCAACAATGCTCCCGCATGGGAACCGAATCCGGGCCAAGTATATAGCTGGAGTCATTGAAGTGGATATTAATTACGACCTCGCTGTGGGAACAACTAGAGAACTTAATCAAAAACTAAACGCTGCGGCTACTAAAGATGCAGATGTATCATTTAGAGTGTTAAATCCCAAAGGTGCGCATACGCTAGCAGTCGGCATGACTTCTAACATATCTGTCGATATACAAGGACACGTTGGATATTACTGCGGTGGGATGAATCAAAATGCACATATTAAAGTGCTTGGCAATGCTGGTCCTGCTGTCGCCGAAAATATGATGTCGGGTAGAGTTACGGTCAGTGGGAGTGTTTCCCACTATGCTGGAGCGAGTGCTCACGGTGGGTTGCTGGTAGTACAGGGCGACTCGAGTTCACGATGTGGTATCTCGTTGAAGGGTGCAAATATCGTAGTTCAAGGTTCCGTCGGACATATGAGTGCTTTCATGGCCCAGTCGGGGAGTATGGTTGTGTGCGGAGACGCAGGTGATGCGCTTGGGGACTCGCTTTATGAAGCGAAGTTATATGTGAGAGGAAACGTAGCTAGTCTTGGCACGGATTGTGTTGAAAAAACGCTGCTGGATGAACATAAACGTGAGATAGACGGACTATTGGAAAGAGCCGGAGTCACTGGTGCGGATGCGTCTGAGTTCCGGCGTTTCGGTTCGGCAAGGAAGCTTTACAACTTTGACGTGGATAATGCAGATGCCTACTAAAAAAAATAATGATGATAGATCGTCGGGGCGGGATGAGCTGCGAAGCAGACTTAGAGAGTCGGCCACATACCCACGTGAAGTTATAGCGGAGATCCAACGCGCTGCGGAGACCGGTATTTATGACATCCGCGGTTGGGGAGCTAAGCGAAAAGTCCCAAATTTTGATGATCTGTTGTTTTTAGGTGCCAGTATGTCTCGTTATCCTTTAGAGGGGTATAGAGAGAAGTGTACGACTAGTGTAACGCTTGGGACTCGATTTGCCTCGAAGCCTATTGAGTTAAAGATCCCTATTACGGTCGCGGGCATGAGTTTTGGTGCGCTCTCCGGGCCCGCTAAAGAAGCGCTTGGCAGAGGAGCTAGCGCCGCGGGAACAAGTACGACTACTGGTGATGGAGGAATGACTCCTGAAGAGCGAGAAAATTCCAATATTCTGGTATATCAATTGTTGCCATCGCGATATGGCATGAATCCTGATGACTTGAGGAGAGCAGATGCGATCGAAGTAGTTGTAGGTCAGGGCGCGAAGCCTGGCGGTGGCGGCATGCTTTTGGGTCAAAAAATCAGTGAGCGTGTTGCAGGTATGCGTGATCTACCTGAAGGCATTGACCAACGCAGTGCCTGCAGACATCCAGATTGGACCGGCCCCGACGACTTAGCTATTAAAATTCAAGAGCTCCGCGAGATCACAAATTGGGAAAAGCCCATTTATATTAAAATAGGGGCTGCCAGAACATACTACGATACGGCGCTAGCTGTGAAGGCAGGTGCGGATGTCGTGGTTTTAGACGGTATGCAAGGAGGGACTGCTGCAACCCAGGACGTTTTTATCGAGCATGTGGGTATTCCAACTTTACCTGCGTTAAGACAGGCTGTAGAGGCGCTTCAGGAATTAGATATGCACAGAAAAGTGCAACTGATTGTTTCAGGAGGTATAAGGAGCGGTGCGGATGTGGCGAAAGCGCTCGCTATGGGAGCCGATGCTGTGTCAGTAGGAGTTGCGGCACTTATCGCGTTAGGGGACAACAGCCCACAATTTGAGTCTGACTATAACGAATTAGGCTCTTCTGCAGGATTCTATGATGATTGGCACGAGGGTTTAGACCCTAGTGGAATTTCTACTCAAGATGAAGAACTGGCGGCGCGGTTCGATCCGGTCCTTGGTGGTAGGCGCTTAGCTAATTATCTCAATGTTTTGACTTTAGAAACTCAGACTCTCGCGCGAGCTAATGGTAAGAGTCACGTTCATAATTTAGAACCTGAAGATCTGGTCGCGTTAACTATAGAGGCGTCTGCGATGGCGGGAGTACCTTTGGCCGGAACTGATTGGATCCCTGGGAAAAATAATTTCTAACTTTTTAATTGGAGTTACCGATGGCATCAAGTTTGAGCGCAATCGCTAAGGCTAAAAAGATTAAATATTTTTTAGTGAGTTTTGTCGATCTCTTCGGGCATCTTCGTTCTAAGCTAGTGCCTACGCGAGCCATAGATGGGATGCATAAGGACGGTGCTGGTTTTGCCGGCTTTGCCGCCTGGCTAGACATGACGCCTGCTGATCCGGATATGTTTGGTAAGCCGGACGCCAGTAGTTTGATTCAACTGCCTTGGAATAAGGAAGTCGCTTGGCTAGCCTCGGATCTTTGGATGGACGGAAAAGAGGTGCAGGCGTCACCCAGAGTTATCCTGAAGAAACAACTACGCGCTTCCATTGGTAAAGGTTACAGAATGAAGACTGGTGTTGAGTGCGAATATTTTCTAACTAGTGTTGACGGTTCCGAGCTGTCGGATGATAAAGATGCGCAATCCAAGCCGTGTTACGATCAGCAAGCATTGATGAGGCGTTTCCCCGTAATTAAAGAAATATGTGATTACATGCTCGAGTTAGGTTGGGGGCCCTATCAAAATGATCACGAAGACGCTAACGGTCAATTTGAAATGAATTGGGATTACGATGACGCGCTGAAGACAGCTGATCGTCATGTTTTCTTTAAATATATGGTAAAAACGGTGGCAGAGAAGCATGGTTTCAGGGCAACTTTTATGCCAAAACCGTTCGCTCACCTAACCGGTAATGGTTGCCATACCCATGTGTCTGTTTGGGACAAGACCGGGAAAAAGAACCTATTTTTGAATAAGCGAGATGATTTAGGGATCTCTAAATTGGCGTACGACTTTTTAGGTGGTGTGATGAATAGCGCCGTTGGTTTGTGCGCTATCTTCAACCCCACTGTTAACAGCTACAAACGAATCAATGCACCTGTCACATCATCTGGTGCAACATGGTCGCCGAACGCGGTCACTTATTCCGGTAATAACCGGACTCACATGGTTCGAGTGCCAGAAGCGGGGCGTTTTGAAATTAGGTTGATGGATGGCGCGGTAAACCCTTATCTTGGGCAGGCCGCAATTTTAGCCGCTGGATTAGATGGAATCGCAAAGAAAAGAAACCCGGGAAAACCGCTTTATATAAATATGTACACTGAAGGACATAAGGCAGGCGATGTTCCAAGGTTACCGTTGAATTTATTAGATGCGATTCGACTATTGGAGAAAAATGAAGTAATTAAGTCTGCTTGGGGAGAAGCTACTGTCCAATCTTATGTGAAATTAAAGATGATGGAATGGAATGACTATTCTAGCCAGTTGTCAGAGTGGGAAAGAGCTAACACTCTTGATTGCTAGTCAGATATCAGCTAAGAACAACGAAAACCCTCGTAGTTGTTTTTGACGACGCTGTTACATTTTTCAACATAGGCAGGAAAACCTAAATACGGCAAAAACGTTCTTGTCTTCCCGGGAATGTTAGCTCCTAAGTACCAAGAATTACATGTCGGAAATATAGTTGCATTTGCCACCTCGTTAACATGTTTTGCCCAGGCCCTTTCGGCAATAGCATCAGCCTCTATACTTTGATAACCATTTTGGTCGAGCCAAGTAATACAGTTTGTGATCCAGTCCACATGCTGCTCGATTGACGGGATCATGTTCGTTAGAACTGAAGGACTTCCAGGTCCTGTGACAGTAAAAAGGTTTGGAAAATTATGAGTGCTTAATCCGAGGTAAGCTGTAGGCTCTTCGGCCCATTGCTCCTTTAAGGTAATTCCGTCGATTCCAGCGATATCTATTTTTGTTATAGCGCCCGTCATTGCGTCAAAACCCGTCGCCATTACAAGGTTCTCAAATTCAAACTCACTTTCTTGAGTCATGAGGCCACGGTTGGTTATTTCTTTAATTGGGTCAGTAGATACGTCAATCAACGATACATTACTGCGATTGAATGTTTCGTAATAACCAGTATCTGCACATAGTCGCTTACATCCTACTTTATGTTCGGGCATTAAGATTTTCGCGACCTCCGGATCGGTAACAATATTTGAGATTTTTTCTCGAATAAATTGGGCGGCGGTCTCATTTGCTGCTGGGTCTGTCAAAATATCTGAGAAACCACCCAGGAACATCAGTCCACCGTTAGACCACCGCCGCTCGTATTCGCTTTTAAGTTCGGCAGCGTCAACGCTGAGTGCTGATTTCTCGTTTAGATACATTTCATAGCCGGTTACACGACTAGCACATTCGGCACGGAATTCAGCATATCGAGATTTAATATCTTTTTCTTCCTCCACGTTAGTGGGTGCATTTGCTGCCGGCACCGAATAATTGGGGGTACGTTGAAAAACGTAAAGGTGTTTGGCTTCTTTTGCTATTAATGGAATTGACTGAATCGCAGAGGAGCCGGTGCCGATGATCCCGACAGTTCTTCCGGTGAAATCAATATTTTCTTTGGGCCATTTTCCGGTGTGAAGTAATTTCCCGGAATACTTTTCTATCCCTGAAAACTTAGGCGTATTAGCTGCCGACAGACATCCTGTAGCCATGACACAGAATCTACTTGTTATTGACTGACTCTTTGTTTTGATCCTCCAGACTTTTTTTTCAACGACATATTCGGCTGCTGTGACCCATGAGTTAAACTCAATATCCTTTTTCAGGTTAAATTTGTTAGCCACATGGTCAATGTATTTTAGAATATCGGGTTGCGCTGAATATCTCTCCGGCCACTTCCACTCTTGTTGAAGTTCTTCGTCAAACTGATAAGAATATTGCATTGAGGGAACGTCACATCGCGCACCCGGATAGCGATTCCAGAACCAGGTCCCTCCAACATCATCCCCGCCTTCGAAGACTCGCGCACTCAAACCTATTTTTTTCATTTGATATAGCATATAAAGGCCGGCAAATCCGGCACCAACGATGACAACGTCGTAATCGATCGAGTTTATTTTTGATTCTGATGTCGTGTTCATTATTGCCCCCTCAAACTGCTGTCAATTCGCATCATCCAATTTTTTAAAAGCCCTACATTAATTCATTTCACTCAGAAATTTTAAAACTGATTGACCAAATATATCATTTCGATCACCAGCGACCATATGGGCGGCATCGGTTATATTTACATATTTCGCATGCTCACATTGTTGCAAAAAATCCTGAGCACCCTCCTCACTTAGGATATCGGAGAGCCCACCTCTGACGAGTAAGGTCGGGATCGATAGTGCTCTAGCACATTTATTCAGTCTTTCTTCTCTGTTCTGAATATTTTTTCGCATAGCCATAAAGCGGGGATCCCAGTGCCAGCAATATTTCCCGTTCTTACTTAGTCTTAAGTTTTTCGAGAGTCCTTTCAAATCTGATTTCTTCTTTCGATGTGGTTGATACGCTGAGATCCATTCAGCTACTTCCTCAAGTGAGTCAAACCCCTCCGGCTTGTGAGTCATAAATTTACCTATACGAGTTACCCCTTTCGTCTCGGTCTTTGGTGCTATATCTACCATCACCAAACCTTTTGGTAAGAAATTAGCTAGAACTTCGGAACTCTGCGGTTCGCCAGAGACCAGGAGACTAGTAATTCCGCCCATGGAAGCCCCAACTAATACTGGGGCCGAGCAGTTTAGCTGTTTTAGGACGGATAATAAGTCCAAAGCCATAATTTCCTGGCTATATGTTCCGTCGGGAGACCAGTCTGAATCTCCGTGGCCGCGCGCGTCTATGGCTACAGCGTAGTACCCATGCGCTCCAAGCAGTTCACCGGTACCTTTCCAAGCATGGCGAGTCTGTCCTCCACCATGAAGTAGCATAACTAACTGAGAGGTAGGGTTTCCCCAGGTATCTCCAGCTATGGAATTTCCTTCACAACCGTGCCATATTCGCGACGGTATGGGAGTGCCTGGTAATTTAGTTCCAGCATTCATATATAGAGTGACCTAAAAGCTCTAAAAGATTGTATTAATATTATTAGTTATTAATTTTTACGTTCGCAATATTCGCATGCAAATATTATATAGGGATATACTGTTGTGTAGTACTTTTGGATGACCGTGGGATAAGTTATGCACGTAGAGCAAATTTGGACTGGGAATGCCTATCGCAACTTTAATTACTTAATTGTCTGCGAGGACAGCGGTGAAGCGCTAGCGGTAGACCCACTCGATCATGAAAAATGTCTATCTGTTTCGAAAAGAAATGGTTGGCAAATTACACAGATTTTAAATACACATGAACATTTTGATCATACTGGTGGTAACGAGGCCGTTATAAAAGCTACTAACGCTAAGCTCCTAGCTCATTCTAATGCTCGGATAGACGGAATTGATCGAGGACTTGGCGTAGGTGATGTAGTCAAAATTGGAACGACGGTTGAGCTTGAAGCCTTAGACACACCGGGTCATACAATGAGTCATATTTGTTTATTGTCTCATACGGAGCAGCCCGCACTTTTTTGCGGCGATACCTTATTTAACGCTGGCGCTGGTAATTGTCATAACGGAGGACATCCCGAGGAGATGTACGACACTTTTGTAAACCAACTTGCTAACCTTCCTAACTCTACTTTGATTTATCCAGGTCATGATTATATAGCGAATAATTTAGAATTCACTCTCGACCGAGAACCCGATAATGTTAGAGCGCTAAAATTGCTCGATAGTGTTAAAGATCAAGACACGAGTAAGCCATTGGTCTCAACTTTGGGATTAGAGAAGGAGATCAACACTTTTTTTCGATTGCATAGTGAGACGGTAAAAGAAATGTTAAGGCAACGATTTCCGAACCTACCTGCGAAACTCACGGGCAAAGAGGTTTTTCTAAAATTAAGAGAGCTGCGTAACTCTTGGTAAAAGCTTTTTTCTGGTTGATGGTTTTTTGGATACGGTTTCTGACAAATAAAAAATTAAAATTTATCTAATGTTAAGGGAGCACTTAACGGTGCTAAACTAGCCTAATGTCTGAAGATTTTGAAAGTGAAAATTTATTAGAGTCCGTCAAAGCGAGGCGACTAGGCATATTGGGCTTTGCTGAAAAAAGGCTATACGCTCGCCAAGGCGGACGCGCAATTGTTAAATATTTAAGCCAAGCGGTTGACGAATTCGTATCTGACCTCTGGCAGCACGTGGCGGGTAATTCCGGAGATAACGTCGACATTATTGCGGTTGGTGGCTATGGTAGAGCGGAGCTTTGCCCTTATTCTGACTGGGACATATTATTTTTGGTACCTGAGGGTAAGAACCTTGCGTTGAATGAAAGTATTCGAGTATTTACGCAGTTACTTTGGGATAGCGGTGCGCAACTGGGACACGCAGTGCGCACGCCAAAACAGACTAAGGAGTTTGCTGCAACTAATCACCATGCGCAAACTGCTCTAATGGAGAGTCGCCTTGTGAGCGGCCCAGGCCGATTGTATCGGCAGTTGAATACGAGCATTAATCCTCAGTATTGGAACAAAAAACGCCGATTAGCCTTCTGTGTAGAAAAGATAGAAGAGTGTAAACTTCGGCGAGAGACCCAAGGCGGTACCGCCTTTGTTATGGAGCCGGACTGTAAAAACGGGCAGGGTGGTTTGAGAGATGTGAGCACTATATTTTGGTTGGCTATGGCGTGGTATGGAGTTGCGACTGCGCGTGAATTGACAAACAAGGGGCCAGTCGATGAAAAAGAATTTGAGGGGTTTGTTGGTGGCCGAGAATTTTTATGGCGAGTTAGATCCGGGCTGCATTTTTTGTCGGGCCGCGAGAATGACAGATTAGTATTTGGCTATCAGGCAGAATTAGCCAGTCGCTTTCGTTATCGAGATACTAGTAAATCGAGTGCGGTCGAACGGTTCTTGAAAAATTATTTTTTAAATGTCCGTCGGATAGACGACTTGTCTTCGTTATTTTTACAACATTTCGAAGAAGAAATTAGGCCGCCTTCTCGCTTTAGTCGAGGGAAATCACTAGCCGGCGGTATGCAGGTTAAAGAAAAAAAAGTAGGGATATTCAACGAGAAAGAATTTTTGTTAGACCCTCTTAATTTGTTACGAATTTTTGCCGAAGGCCAAGTTGGGGAGCGACGTATCGATTCCGCTGCGTTGCGCGTTGTGCGGAAAAATTCACGTAACATCAATGCAGCTGTACGAGCATCTAAAGAAGCAAACAATATTTTTTTGAATATATTGAGAGCAAATCGTAATGTTACGACAGCCTTGAGTGAGATGCATGAGACTGGAGTGTTGGGACAGTTCTGTCCTGATTTCAAACGTATTACAGGTCATGGCCAGTTTGATCGGTACCATCATTACACTGTGGATGCGCATACTATTCGTGCAATAGATATTCTACGAGACTTTAGGGTAGAACGCGGACAATTTATAAACATGCCGTTGGCGTCAACTCTTATGTCGCAATTAGAAAGACCAGAATTAATATATATAGCAGTACTTTTTCATGATATTGCGAAAGGTCGCGGGGGGGATCATTCTATATTAGGAGAGACTCTTGTTAAAAAGTTTTGTGGCCGACTGGGACTTTCAAAAGATGATGCAGAGATAGTTGGGTGGCTGGTTTTACATCACCTCATTTTATCTAAGACAGCGCAGCACTATGATCTGTCTGACCCTAAAGTAATCACTGATTTTGCTAACTTTGTTGGAGATAGAGAGAGACTAGTTTATTTATTTGTAATGACCGTAGCTGATGTGGCTGCTGTCGGTCCCGGAACCTGGACTGAATGGAAGGGACATCTTTTTTCTCAATTATTTTATCAGACCGAAGCTCATCTCCGCATTGAACGAGGTTCGCCGGAGGATCTTGAACATCGTGTTGATACTAGGCGCGCGAGTGTCTTAAAAGGGCTGACTGGTAGCGACAAAAAGTCAGTTGGTAGAGTTTTAGATATTATTACAAATACTATGGTGATGCGCTTTACTCCTAAAGCGCTGCTGTCTCTGTGTGGACTGCTAAAAGAAGAATCTGGCGTCCATTTCGTAGTGAATAAATCAAGTGGCTATACGCAGGTTTTAACCTGGGGAGTTGATAGAGAAAAACTATTCTCTGACTTAACAATGGCGCTTGCGATGGGGAGTACTAAGGTTCTTACTGCACATGCCTATGGCCTGCGCGACAGGAGAGTGCTCGATGAGTTCCACATTACTAATACAAAAAATCTACCAATAGTTGAGGCGGGTCAATTGCAGCGATTAAGTGAACGCTTATTAAAAGTGCATTCGGGAGAAACAGAGCCTGGAAGAAATTGGGATTCAAAATATGATGTTTTAATGAAGGCTATACCGGTTAGTGTTAGGCATCATGAGGCAGCTTCTGACAGTCATACTGCCATAGAGGTTGTCGCCGCAGATCGAAAAGGCTTATTGTGCACCTTGGCTAAGGTGATTTCTGAGGCAGGTATTAATTTACAGGGGGCGAACATTAGTACGTTTGGTGAAAAGGCTATAGACGTCTTTTTTGTGACAGATGCCGGCGGACGAAAACTCAATCAAAAATCTTTGAAAAAACTGATTGGTCAGCTGGCCGATGCGGCACAGCTCCCTGAAGCCTCGAACGCTGCCTAGGGCCTCTGTTTGCGCATGGAGTTTTTGATTAGAATTTTTCCATTTTTAAAAGTGTAAACGTCGCAACCTCTCGCCTTAACTTTCGTGCCATCTGCTTTTTTTGTGCCTGTAAATATCCACTCAGAACATCCTCGATTTCCGAGTATAAAATCTTCTCCTATCGCCTCGAAATGTGCATCAGGATAACCTTCCCAAAGACTGGCAAATCCTTCGCGGACCTTCTCTCGGCCAACCCATAAGCTGCCTTCAGTTTCCGTGCCAACAGAGGCCATAAAGGTACACTCGTCATCATCAACTACGTGGTCCATAAGACCGTCTATGTCTTGCTCGTTCCAGGCTTGTGTGAAGCGGGCTAAAAATTCGGGAGTAACTTCGTTTTCATTTGACATACGTTTTGGCTCACTTTAGATTTTATACGCTGGGTTCATCTGCCAAAGTATAGTTAATGCTTTGGAATTATAGGTTAATTATATTAATTTTCTTGTGCGGCCGGCAAGTACTGTCTCCTTGATGATTGTTCGGGGGAGTCCCTAACTTCTCGAGGGTGCATAAGGAAATTGGGAAGAATTCATAAGTAGATATAAAATACAATTGATGTATCTTTGGGTTTAACCAATAAACTTTCCGTTATCAAGGGATTCAAAAACTATGACAATTAAGAGACCTTCGACTAGACAGCTTCAGGCTGTTGCGGATTCGGTTCATATGGAACTAGAGGCGGAGGAAGCATCGGAGCTGCGTTCATTAATGGATGAGAATTTATCTATCTATGAATCTCTTGATCAATTTCCCGATGAGATACCTAAAGTTATTTATCCTCGTAGCGCGGGCGTACAACCTGAGGCTAAAGCTAACCCACTTAATGCCTGGTATTGGCAAACTGAAATCACTGGAGAGGCCGAGGGAAAGTTAGCGGGTAAAAGAGTAGCCTTTAAAGACAATATTCTAGTTGCCGGCGTGCCGATGATGAATGGGTCATCAACCCTTGAAGGTTATATACCAGATGTTGATGCTACTGTAGTAAACCGAGTATTAGAGGCCGGAGGCGTAGTGGCAGGGAAGGCGCATTGCGAATATTTTTGCACATCTGGGGGCAGTCATACCAATGCAAAAGGCCCGGTGTTAAACCCGCATGATGTTGAACGGACTGCAGGCGGATCGTCGAGTGGGTGTGCGGCTTTACTTGCCTCCGATGCAGTTGATATGGCAGTCGGAACCGATCATGGAGGTTCCTGTCGTATTCCTGCGTCATTCTGCGGAGTGGTAGGACTTAAACCCACTTTTGGCTTGGTGCCTTACACGGGAGCTATGCCTATTGATATGACGATTGATTATATTGGGCCTATGACCAAGAACGTCCGCGATAATGCGGTGCTTTTAGAGGTTTTAGCTGGTTATGATGGGGTAGATAATATTCAGGTGCCTCGATCTCAAGAATCATACACCGACGGTCTGGGCGAAGGAGTTACTGGCTTGCGTATAGGTGTAGTCACCGAGGGGTTTCAATTAGAGAATTCTGATCCTCTGGTCGATCAAACCGTTCGAGACGCTGCGAAAAAAATATCATCACTTGGAGCCGAGGTTGAACAGGTCTCACTCCCTATGCACGCTTCAAGCGCGGCCATTTGGACTCCTATATACATTGAAGGATTAGTCAGTTCTATGATGCATGAGAATGGCTTTGGGAAAAACCGAATCGGTGGCTATGTGCCGAGTTTGATGAAGCATCATTCGGCCTGGCGGGAGCAAACGCATAAATTTGGACCTCAGACAAAGTTAATCATGTTGACAGGCGAATATATGAGTAAAGCTTATGGTGGTCAATATTATGCTAAGGCGCAAAATCTTAGAGCTCGATTAAAAAGTGCATATGAGGAAGTTTTATCGCAGTATGATTTGCTATTGATGCCAACATTGCCTATTACTGCCCCACCTATCCCAGGAAAGGATGCGTCAGCAGCAGAGATTGTATCGCGATCTCTTGAAATGGTTCCCAACACGCCCGCCACTGACCTGACTGGTCACCCGTCAATTTCGATCCCCTGTGGCATGGTCGATGGCTTGCCTGTCGGTTTGATGCTCGTGGGTAGGTATTTTGAAGAGCAAACTATATACAGGGCGGCTTACGCATTTGAGCAATCGAAAACTGATTAATTAGTCAATAATTTTTATAAAGGAAGCAACTTTATTATGTTAGCGCATGAACTGTATGGCAGTGGATCTGAAGGCGTGATTCTTATGCATGATTTTTATGGGTGCAAAGATACTTGGATGTTCGCTAGAAACTTTTTTGATACTAAGTGTTTTACTTACGCGTTTTGTGAAGTGCGTGGCTACGGCGAATCGAGACATTTACTCGGGGAATATACACCTCGAGAAGCTGCTAGTGATGTGATCGAGCTAGCAGATAATTTGGGGTGGCGCGAGTTTCATATTGTCGGACATTCTATGAGTGGAATGCTTGCGCAAAGGGTGGTACTAGATGGTGGAACTAGAGTTAAATCTGCGATTTTGAACACACCTGTTGCCGCCTCTGGGTTGAGCTTCACACCCGAGGGGTTTGAAATTATTAAAGGCTCTATCACGAGTAACCAGCTTCTTGAGGAAGCTTTTGATGCCCTCACAGGAAATAGATTAGGCCAGCAATGGATTGACTTTAAAGTCCGCCAGACTCGAGCAACACGGTTAGAGAAAGCACAGTTTGGTTATTTAGATAGTCTTTCAAATCAGGGCTTTCTAGACGAGATGGAAGGCAATACCACGCCCATGCTAGTCATTGCAGGTGAATATGATATGGAGCCTTTCACTCCTGACATACTACGCGATACTTTTCTTAGATGGTATCCAAATGCTGAACTAGTCGTTTCAAGGAATGCGGGTCACTATCCCCAGCAGGAGACACCAGTATATGTGGCCAAGGTGATAAATGATTTTTTACGCCAGCAGCTATAGTCACTAGTACCTAAGTCGCTTTAAAGATTGGTAGTGTAAGATCCGAGCTAACTTGGTTAAATTCAATTTTTAGCTTCATACCGAGGTATAAATCTCTTTTAGGGGGTTGCGCTAAGGGTGCCATTAGCCGAGGTCCTTCTTTAAGAGTCGCGGTAACAAGTGTGTACGGTGTTAACTCAGCGAATGAGGGATGAAAGGCATGATGACATTCAGTCCACGCGTATACTAAGGCATCGCCGCTTGCTTTAATCCATCGGTGTCCAAATGAGTAACAATTGTCACACATTGGACGAGGGTAGTGGCGTATGGTCCCGCAATCGGTGCACTCCTGAAGTAGTAATTCGCCATTGGTTAGCCCGGTCCAATAGGCTTTACTTTCGATTGACACACTCGGATATATCATATGACTAAAACTAACGACTGAGTATGGCGATAGAACCATCGCCTAAATCACCGTATCCAGTCACCAAGCCCACTGAGGCATCTTTTATCTGTCGCTCTCCGCAGGTACGTCGCAGTTGACGGACTAATTCGTTAATATGATTCATCCCAGCAATATGTGCTTCTGACAGGAGGCCACCATGAGTATTTATCGGGATCTTGCCATCCCGTCCAATTGCTCCACTCATCACAAACTCACCTCCTTCTCCTTTTCTACAAAAGCCCATATCCTCTAATTGACAGAGTACGATGTAAGTGAAACAGTCATAGATTTGAGCGACGTCGATGTCGGCGGGCGTAACATCGGCCATCTTAAAAGCAATCGGAGCGGCCTTTGCGAGCCCTAGCGATACAAAGTTATCCCTTTGAGTGATAGCGCTCGGCGAATCAGGGTGACCTTCCGCCGCGCCGATAATACTAATCGGAGAATGTTTTAGATCGCTGGCCCTTTCTTTACTGCTAATCACTACGGCTGCCGCTCCTTTACTTTCAAGACAGCAGTCGTAAAGTCGCAAGGGATCAGAAATCATTCTAGATGCTTGGTGATCTTCCAAACTCATAGGTTTTCTCATGATTGCTTTATCGTTTAATATCGCGTTTTTTCGACAAGTTATAGCAATTTCAGCAAATTGTGCACTCGTGGTTCCAAAAAGCTCCATGTGCCTCCGTGCCATGGGCGCATAAAATTGTGCGGGCGCGTTTGCACCTAACGGCATTTCAAATTCGCCCACTGTATTCATTTGAGGCATTTCTGCAAGACGGGCCGTAATTTTACCGTCGTTTGATTCAGTATGGCCGCGGGCTAAGCAAATAAGAACATGTTGAGCAACTCCAGAGGAGATCGCCATCGCCGCACTTTGTAAAGCTGCCACTGGGCTCGCACCACCCATGGGAGTTAAAGCTGAATACCTGACGTTTTTGAGACCAAAATTAGTTATCAGACTCTCCGCCGTTAGGCCTTGAGACGGATAGGGAATTAAACCATCGATGTCGTCAGGTACTAAGCCTGCATCATTTATCGCTTTAAGACATGCCTCTAAAGTTAGCGACAACGCGCTGCGGTCAGTTACTTTGGAGTAGACTGTTTCCCCAATCCCAGTAATTGCTGCTTTATCTCGTAAAGACTCTTCCATCTCAGGATTTGGCTACTACCGGGATTAGCGCACCATTGATAGCCCTAGCGTTATCGGACGCAAGAAAGCACATAGTCTGGCTTAGATCGTCGGGTTGCACCCATTTACTAAAGTCCGCATCTGGCATATCAGAGCGATTGATAGGAGTGTCGATGATACTTGGTAAGACTGCATTTATATTCACGTCAAAATCTCTAGCTTCTAACGCAAGACTTTCGGTCATTCTCATTACTGATGCCTTAGCAGAAACGTAAGCACCCATTTGCGATTGGCCACTCAGCGCAGAATAGGCGCCAACATTTACTATCGCACCTGCTTTACGACGCAACATTTCGGGCAGTACAGCGCGTGTTGCGTTTAGCATTGTCGTAAAGTTTATAGCTCGCATAGCTTCCCAATCAGCATCGCTAGTATCAATAACAGAACTGCCCATGAGAAATCCGCCGGCGATATTAAAAAGCGCATCAACTGAGTTAAGAGATTTGATACATTTTTTGACTGACCCCTCGTCTTTTAAATCTACGCTATGACGATTTTTCGTTATTTCGGAAAAATTAATATCTAGCTCCGAGACTATAGCTCCATGAGAGGTGGCAATTCGTGTGGCTGATTCCCCGAGTGCTCCAGCCGCACCGGTAATTACTATGTGTTTCCCTTTTAACAACATTAGAGCTCCTGTCCGATTATAAAAATAAACACTTAACTAAATTTTAGTTCATTCCGTCATTGCAACATCTAGAAAACTCGGATGCTGTCCAAATTTGTCGACTTGAGTAATATACACTCATTAGATAAATTCGTCGCGTTGACCTTTGGGTCTCTTGCCGTCCATAATCAAACGAACAATTCTTGTAATGCTAGAGGAGTAGAGATGCTGTTCGATGATGGGATTATTGCTGTAGTCAAAAAAGACTGCCCCACGTGCGTTTTGATTGAACCGATCTTGAAGGCTATTGAAGATAGAGGCTTGCCTATAACTATTTTCTTTCAAGACGAATCCGATTTCTTATCGACCTCGAAAAACATCGATGATACCACCCTAGAGGCTTCCTACTTTCTAAATATAGAAACCGTTCCTACATTAATTAAAATTGAAAAAGGCGAAGAAGCTGCGCGAGTAGTTGGATGGGAGCGCGTTGAATGGCAGGAGTTTTTTGGGGAGCAGGAATTAGGCATGGGTTTACCAGATTGGAAACCTGGTTGCGGTTCTCTTTCTGTGGAAGAAGGGGTTCCCGAGCGACTCGCAGTGAAGTTTGGGGGAGTAGATTTCTACTCTCGTAAAATCGAAATACCGTCTTTGGTGGATAATATCGAATATTGTTACGAGCAGGGATGGACTGATGGCTTACCTGTTATCCCTCCTACCGAAGAGCGTGTACTGAAAATGCTAAATAGTAGTCCACGCTTACCTAACGAACTCGTCGGTAGCGTTCCGCCTCACTCGGTAAATTGTTCCGTTGTCAAAGTTGCGATAAATGCGGTGATGGCAGGGTGTAAACCGGAATATTTTCCTATTGTATTAGCGGCAGTCGAAGCCGCTTTAGACGATAGGTTTTGTCTTGGAGGCTTATTGGCTACAACTTGGTTCTCTGGGCCGATGGTCGTTGTTAACGGACCGATTAGAGAAGCTGTAGACATGAATTGGTCTGGCAATCTACTTGGTCAGGGTAACCGTGCGAATGCGACTATTGGGCGGGCATTACAATTAGTTGTCCGTAATGTTGGGGGAGGACATCCAAAAGGTACTGACCAGTCAACGTTTGGTACCCCCTTGAAGTATGGGTTGTGCTTCGCCGAAGACGAGAAGACACCTTGGACCACATTGGCGGAAGATCAAGGTATTTCACGAGACAGGTCTGCGGTAACAGTCTTTAGCGCTGATGGCCCGCTTGGCTGCGTCGATCAAAACTCCCGCGCGCCTGAGGGAGTGGTTGCATCTCTTGCAGGCTCCCTAAGAAGTATTAATCACGTGGAAATGGCAAATGCATCGGATGCAGTGATTCTTATTGGTCCTGAACATGGGCGTGTTTTTGATCTGGCCGGGTGGAGTAAAGCGGACACAGTCTCAGCGTTACACGAGAATTTATTTATCGATGGCGCTGATTTAGGCATGACATCTGATGGTGAACTGATCGAGGATTTGACGCAAAGTAAGAATAAAATCCCTAAGTTCAGAGAAGAAGGACTACAGTTAATAAGAGCAGGAGGTGATGCAGGATTGTTTTCTGCAATCATCCCAGGTTGGTTAATGAAAGGTGAGTTGGGTACAGACCCCGTAACAAAGGAGATATAGAATGAGTTTAATTGTATTAGATCCCACTGGAGAGCTTGAGCCGTCATTTCGACAACCTCTCTGCAAGCCGAATTCTTTGGAAGGTCTGACATTAGGTCTTCTGGATATTTCAAAAGCTAAGGGCGACGTATTTCTAGATCGGCTTGAGACGCTTTTTACTGAGAAAGGTGTATCTGTCCGACGGTATAAAAAGCCAACTTTTGCGAGGCCCGCGCCTACAGCGCTTTTGCAGGAAATCGCGACCGATGTAGATGTCGTGATAGAAGGACTTGCCGACTGAGGCTCTTGTACGTCGTGCAGTTTGCAGGACATAAAAGAACTAGATAATAGAGGGATTCCTGGAGGATTCGTCGCCTCAGACGTTTTTAAAGGCGCCGCGCATTCCCATAGTGAAGCGATAGGTTTCCACGCGAACAGTTTGTTTGTCGCTCATCCGATACAAGACCGGACCGACCGTGAGTTAGTAGAGTTGGCGGATGGGGCATTTTCGTCCGCGGTAGAACTGATCTGCTCTCAGGCAAACTAACTAAATATAGGGAAGGGTTTGAAATTACCTTTTAATATATCGGTAGAATTCGAAGAACGAAGCCAACTCTCTATTGCGGTTGCATAGACTCGCCTAAAATCTGTTGTATGGATCAAGTTGTCTGTCTCGTCTAGGAGACCCAAAATCGGTGGTTCCCCGTAGTGCCCACCGATTACTTGTTTGCCGGCCAGAAACATGGTGTTAGCAGTTCCATGGTCAGTTCCTAGATTGGCATTTTCTCCTACGCGTCTGCCGAATTCAGAAAACACCATCAAAGCAACGTGCTCAGCCATACCAATACGCTCCATGTCTTCCAGGAAGCCATTTATCGCATCACCGGCGTACATTAGCAGTCGTTGGTGTAAATCTTTCTGATGTACGTGCGTGTCGAACGCGTTGTTTCTAAATGCTAAATAATAAATTTGCGTCTCAAAACCTGCAGCAATACATGCTGCGACTTGGTCGAGCTGCGAAGGCGCGATACCGTAGTCAACTGGAGTCTTATAGCTTGCGCAAGCTTCTCTTACTTTTCGCGAAGAGGATTTGGCACTGGCTGCGACCGAGCTGAGAAAGGTACGAGTCGTTTCAGTTCCAGGATTTCCCGTCGGACCGTTGGGTGGTATTGTCATCACGCCATTAGGATTGATGCGGCGAAAGAGATCAGGATCATCAAAAACGACAGGTGTGTGATAACGACTGGTCACCGCTAACGATTGCGATGTGTCAATGTTAATAATAAAGTTTTCTGGAGCATCCGGCGCTAGGAAGTCGGCTGTTTTCCCACACCACCCGTAGGCATCGCCGCTGTTTGGTGAGGCGGTATGCCAGTAGGCCATGGAGGTGAAATGAGAATAAGATGGCCGCTCATAACCACAGCCATGGATTACCGCAACATTCCCTTTATCCCACTGTTGCTTAAGACCGGCTAAGCCTAAATTCATTCCCCACTCGTCATCTAGCTTTAAGATCTCGTTTGGGCGTAACCCTATATTTGGTCTGGCTCTATAATAGTCGTCGTTTCGATAAGGAATAACAGTATTTAGTCCATCATTGCCGCCAGACAATTCAAATACCACCAGAATACGAGGCTGGTTTGTCATCGCACTTAGTTTCGTCAAAGGATTCAGTCCTGCTGATAGGGTTGCAGCGACTCCCCCTTTAAGTAATTGTCTTCTTTTCATAGCGTGATCCTCTGTATCTTTCTAACCCAGCTGATATTCTGGAAGGCTAAGTATCGCGTGTAAAAGGGTACGCAAGGGTGTTTCGAGCGAGTTGGTATGCTGTGACAAATCGTCGTCTCCGACTTCCTTTAGAAGTAATTGTCCGAGCATTATGCGGGTGTGTTCGTCCAATGGGACCGACATAAACCGATGCACAAGGTAATCAACCACTTGCTCTTTAGTATTCAATTTTTCGCTAACAATCATATTAGTGAGACTGATTTGAGGGAGATCTCTTTCTATTGGCAAGACTCGCTCGATTGCCATCTGCCAGCCACGATAACTACCGAATCGAGTATTAAATTCCTCATTCCTGTCAGTTTGGTTCGACAGTGCCGCGACTTCTGAATAATCAGACGTGGGCTTAGTAGCTTCGGTTATCGAAGCACCATCTCGGATCTTTTGGTGTACATTGATGATACGATATTGGATTTCTCCTGGATACTTGTCCCACGGTATGAATTCAATATCAGGAAACATTAGATTGTAAGCAAAGTTTCCGCGTTGTATCAAAAGACTAGGCGTGATCCAAGCTTTCCCGTAGCTCCACCCTGCTACAGTAGGGGGGTGCATTAATCGCTGACCTAAACTACCAGTGACGTGGTTAAAGTCGGGCGCCCCTGGGAATTTATCCAGTCCTAATTTTCTATATGTTGAAACGACTAATTCAGTAGGACTTTTGATCCGCGTACCAACAACCTTGGTAGAGTAGAAATTTTCAGATAGAAATAAAAGTTTGAGAAACGGTCTAATTTCATAGTTTAAATCTTGCAGTTGTTGACCAAGAGCCTTCCTAAGTTTCGGGTCAATATTTTCAGAAACGAAAAAGGCGTATATTTTTGAGGCAATGAATTCGGCGGACACTTGTTGTTCAAGAATTATTTCTATGACTTCTTCGCCGCTCAGATTGCCAGTGTGTCCTAGAAAAGTTTTAGAGCCGTAGTCATGTTGGTCGCGGTTTAGAACAAAGTCGAGGCCTTTATAATTCCATCCAGTAAAGGCTCTGGCAGCCTCCCTCACATCTTGTTCAGTGTAGTGTCCGACACCCATAGTGAAAAGCTCCACAATTTCGCGGGCAAAATTTTCGTTTGGTGACTCCTTGATATTCACGCCTGCATCGAGAAAAGCTAGCATTGCCGGATCTTTTGCAACAGCAACCATCAATGTGCGAAAACTTCCAAGGCCTTCTGTTTGAAAAAGTTGCAGTTGTTTGAGCATTTTCCTGTAATCGCGAACTTTGTCTTCGTTAGTCGCGAAATGGCCGTGCCAAAAAAGGGCCATTTTTTCGGTCAAAGGCGTATCGGTGAATACCATTCGCTCGGCCCACCACTGAGTAACTCGATCAGTTTCTAGTCTACTAGCGCGTAACCAGTAAAAAAATTTATTTACTATAGGTTGGAGGGGACGATTTCCGTTCGGTCTAACTTTGATGCCGAGTGCCTGCCCTGTTTCTTTAGCAAGTTTTGTAGTCGCTGGTCGACTTGCTGGAAACGGTTCCAAGCCAGGATCGAAGATTTCTGAGTGTTCGAATTTAACAAGATGAGAATTAGATCTATTGGGATTCACCAAAGAGTCGACTGCCTCTTCAGGAGATACTTCAAGAAGCTTGTAGATTTGCGAGGGGGTTCCGCCAAAACCAGCTCTCTCTAGGAGGTGTGCAGCCTTTTGGTACGACCAGTCAGATTCTTTAAGGGGTCTAAATTCCGCCAATAAGTTGTTATCCAGCTCGTAGGCACTGGCACCTGATACGGCACTGAGCAGGATAAAAAATATGAATTTATTTAGTAGTAGTCTCATATGGCTATATCGAAATTCCATCTATCGCTAGTTTCCATTTTCTACTGCTCAGGAGGTAAGTCTACCTTGTATAATTTTGCGGCGTTGGACCATAAGATCTTTTCTTTTATCCCAGGGTCGCAGTCGCCTAACCCCTCAGAAATTCTTGACTGTATCTCATCTCCAAATAAAGAAGTAGGGTGAGGGAAGTCCGTTTCAAATAAGATGTTATCTACTCCGACAGCATCGATCAATTTTTTAGGCGCAACTTGCTCAAACCAATAACAGCTATAGACATTTTTCTTGAAGTATTCTGATGGCGGCATCGCGAGGTCGGGACGTTGCTTTCTTACACTATTACCTTCAAATTGATAATCCAACGCTTCGAGGACGAACGGTATCCAACCAATACCTGACTCAACGGAAACAAATTTAATATTAGGGAATTTGGCAAGCACACCTGACAGCAGCAGATCGGTCAGTTGAACTCCGTTCCTCATGAAAAATTCAACTGAAAGCTCAGTAAACGCCGCCATTTTACCGACAACTTCTGACTTTTCCCTGACTAGTCCACCTTCCATATTGCCCGAACCAATATGAAAGCTGATAGGTAAATCGCACTCACATGCTGCCCGCCATAAAGGATCCCAATGCGGGTCTCCTAAAAATGGCTGCCCATGAGATTGGGGATCACCTGTAAAAAGGATCCCTTTGTGGCCTTTTTTCGCACACCGGTAGACTTCGGCTACCGATTGATCAATATCCCAGAACGGCAACGACGTGACGGCCAATAGTCTGCGGGGGTCAGCTGACGCCCACTCAGTTTGCCAGTCATTATAAACTTGCACACATGTCAGCATAAGTTCTGGATCTTTCAGTTTGAGAAATGCTTGGTTGCCGAACCCACCAACATTAGGGTACATAACCATCGCCCAAATACCATATTGATCCATGTATTTTAGACGTTCGTGAGCATCCCAGGCGCCGGGGTGCATATCGTCGTAGTCATTTGGAGGATTCATCATATCTCCCACGCCAGCAGTCGCATTAAAGCCTAATCGAGCGATTGCCGTATCACCGATATACCACATTACTCGTCCTCGCTTGTTCTTGGCGACATATGGCACTTTGTCTCGCATCCTTTCAGGTACTCGTGAGGTCCAAAGATCTCCTCGCTCTGTTACATGAGTATCGACGTCAATAATGTGATATTGCGGCATAACTTTTTTCTCCCCGACTAGCTATTGCTTCTGTGCGAACCATAGTAGACTAACTCTGATACGCGATTTTTGCGAGCGAAAATCAATGTGTGGCTGGAGAAAAGGGGAGAACCAAAGTGCACGATTTATTGATTAAGAATGGCCTGGTAGTTGATGGTACCGGCAAACCCGGGTTTATGGCTGACGTTGCGGTTAAGGATGGAAAGATTGTCTCTGTAGGAAAGATCTCAGAGAACGCGAAACAGGTTATAAACGCTGAAGGGCAAATCGTGTCTCCTGGGTTCGTTGATGGTCACACACACATGGATGCTCAGATTTTCTGGGACCCATTGGGACAGTGCTCTTGTTATCACGGTGTCACTACTGTGATGATGGGCAACTGTGGGTTCACTTTGGCGCCTTGCGCTGAGAAAGATGCTGACTTTGTTTTTAGAAATTTAGAAAGAGCAGAGGACTTGCCTCGTGAAGCTATGCGGGAGGGAATTAAATGGCAGTGGGAGACTTTTAGGGAATACCTGGATGTCATCGAAGCTCTGCCGAAGGGGATAAATTACGGGACATATATTGGTCATTCAGCTCTTCGGACTTACGCAATGGGAGAACGAGCATTTTCTGAAGCTGCAACTGCTGATGACCTAAAGTGTATGCAAGAGGAAGTACAAGATGCAATACGAGCCGGCGCTATAGGGTTTTCGACCTCTCGAACGATGAATCACCTTACAGCAGATGATAGGCCTGTGGCGAGTCGACTAGCAGATTGGCCTGAAGTATGTTCAATCGTAAATGCCATGGGGGAGGCTGGCGGCGGTATCTTTGAACTTGCAAGTGAGGAACCTGGAAGAAACCCACAAAGGCGGCAGGATTATTTCGATCGTTTGAAGGCACTAGCCATAGAGTCTAAGTGCCCAATTACTTACGGTATGCCTAGTATAAGGATAGCTCCCGAACTGTGGCCTGCCTTTTATGATCTTGGTCGAGAGGTAGAGGCTGCAGGAGGGAAGTTATTTGTGCAGGCTCACAGTCGCTCTATATCGACGATGTTGTCCTTCCTTTCTAAAACCCCGTTTGATGCTTGGGATGTTTGGCGCGATGTGCGTGCGAGACCTATTGCCGAACAGAAAAAACTACTGCGTGATCCGGAAGTGAGGCGAAAATTGATAGAGGTTGCATCTAAACCTCACGATGGGCCAAAAGCAGCAGGAGCTGAGGCTAGGCCTCCTGAATGGGACTGGGTTTACTTGTTTAATGGAGTTGGAGATGAGCGTCTTATGTCCGAAGTGGCTAAGGAGAGGGGTGTGCACCCTGTAGAAGCAATGATAGATATTGCTTTAGAGCGCGATTTTGATGTTTTTTTCCGGCAACCACTAGCCAATGAAGATCAAGACTCTGTCTTAAAGATGATGAAGCATCCTCATAGTGTTGTTACCTTCTCAGACTCTGGAGCACACGTCGCTCAGATTATGGACTCTTCTTTACAAACACACCTGCTAAGCCATTGGGTTCGAGATAAAAATGCGTTCACTGTAGAAGAAGCAGTCAAATTAATCACCTCGGATACAGCGAATGCATGGGGTCTGACTGATAGAGGACTCGTTAAGGAGGGGCTTAATGCTGATCTACTCGTGTTCGACCCTAACACGATCGGACCTAACATGCCTGAGCTAGTTAATGACTTGCCCGCTGGAGCGCAAAGATTGAAACAGACATCGACAGGAATTTCCCACACAATTGTTAATGGAACCATCCTGCTAAATGAAGATAAGCCTACTGGCGCGTTGCCAGGGCAATTAGTTAAGGGTTATGCAGCCCGTCCGTAATTTAAAGGGCTTAGATCCGTTACTTTGAAAGCTCAAATGATTATTCAACTTAAGATCAGTTTTGTTAAATAAGCTCAAATAGTTTAACTCGTCATCGATAGATGGTAGCAGTGATATAGCCTTTCAAGCGCGCTTCAAAAAGGTATGATTCTTTTGTACTATGACACATGTGCCCAAGGCATGCGTTTGGGACTTTCTGTACAAGTTAAGATTTTTTTTTGGGTAAATTATTGATGAGAAAATACTTACACATAAATGTGAAAGACAGGAGCGTTCGGGAGGAGGAGTTTTGTGGCGAGCAAGTTGCCAAGGCAGGGCGTTACTTTATTGCGAAAACTTTGTTAGAAATGGATGTCGCAAAAGTTGATCCTCTTGGGCCTGAGAACCCTCTCATCTTCTCTGCAGGGCCTTTTGCGGGAAGTAATTTCTCTAATGCGAATCGAACGAGCGTTGGCTGCAAGAGCCCTTTAACGGGTGGGGTGAAAGAATCAAATGCTGGTGGGTCTTTTGGTTTGGCGATGGGGCAGCTGGAAATTGCGGGATTTACTTTGAACAATGCCAGTGACGAATGGACGGTACTGTATATTAAGGCCGACGGCACGATGGAATGGAGTTCTGCACAATCGTATATGGGTAAAGGTAATTTTGAGTGTGCGGCAATGCTTCATGAAAAATATGGCTCTAAAGTGAGCTTAGCCATTTGTAGTCTAGTTGGTGAGTATGGCGGACTTCTTTCTGGAATTGCTATGAGTGATACAGATCAAAGGCCAACTCGCTTAGCAGCGCGAGGAGGTGTTGGAGCCGTCATGGGTTCAAAAAAAATCAAGGCGATTGTTTTGGACCTGGCTAAAATGCCTGGGTTTTCTGATCGCAAGCAGCTTTTAAAAGGAATCAAAGAGTACGGGAAAATGATTCGCGCAGATGATGCCACCATGGCACTTCGAGATTACGGTACTGCGATGATGGGTGATTATACTAATCACGTGGGTGGGCTTCCGACAAATAACTTTAGCGTAGGAAGCCAAACTTCCGGCGCTTCTGCTATCTTTAAAATGGGCGGAGACCACATACGCGAAAGGAACTTGGGCAGGGGCGGCGAGGTTTCCCATGCCTGCATGCCCGGCTGTATGATTGAATGCAGTAATGTATATGCGGGAGAAGATGGAGAAGAAATATCTTCTCCAGTCGAGTATGAAACGTTAGGTATTATGGGAACCAACTGTGGTATTGAAGATCCGGATGAACTGGCTCGTTTAAATTGGATCGCGAATGACCTCGGTATCGATACAATCGAAACTGGCGCCATGATGGGTGTACTTCTTGATGCTGGCCTTGCTAAATTTGGGGATACAAAGTTTCTTACGTCTGTACTTGAAGAAATTCGTGTTGGTAGTGGGGAAGGAAAACTCTGGGCTCGTGGAACCGGTCATGTTGGGCAATTTTATGGTGTTAAACGAGTCCCGGTGATTAAAAACCAAGGAATTAGTGCATATGATCCTAGAGTCATCGAAGTGACAGGTATTTCCATGATGACAACGGCGCAAGGCGCTGATCATACCACAGGGAACGCCGCTAAATTTGAATGTAGTGGTAAAGATGTGGATGAACTGGTTACGGCTAGTATGGAGATGCAAGTAGTGTGCGCTACGGCGGATTCATTGGGTCTCTGCGTCTTCGGCCGCTCAGTGACTAACGCTAATGTTGAAATGATTGTAGATCTAATTAATAAGGCAGTCGGTACAGAGCTAGATACGGAATTTTTTTATAGCTTAGGTCGTGAAACGCTATTGTACGAGGCTGATTTTAATAGGGCCGCGGGATTTGAGGAAAAAGATGACGAGCTGCCTGATTTTTTCTACAAAGAAGCTCTCTCTCCAAGTAATCAAGTTGCGCGTTTTCATTCCGGCGAAGTAAATGCTGCGCTGAGACGATGGTGGCAATCTCCCACTGTGTGATAATTGTAATTGGGTTAGTAGTGGTTGTCATTAAAGAGTGAATTCGAAAACAAAAAAGACTGGAGTACTTCTCTCGGTCCTCTGTCTGTTTTTTATTGCTCAGAAATCTATAGCGCAAGGTGAACCAGAGACAGTAGTAGGATTTTCGCTAGCGCGTTACATGGGCACGTGGCACCAAATCGCTTTTATCCCTAACCGATTCCAGGATTTTTGCGTCAGCGAACCATCCGCAGTTTACTCTCTGCTTACTGATGCTCGCATGAGTATTATTAATTCCTGTAGGGATCGCGATGGAGTCTTACGTCGGGCTAAAGGTCAGGGTAGGTTAAATAAAAAGTACTCTGACCCCGCTCGCTTGGAAGTTCGATTTGCGCCCGCCTGGCTAGGGTTTCTGTCAGCGGTATGGGGTGATTATTGGGTGTTAGAAATAGACCCAGATTATAGTGTTGTTCTCGTAGGCTCGCCGGACCGAAAATATCTCTGGGTATTAGCGAGAGATAAAAGTATTTCTAATGAACTCTATAACAATCTACTGCGAATCGCGCAGAAGAAAGGTTTTAATCCTGAGCTCATGGTGGCAGGTGAGGGAAGCATAAACTAGATATTTTAGGGCGTCTTTTTTAAATGTTATTCTCGATGTTTTATTGTGTAGAAGTTTTATCATTCAAGTATTGTGCGTGATATCTTACGCGTCAGAAATATTGTTTGCGGTGAGTTTTTAGGATAGGGAGGTGCAGTTATGAGACCAATAGATTATTTTGAAAGGGGAGTGAGAAAAAATCCCAATCGAGATTTTTTAGTCAGCGAAGACGTAAAGTATTCCTATAAGCAGGCCGCAGAATTAATCGACAATATTGCTAAAGGACTATACGCAGCTGGCTTCGAGTTTGGTGATTCAGTAGCGGTTTATTCACACAATCATGCGACGGCGGTCATAGGTGTTTTTTCGATTTTGAGGGCAGGCGGCGCTTGGATCCCTGTCAACGTAAGAAATAGTGCGAGTAGCAATGCTGAATATATGCGCTACACGAAAACTCGATGGATTTTTTTTCATACCGAGGTTGCCCATTTGGCACAGGAGGCTATCGATCTTATTCCGGATCTGAAAGGTGCTATATGTCTAGATAGTGCAGATTTAGGATATCCCTCGTTACAGGCATTTTGTGCAAAAGGGGTGTCTACTGAAATACCGGATTGGTCAGATCCTTTCGGTAATCCGAATGCTATTTTTTCGCGCTGGCCGACCGGCGGCACCACGGGCCCCTCGAAGGGCGTAGAGATAAATAATGCGAATGTAGTGACTATGGTCGAACTCGGACTCAAACACTATGTTGATAATCAGACAGAGGATATTGTGCATCTTGCCGTGGCGCCAATCACACACGCGGCTGGAATTATCATTAATATTTTTGCTCCCGTCGCGGGCACCACTGTGATTCACAAAAGTTTTGATGCCACTGCAGTATTAGAGAGTATCCAGCGAGACAGAGTTACGCACATATTTTTACCTCCAACTGCATATTATGCACTTTTGGACCATCCCAGTGTCAGAGATTATGACTGCAGTAGTTTAAGGCAGATTCTGATCGCCGCGGCACCTGTATCTCCTGATAAATTCAAACGAGGTGTTGATGTTTTTGGTCCCGTTATCTGTCAGTGTTATGGGCAAGCTGAAGCGCCCATGTTGGTTTCAATGCTTTCTTGTCAGGTTGTGGCAGAAGCTGCAAAGGGGATTAAGCCCGAACGATTGAAAAGCTGCGGGGAAGTGACCTCATGTACCCAAGTTTCTATTTTGGATGATAGTGGTAATGTGATGGATATTGGTGAGCGAGGTGAGATCTGTTGCAGAGGACCTTTGGTCACCCCTGGCTATTTTGAAAAGCCAGATGCGAATATTGAGGCAAGACAGTTCGGATGGCATCACACTGGTGATATCGGATATTTAGATCAGGATAATTTTTTATATATCGTTGATCGAAAGAAAGACATGATTATAACTGGCGGATTTAATGTCTTTGCAACTGAAGTAGAGTCTCCTATCTTAGCACTGCCTGAAATATTAGAGTGCGCAGTGATAGGAGTTCCTGACGAAAAATGGGGAGAGTTGATTAAAGCGATAGTAGTTCTCAACCCTGGGCACATGATTGATGAGACTGATGTAATTAGAGTTTGTCGTGATAAGCTCGGAAGTGTTAAGACGCCTAAATCAGTTGAATTTTGGGATGAAATTCCTAAAACAGCCGTTGGTAAAACTGACAAGAAAGTGATACGCAAAAAGTTCTGGCCTGAAGGTGATAGGGCGGTTAACTAATGAATGCATTGCCTATTGCGCTAATAAGCGGTGCAGGTAGTGGCATTGGCCGTGCTACTGCACGTAAATTTTTAGCAAATGGTTACACAGTGGTATTGATGGGTCGTAAGCAGAGTACTCTTTTAGAGACTGCTGCTGGCGCGGCTTCTGCTGATGTTCTCGTATGTGATGTGACCGATCGAGAGCAGGTAAGACAGGCTTTTGTAAAGATTGAGTTAGACCACGGCAGAATAGACGTACTTTTTAATAATGCAGGAATCGGAAGTCCGTATTGTTTGATAGATGAAATTTCACATGAGACCTGGATGGATGTTTTGCAAACCAATGTTACGGGTTCCTTTTTGTTAGCTCAGCAGGCCTTTCGATTAATGCGAGCACAGTCACCGCAAGGGGGGCGGATTATCAACAACGGGTCAATCTCGGCGCAAGTACCTAGGCCCGGGTCGGTACCTTATACCACCACAAAGCATGCGATCACTGGCTTGACAAAAAGCTTATCTTTAGACGGACGTCCATTTAATATCTGTTGTAGTCAAATTGACGTTGGTAATGCGTTAACGGAAATGGCAGTACCTATGACTCGGGGAGTTAAACAAGCGAACGGAGCAATAGAGAAAGAGCCAACGATGGATGTCGAACACGTGGCAAACGCGGTTTTGCACATGGCAAGTTTACCGTTGGAAGCTAATGTGCAGTTCATGACAGTTATGGCCTCGAAAATGCCTCTCATAGGTAGAGGGTGATCGGCCCATAATCAGTATATTTTTGGAACAATTGTTCTTGAAGTGATTATCAAAAGTGCTACTGTTTGTCTGAGTACTATAATAGCAAGGGGAGTGGTGCGATGGAGTTCTCTGTGATAATTGATCCCAATATTAATGACTGGGATCTCATTAGGTACGCTGAAGAGCTAGGGTACGACCGCGCATGGGTCCCCGATTCTCAAATGATCTGGTCAGATTGCTACGCGATTTTAGCCTTAGCGGCAGCGAACACGCGAAGAATAAAAATTGGCACAGGAGTCTCCATTCCGGGTACGCGGATCGCACCTGTTACTGCCCATTCGATCGCCACAATCAATCAATTAGCTCCTGGGAGAGTTTTCCTAGGTCTGGGTACTGGTCATACCGCTATGAGAGTAATGGGTCAAAATCCCATGCCTGTTCGAGAATTTCGCGAGTACCTGCGTGTACTGAGAGCTTTACTGGGGGGCGAAGCCGTAGACTATACGTATCGGGGGCGAACTCAGGAAATCCAGTTTCTTCATCGCGAGCGTCGTTACTTAAATTTGGATAACCCTATTCCTATTTATGTTGCCGCGAATGGTCCAAAAGCTTGCGAGGCGACAGGGGCTTACGGTGATGGTTGGGTAACTATAGGTGGTGATTCAGATGAAATTTCAAGTCGTTTGGAGCAGATTCAGGGCGGGGCGCAGGCTATTGGTCGAACGATAGGTGACGATTTTTTTACATCGTTTTTAACCGCGCCAAGTATATTGAGATCGGGAGACAAACTAACAGATGATAGAGTAATTGATGAGATTGGCTCGTGGGTGACCACCGAGCTCCATTTCTTTTATGAGATCTGGAAAAAAGCGGGCGAGCCGGAAGATCTGGTACCAGCACATTTCGCTAATCTTTGGCAGGACTACGTCAGTCGGGTCGACAATTATTCGCTACCAGAAAACGCCCGCTTTAGGCAGATCCACCTTGATCACGCGACTCATCTAGTACCGGAAGAGAGGAAATTTGTGACACCAGATGCTATTGCCGCTTCTGCTTTAGTTGGGAGCCCCGATGAAATAATCGAAAAAATAAAGGAAAAAGAGAAGAATGGTGTAAAAGACATAAGTATTATGCCTTCAGCGGATACTGCGCGGAAAGTCTACAGAGATTTCGCGGAACTCGTGATCCCTGCATTCCGATAAAATCAGTTTGGCAGAGTTTAGGACGCTGGCACTATATATTCTACCAAGATAAATATAATATTTTTGCAATACTAATAGATAAGGCGGATTGCCAAGGAGAGAGACATGAAATTTGCGGTGACTATAGACCCTAATATAAATCGTTGGGACTTAATCAGGTATGCTGAGGAATTAGGCTATGACCGCGCGTGGGTTCCTGATTCTCAGATGATCTGGTCGGATTGCTACGCAACGATGGCGCTTGCTGCGGTGAATACTAAGCGAATTGAAATCGGTACCGGTGTTGCTATCCCTGGAACTAGAATTGCTCCAGTTACCGCCCACTCTATCGGTACTATTAATCAGTTGGCACCCGGTCGGACGTTCCTAGGGATTGGAACGGGACACACTGCAATGCGCGTAATGGGTCAGGATCCAATGCCTGTGAAGGAATTCAGGGAATACTTGAGGGTCTTGCGGTCCTTACTTGATGGTGATGCGGTAGATTATACTTTCCGCGGGAGAACTCAAGAGATCCAGTTCTTACATCGCGACCGCTACTACTTAAATTTAGATAATAAAATCCCCATTTATGTTGCTGCTAATGGACCTAAAGCACTAGAGGCGACTGGAGCTTACGGCGATGGTTGGGTCACGATTGGCGGTGCTCCGAATGAAATATCGGATAAGCTAGAGCGAATCCATGGCGGTGCTGCTGCTGCGGGACGAACATTGGATGAAAACTTCCAAACGTCGGTATTGACTGCGGGTTGCGTACTTCGTCCAGGTGAGAAGTTGACTGATGACCGAGTCATAGATGAGGTAGGGTCTTGGGTGACATGTGAGCTACATTTTTTCTATGAGATTTGGAAAAAGTACGGAGAAAATGATGATATGGTGCCAGCTCACTTCGCGAGTGTCTGGGAAGAATACGTAGATCGAGTTAGCAAGTTTTCTCTGCCTGAAGACGCACGTTTCCGACAAATACATGATGGTCATTGTACCTACATGCAGCCGGAGGAAAGGAAATTCGTTACGCCAGAAGCTATAAAGGCTACGTGCTTAGCAGGTACACCAGAAGAAATTATTGAAGAGATGAAAGCCAGGGAAAAATCTGGACTTAAGGAATTGAATATCCTTCCCGATGCTGATCAGGCACACAAGGTATATCGAGATTTCGCTGAATTAGTTATGCCGGCATTTCGTTAATTAGCGGTTTTGTGGCTCCCTCTTTGTGGGGAGCTACAACGTTATTTTTCACGTTACGTTTTCGTGATTTTGCTTGCTCCACCTGTTTCAGCTGGATTGACTAAATCAACTTGGAAACGAGCGGGTAAGAGATTGATATTTGTCACAGCATATGTACCTGCTACCGGATAATGAGTATTCAAGCCTTCATGGCCTAGTTCTTTGGAATCGAATACCTGGTCTGAAGGCTCTCCACGAATGACTGTTTTAAATTCGTAATTCGCTTCAAATTGGACTAGTTTGGTCTGAGAATCTAGCGCGCAAGCATTCAAAGCTGGTGAATATTTTACCACGCCACCTGATCCAACGAGTGGGATGCAATTACCGATGCTAATATCTGCGACTATTCGGTCTTCATGACAGATTCTTCCATTCACTCTGTCGTAAGTTTCTCTGCACGAAACCTCCGCTAAAGATGGATTGAAACCATAGCGTGTCGCGAATAGTTTGAGAGCGACATCATTATCACAAAATGATTTAATTATTAGATGTCTCGGTTTTATTCCGGTACGACAAGCAATACCAATGTAAGCAAGATTGAAGGGCCCAGTTGTCTCGTGCTCTCCGGAGAGGAATGTTATACTGAAAAGAGCTGGAATACTGGGATGAAGGCTCGCCGGTAAGATTGCCTCAGCAATGCTCATTTTCAGTTCATATAATGTATAAAAAATCTCAACATTGTCGATGTCGATATTAGAACTATCTTTTAAATCAAGAGGGATTTTGCTAACCGCGATAGTTTTAGGATCCCCGCGGCCGTAAAGTAACTCTGGATATCTCACGCGCTTGCTTTCATCGGTGTTTTATCTTCATTAAAATGTGGCATAACTTCGTTCGCGAAAAGACGCATGCTTTTAAGGACTTCTTCTTGGGGTAAATGCTCGCGCGCTTGGACCATGAAAATTATCTGATCGGCCCCAGCATCTTCCCAGAGTTTGATAGTTTTGATTATCGTAGCCGGATCTCCGAAACATAGTCCACTTGCAGGCGGATTTTTCTTATCGCCTGGAGCGTTCGGATCCTGCCTTAAAGAGCCTAGCAGGCCAAGAGCTTTGTAACTGTTAGCGGGGTACGCCTCAGATATTTCTACCGTTTGGCCCGCCATATAGCCAAACGTTCCAATCAGCTCGTTCCCTTTTTGTTTTGCGTGTTCACTGTCTTCGTGACAATACATCCAATTAGCGATTGCCACTTGGTCGTTAATAAATTCACCTACGGGCTCACATTTTTTTATATGTTCCCGGTACTCTTGAATTCTGGGAACATTGCGTTCAACATCAGATATAGAAAGAATCAACGCGCCCATACCTCTATCAGCTGCATCTAACTCGGTGCCAGGAGCAGTGACTGCTACCCACATAGGGGGATGGGGTTGTTGCACTGGCTTAGGTAGGATGCACCGCTCTGGCATACTGAAATAATTACCTTCATACGAAAATCTCTCTTGAGTCCACATTTTGGGTATGACCCGGCAGTACTCGTCCCAGCTTTTTTTTGTATCATCAACATTAGCCTCAAAGCCGCCGAGTTCATTCCAAGTAGAAGAGCGTCCCGTGCCGAACTCAACGCGTCCATTGGAAAGCATGTCAAGATAAGCAGCTTTTTCGGCCCATCGGATAGGAGAGTGCATTGCGGGAACGCAAGTTCCAATGCCAAAGCACACTCGAATATCCTTAGTTTCTCTAGCTACCGCAGTGAGAAACATATCGGGACAGCTAGAATGACTGTATTCTTCAAGAAAATGATGCTCTACGCACCATACGCTCGAAAAGCCCAACTGATCAGCGAGTACTGTTTGCTCAATTGCGTTTTCAATGACCATACGTTGATTCTCGGTAGTAAAAGGCCGAGGAGTTGATAGTTCATAGAATAAACCGAATTTCATAATTTAGTTTTGCCCTAGATATTATCGCATTAGTCATTCATAGCTTGATAGACATCATACTCCACACGCCCAGGAAGAATTCTCCCTTGACCTACACATATAATATTGTTCACCCATTTGTATCGCTCGTCACCGGTTTGCATAAGTATCTCTGTAAAGAAGTATTGATCACCGATTTCTGTAGAACCTTCTCCTGTGCTCAGGGCGGCTTGCACTGCAGCAGTCATCTCGAGTTTACCTTTGTATTCTACAAATATATAAGCACCATCATGTGTTTCAAAGGTAGCTCTCACGTCAAGGTGTCCGTAGTCCTCACGAAGTGTTAACCAGTCCGCGGCAGCATGTTTTCTGATGGTTCCCTTTAGCTTAGGACCTTCAAATTCGCCACCCTCGACTTCGACTATTAGCCTGTTCCCAAAAGGACCCTCACCGACATCTAACCCGGGCAGCAAATTCGCGTGATACGATAATAATTTTTCCATTCTCATGATTTATTCCTCCAACTTGAGTGTGACTTCTATCGTTATTTTCTTTGTCAGTTTAGTTAAGTTTGTTGATTATGCAATTTCTTTCAGTAGCTCTCTTGCTATTATGACCCGCTGTATTTCGCTAGTTCCCTCGTAAATCGTAGTTACTCGAGCGTCCCTAGTATAGCGCTCAAGTGGGTAGTCCTTAGTATAACCAGCGCCTCCCATCAATTGGAGGGCAGTGTAGCAGGCTCTATTTGCCCATTCAGTGCAGTAGAGTTTAGCCATCGACGCTGCTTTCATATACGGTTCATTATTATCTTTTTTCCAGGCAGCTTGCAGAACCATTAGCCTTGCCGCCTCTTTTTCAGTATAAGTGTCGGCCATCATGAATTGAGGCCCCTGAAAATTACTTATTTTTTCACCGAACTGTTCACGTTCCGTAGTATATTTTCTGGCAAAATCAATTGCAGCGGAGCCTAATCCAAGCGCAAGAGACGCAATACCTATTCTACCCCCCACCAATTCCCCCACTGCAATCTTAAATCCCTGGTTTTCGGTCCCAAGCATCGCGTTATTAGAAATTCTGCAATCATCAAAATGTACCGAATTCGTTGATGATGCTTGTTGCCCCATTTTATTTTCGGCTGTTCCTATCGTTACTCCAGGGTTATCAGCATCAACGAGGAAGCAGGAGATTCCTTTTCCCGCAGGGAGCGTCGGATCGGTGACAGCCCAGACGACAAAAAAACCTGCGTACTCGGCACTACTAATCCACATTTTACTGCCATTAAGTACCCACTCAGCCCCGTCTTTTGTAGCAAGAGTTTTTAATCGAGAGGGATCCGAACCAGCCCCCGCTTCTGTGAGACAAAATGATGCGCAAGCGAACTCCCCACTACACAGCTTTGGGATATATTGATTTTTCTGGTCCTCGGTGCCGATTGACTGTACTACCTCGCCAACTAGGTTATTTACTGACATCGCCACTGCCGTCGATGCGCACGCTCGTCCAATTTCAGTGAGTGCTAAACTAAATGGGATCACACCAGCCTCAGATCCGCCGTAGTCTGAGGATATATTTAGGCCCATGAAGCCTATATCGGCGAGTTTTTTTAAGTTTTTGAGGTACGTGGGTCTTTCGCTAGCATCTTCCAGTATGGCGGCTACAGGCGACAGTTCTGTTTCAGCGAAACGCCTTGCCGTGTCTTGAATCATAGTCTGTTCGTCAGTCAGAGAAAATTGCATTGTGAAACCTGATGTATAATAGTTTTTTAGTTACGCTAATCGTGCCGTAATCTTGGTGCGCACGTCAATACTGCGACCTAATTTGTTTTCTCGAGTACGGGCATTATGGTGTTTAGTATTTTTACTTGATATTTAATGGTGATTTAGTTTATGGCTCACTTAGTAGACCCTAAGTTTAGGAGACTTGTCGAATCAAACTTAAAAGAATTTGACTATATTCAGGCTAGTACAGACGGTCGATCTGCTGCGGTCGCTGTTACGATTGTTGATAGTGGGTTTGGCCCTGTCCTCTCTGGGATGGCTCAGTTCAAAGTGTGGCAAGAAAGTGCGTCTCTAATTTTGACTCGGCGCTCCAGTCGCTTACGAAATCATGCTGGACAGTGGTCTTTTCCAGGGGGACGTCTAGAGAAAGGAGAAACTCCGGAATTGGCGGCCCTTCGAGAGATGCGGGAAGAAATTGGCCTCAAGGTTTCTGAAGAAAACATTATTGGTCGCCTGGATGACTTCGTAACTCGCTCAGGTTTTATAATGACACCCGTCGTGTGTTGGGCGGGGAATCAGAAAAACCTGGAGCCGAATCCAGCCGAAGTAGAATCCATTCATAGGATACCTATTTCTGAATTTCTTCGCGATGACGCACCTTTACTAGATCCTGGCGACGGGCCACACCCAGTATTACGTATGCCTGTCGGCGATGACTGGATTGCCGCTCCAACTGCCGCGATTATCTATCAATTTAGGGAAGTCGCCGTGCTAGGAAAATCAACTCGAGTTGCTCATTTTGACCAACCTAAGTTCGCTTGGAGCTAAACAATTAATTCCCTTTGAAATTCGTCCTTCTTTTTTCCACAAAGGCCGTAACACCTTCTTTAAAATCTTTGCGGGACGCGCAATCAGCGAAAAAATCAGCCTCCATTTGAAGCTGTGTTTCAAAATCGTTACCTATTGATTGGTAGAGTAGTTTTTTGGTGTTTGCGTAAACATGGGTAGGTCCCAGCGATAGCCTATTCGCCAGCTTTTGTGTTTCGTTTGCTAACTCTCCGGGCTTGCTCACAAAATTAATCATACCAAGGGATCTTGCCGTTTCTGCATCGTAACGATCTCCTAGAAGTGCGATTTCCATAGCTCTTTTAACTCCGACACTTCTCGGGAGCTGGAAAGAGGCGCCTCCATCAGGAGTCGTACCAATATGACAGTAAGCCAAAGTGAAAAATGAATCGCTATCGGCTATAACTAGATCACATGACATGGCCATACTCACACCCGCGCCGGCGGCTGCTCCTGAAACGCTAGCAATAACCGGTTTCGGCATGCGTCTGATCGAAAGCATGATTGAATTGATACCTTCATAAATCCTTTTTCGGAAGGCTACTCGTATTTTTTCGGGTTCTTCATCCAACATGGTCGACATGGATTTCACATCGCCCCCTGCCATGAAATGTTCACCGGCTCCTCGTATAACAACACATCGCACATTGTCGTCACTTTCGATCTCGCAAAGAGACTCTTTTAGTAGTGTTCTCATTTCCTCGCTTAACGCGTTACGGGCCTCGGGGCGATTGAGAGTTAACGTAGCGATGTGATCCTCAATATTTACAAGCAAATCAGGCATTAGTGGCATCTCCCTCAGATATTTCTCATCTATAGCAAATACAGCAGTCGTAGTATCCTACAATGTTACGCTATATTAGTCCCCTGTATAATGTCACCATAATATCGATGCTGATGTCTTTAAAACTTAGAAATGAAAAAAATATTACTTGAGGTGAAATCATGCTTGACCGCTATAGAAAATATCACGCGCTGAAGATTGACAGTCCCGGCGATCGAATCTTACGAATCACATTTGATAAGCCGGAGACTATGAACTCTCTTGATGCCGAGGGACATCGAGAACTGACTTATATCTGGCGGGATATAGATGAAGACGAAAACGTAAGTTCAGTGATCTTGACCGGCAAAGGTAAGGCATTCTCCGCAGGCGGGGATTTTGGGATGATTGAAGATATGATAGAGGATCATAAAGCGCGAGCTCGTTCCTGGAAAGAAGCTCGAGATCTGGTTTACAACATTATAAACTGCTCTAAACCAATAGTTTCGGCTATTAATGGTGCCGCAGTTGGCGCGGGCCTAGTGGCGGGGTTGTTAGCCGATATTTCAATCGCAGGGAAGTCTGCGAAAATAGTCGATGGTCACACACGGTTAGGAGTAGCCGCGGGCGACTCTGCGGTGATCAACTGGCCACTTCTCTGTGGTATGGCTAAAGCGAAGTACCATTTGCTTTTGTGCGAACCTATGGACGGTGAAGAGGCAGAGCGTTTGGGCATGGTTTCGCTATGTGTCGAGGACAACGAATTGCAAGCTAAAGCAATACATATTGCTGAACGATTGCGTGATAGCGCGCCTGCCGCCACTAGATGGACTAAGTACGCTCTAAATAATTGGTATCGAATGGCTGGTCCCAGCTTCGACGCGTCTACAGCATTGGAGATGTTAGGGTTTGCCTCTCCTGAAGCCGCCGAAGGTGTGCGATCACATAGAGAAAAAAGGTCACCAAAGTTTGATTTAGATTCGCCGACATAAAGTGTTGAATTGAGTTAAGATTAGTGGATATAGTAGGAATCAAAGAATGAGGGGTATATGAATGAACATGAATAATATTTTAGCGGTATGCGCTGGGCTAGCACTATTATTGGGGCCGCCCACGTTTGCCGCTGATTCGGTCGAGTTAGAGTTCAGTTACACGGGAGAACCCGTCAGTAGCGAAGATCTACTCAAAGGGACTGACAAGACAGATGGCTGGTACATGTATGGGGGTAACTATGCGAATTGGCGATATAGTCCCATCGATACTATTAATAAAGACAATGTAAGCAAGCTTGCCCCTGTCTGGATATTTCAAACAGGATTAACGGGCCAATTATCGGGATCACCAATCGTTGCGGATGGAGTGATGTATGTGAGTGCGCCCTATAACAATTTATGGGCGTTAGATGCTAAAACAGGAGAAGTTATTTGGCATTTTGAGCATGACATGCCGAGTGATTTGATCCTTTGCTGCGGCCCAGCGAATCGTGGTGTCGCGATCAAGGACGATTTACTTTTTATGGCTACTTTAGACGCAAAGCTATTGGCCATCCAACGCTCAAATGGCGAAATCCTCTGGACTGCTGAGCTGGAAGACTACAAGAAAGGTTACAGTGGAACCAGCTCTCCGCTTATCGTTGGTGATATGGTGATTACAGGTATTGCGGGTGGCGAATACGGCGCGAGAGGTTTTATTGATGCTTATGCGCTTACTACTGGCGAACGTTTATGGCGTCGTTATACAGTACCCTCTGAGGGTGAAAAAGGGGTTGAGACCTGGGCAGGCGACTCTTGGAAAACTGGCGGCGGTCCTACGTGGGCAATCGGTACTTATGATCCACAAACTGATCTCTTATATTGGCCGGTAGGTAATCCCAGTCCTGACTGGAATGGTGATGTTCGAGAAGGAGATAACCTTTACACAAACTCTGTTTTAGCACTAGATCCTAAGACAGGCGAAATGGAGTGGTACTTCCAATTTACACCGCATGATATGTGGGACTATGATTCCACTAATGGAATTGTTGTGGATGATATAGTTGTTGATGGGAAAACTGTTCGGGTTCTAATGCAACCCAATCGCAACGGGTATGTGTATGTCTTAGATGCCACAACTGGCGCCTATATGAAGGGGTTCCAATATACGGATCGGCTGACTTGGTCTACTGGCTTGGATGCTAATGGACGGCCTCAGGTAAATCCCGAAGCGGTTCCTCAGGCGGGCGAGGCCGGTGATCCGGTGTGTCCTGGATTAAGTGGCGGACACAATGGTTCTTGGAGCTATGCTTACAGTAAGTCTTCAGAACTTATGTATGTGCCGTCAGTAGAGTCCTGTATGGGGGTATTTAAAGAGGATATGGTCTTTATTCAGGGTACTCCGTTTTGGGGGGGTGGCCCTTCAACGCCTGAGACTGACGACGGTTCGAGTTATGGTATTTTAGCTGCGATTGATCCGGTCGGTGGTGAGGTAAAATGGAAATATCGTAGTGAATATCCGTTCGTTGGTGGTGCTCTGGCCACTGCTGGTGGAGTGGTCTTTAGTGGGGATCAGGACGGTTACGCCTTTGCTTTGGATGATGCTACTGGTGAAGAACTTTGGAGGTTCCAGACCGGTTCTTCAGTGCGCAGTCAACCAATCACATGGGAGGTTGATGGCACGCAATACGTAGCTATTGGCAGTGGTATGGGAGGCTTAGTTCCGGGACTTTCTGGAGCCCCTGAGAAGGGTACCAACGGAAACGCATTGCTTGTTTTTGCACTACCTAAAACTAAATGGTTTTGGGAGTAAGTAGTTTCAGAGGGAGGATCGCCTCCCTCTTATTTTTAGGAGTGCTGGTATCCTTTTCGGCACTTTCCGACGAGATTGCACCGCTCAGTGTCTGTTTGCTTGAGGATAATTTGCCTTACTCGGGTAAAGCTACAATCGATGGCTTTGATTATGAACTCGGTGCGAAAGTAGCCAAGACAATGGGACGTGAGTTTGTCCCAGTTTGGGTACCTAATAGCACCCAGATCCAAGAAATTGAAAGTGACTATCCATTCCGAAGACTGGCTAAAGGTGAGTGCGACGTTATACTGAGCGTGCCTGGAACTTCGGAATCTTTTGAAGAGAGCGGTAAAACTATCGTGCTCGGCCCTGCCTACTACGCTGCGGCATTTGAACTGATTTCTTTTTCTGACGAAACGAGCACTAATCTGCGTCGACTACGTTCTAAGAATGTTGCTATTCAATCACAGACAGTTGCCCATTTTGCCTTAAAAATGCTTGGTGCTAAATCAAAAACTTATTTTTCTGCAGCCGATGCGATAAATGGTGTTTTTAATGGAGAGGCTGACGCTGGATTATTATGGGGTCCAACAGCGGGATGGCTGCTGCGCGGCTCGGATCAGGAAAGATCAGGTGGTTTTGTTGATAATTACGAACCTCCTATCGCTCTCCGCTGGAATGTTCATTTTGTTACATTATCGAGTAACGAGGTATTAAGAAGGCAAGTTGGGGACATTTTAGCAGATATAGATGCTAGCGGTGAACTCAGTGGTTTAATGAAAAAATACAACCTACCTGACAGACGGCCTTATGCTCAGACTTATACGTTGGGTGCGTTAAATGAATTACAGTCGGCGAGATAAGATCAATATATTGAGGATTAGTTGGTTTTAAGTTGAGTGCGGTCATTATTTTTGGGGAGGATTAATGAAAATAGTTAACTCCATTGCTACGGCAATAGTCGTAGCTACTATTACCTGTACCCTATCTGCGAAAGTTACGAGTCCTGTCAGCACTGAGCGACTTTTGCGAGGGACCGAGAACTCTAGTGATTGGCTTATGTACGGCGGCAATTATGGGAATTGGCGTTTTAGTCATCTCGACGACGTAAATAAAAGTAACGTGAGTGGACTAGCACCTGTTTGGGTTTTTCAAACGGGAATTGTGGGTCAGCTGTCGGCTTCGCCTGTGGTAGCGGATGGGGTTATGTACTTAACCGCGCCCTATAACAATTTGTGGGCGCTTGATGCTGAGACTGGCGAGGTACTTTGGCATTTTGAACATGACATGCCTAGTGACTTGATTCTTTGCTGTGGCCCGGTTAACCGAGGGGTCGCCATCAAAGACGATCTTTTATTTATGGCCACATTGGATGCACGACTTCTGGCGATTGATCTTGAGACAGGGGAAGTTCGATGGAATGTGGAAATGCACGACTATAAAATAGGATACAGTGCTACCAGCGCTCCATTAATAGTCGGAGATTTAGTTGTTACAGGAATCGCAGGGGGTGAGTATGCAGCTCGCGGCTTTGTTGATGCTTACAATACTTCAACAGGGAATTTGGAATGGAGGAAGTATACCGTACCCGTTGCTGGTGAGCCTGGGGTTGAGACTTGGGAGGGCGACTCTTGGAAAACTGGGGGTGGGCCAACTTGGTCGACTGGGACATATGATCCGCAAACGAATTTGATTTATTGGCCTGTTGGGAACCCTTCCCCGGATTGGAATGGCGATGCTCGGTTAGGAGACAACTTATACACTAACTCTGTTTTAGCCCTACACCCAGAAACTGGCGAGTTGGAGTGGTATTTCCAGTTCACGCCTCATGACGTATGGGACTATGATGCCACCAATGGAATTGTGGTTGCCGATGTCGAATTTGAAGGCAAAACGGTCCGAGCGTTAATGCAGGCCAACCGAAATGGCTATGTGTATACATTAGATGCCACTAGTGGCAAATTTTTACATGCCTTTCAGTACACAGATCGCTTAAATTGGTCCAAGGGATTGGACGAAAATGGTCGCCCCGAAGTCGACCCCCGTTATGTGCCTAAAGCTGGAGGGAATGAGGAGTTTATCTGCCCTGGAAATGTTGGTGGTAATAATGGTTCTTGGAGCTATGCGTGGAGTGAGTCGACTCGATTAATGTATGTACCCAGTATTGAATCGTGCGGGAAAATGACTAAAGAAAGTATGGAGTTTGTTCAAGGAGTTCCGTTTTGGGGGGGAGGTCCGGGTATCACCGAGGGCGAAGTGGGTTCGGCGTATGGTGTCCTAGTTGCGGTCGAACCTGAATCAAGAAAAATAAAATGGAAATATCAGGATAAATACCCTTTGATGGGCGGCGCGTTAGCCACTAAAGGTGGACTTGTTTTTTCTGGCAACCAGAGTGGGTACGCTCTAGCCCTTGACGATGAAACCGGAGAGGTTCTGTGGAAGTTCCAAACAGGTTCTTCAATTCGCAGTCAGCCTATTACTTGGCGGATGAATGGAAAACAATTTATTGCTATCCCGAGCGGTGGGGGAGGTATTGCCGCAGCTATAGTAGGTGCTCCTCCTTTGGAAACTTACGGGAGCGCATTATTTGTTTTTTCCCTGCCGGAGAACGACTCTAAGTGGTTTTGGCAGTAACTGTCGCTGAAGTATAACGGAAGTATTTTAAAAGCTTTACTATAAGGAGTTTGGTTTGAAAGTTGGATTTGTTGGCACGGGGAACATGGGTGCGCCGATGGCAGCCAATATCCTAGCTGGTGACCACTTGCTGACAGTGTACGATGTAAATCCCGGTGCGACCAAAGAGTTAGAAAGGGCGGGAGCAAAACGAGCGGAAAGTCTAACGAGCCTCGCGATCGGTTCTGACTTGGTTATTTTGTCATTGCCGGGGCCCTCCGAAGTCGCTTCAGTTTTTGCGGAGGTTTTGCCCTCGATGGTCTCGGGACAAATATTAATAGATATGAGCACCAATTCTCCTGAGCTTGTAAAGGGTATAGCTGAAGAGGCGAAGAGAGTGGGGGTAGGGTTTTTAGACGCGCCGGTTAGTGGCGGTGTTCGAGGCGCGAAAAAAGGTATCCTTACGATCATGGTCGGAGGCGATAAAGCACTCTTTGACAGGGTGGAAGAGCTGCTTTCAACCATGGGTGAAAATATTTTTCATGCAGGCGATGTGGGTTCTGGTAATGTCGCGAAGTTGATAAACAATAGCCTAGCCTTTTCAATAATGATGGCTAATGCTGAAGCGATCGTGCTAGCTTCAAAAGCTGGGGTCAACCCGACAGTGCTGTGGGATATTGTGAGGGTCAGTAGTGGTAGTAGTTTGACGTGGCAAGGAGGTATCAAGACTATTTTGCAGGACCGTTTACCTACTGCGTTTACTGTCGACCTTGCGTGTAAGGATATTGATTTAGCTACGCAGCTCGCCACGGACCTTAATATGGATTTAGAGATGGTTTCTGTCGCGCAGAAGATGCTAAAGCGTTTTCAAGCGAGCGGTCTTGGCCAACAAGATATTTTGGCCACAATCAAATCCTTAGAGGATGCGAATCAGGTTGTTGTCCGTGGAGTATGGGACAAGTAAAGTACGAGTCTACGGTTAGTTTAAGTCACAAGTTTTAGGCCACATATATTCGCCTGTTTGTTCATGTTTTTGGGGGCGCATAATAACGTGTGATACGGCTCCTCTTGATAATGTAAATACTAGGCCAAGACTAGGTTCCTCCATTGAATTATTGTCAGTATATTGAAGGTTAGGAAATTTCTGGACTAAGAATGTTTCTTTTAAGCCGATAGGATTAAATCCAAGCACCAGGGTATAAGGGTGATTTGATACTATTTTAGTTAATCTGAAGTCAGCACCATGGCTGAAAGAAAGCTCTATTCGTAATAATCGATAACTCCATTTTTCCACATTTTTCAGGGTGATTTTTTTTTCAGGAGCTCCAATATTTTGAGAAATAGTATCACGGCATTGGCCAAACACGACATCGCCAAGTCCGACAAAAGGAGTCAGATCCATCAGTCAGACTATTTCTTTTATGTGTTTAAATTTTCCCCAGTCAGCTAACAGATTCTTAACCGCCTCTATGAAAGACAAGGGTTGATCTAACATGATGTGGTGATGCGAGTCCTTTATTTTGATCATAGGCGATTCGGGGCCCATGAGATCAGACATATAGTCCGCAGTAACGGCACTTACAATCCCACTATTTTCAGCTACGATTAGAGCGGACGGGCATTTCATTTTCGCTAGATGTTCATGAAAGGGCTCAGACCATCGGTTTGCGCCCATTGCCTTCACGTCAAATTTCCAAGTCCAACCCATATCAGTCTCTATCAGAGAATGTCGTGCTATAAAATCTACTATGAATGTGTTTTTGCATTCTTGTGCGGGCAGCAAACGAAAGCGCTCAAGGCCAATTTCAAATGTGGGGTAGTACCGTTGCACACTTAGCACCCTGCGTGGGACCTCACTGGCTTTTTCACTTTCTGGTAATACGGGACTGTCGACAATTATCGCGCCACCAATCTGGTCGCCAAATTCTGCGCCAAAGCGCATTGTCATTAGTCCCCCGAATGAGTGCCCAATCACTATAGGTTGTGGCCCTAATTCTGCCGCCTTTAGTACGTGCAAAATTTCTTGAGCCCGCAGCGCGGCGGAATATTCTTCTCTTTTCTCACTATCTCCCATACCAGATAAGTCGATAGCAGCAACTCTATATTTATCGATAAAACTTGGAGCAATAAACCTCCACCAGTTCGCATGTGCTCCGCCGCCGTGAATAAAGAGGAGTCCGGGTTTTTGGGGGTGGCGTGGTGAATCATTTGCTTCCCAGGTCAGATAATGAATAGCACAGTCATCAACCATCACATAGTTGGATTTTACTGGCGTATTAACTGCACCTTTGAACCAGTCAGGAGCAGAGTCGTCGGCTTGTAAATAATCATGATTCCAGTCTGGGAGATTTGATTTTTGCATAACTTTTTAATTTTATTCTATCGTGAAGCGATAGCAAAGTGCTCACATGTTTGACGTTTCGGTGTGGGGCGCTAGAATCTGATTACTGTTTTATTAGTCAACGCGGAAGGAGATGATAATGGCACTAGTAGATTATCAAGTTGAGGGACATGTCGCGAGAATCACGATTAATCGACCGGAAGCTAAAAATGCTATTAATCCGGAGGTCGCTTGTCGGTTAACGGACGCTTGGCATAGCGTTCGTGATAATGCTGAAGTTAGAGTTGCGGTGCTGACTGGCACAGGAGACGTATTTTGTGCAGGTGCAGACTTAGGAAGATTGATCCCTCTTATCTCAGGTAGTCGTTCTGCTGAAGATGAGTGGGATGAGAGAATGCTTGCTGATAGGACGATCCTTGAAACTGCATTGCTAAGAGAGTTTGATCCGATTAAGCCTGTGATAGCTGCTATTAATGGCCATGCGATTGCCGGCGGTATGGAGATTGTACAAGGAACGGACATAAGAGTTTCGGTACCTGAAGCGAAGTTTGGAGTGCAAGAGGTGAAATGGGCAATTTTCCCCGCGGGTGGTTCCACTGTGCGATTACCCTCTCAATTGCCTTTTGCGGTAGCCATGGAATTACTCCTGACGGGTGACTTGATCACCGCTGATCAAGCTCTAGGATTTGGCTTTCTCAATCGAGTGGAGAACGATGCGCTGTCTATTGCTAATCAAATTGCACAAAAAATCGCGAGTAATGGTCCTATCGCAGTGCAAGCAATCAGAAAATCTGCTCACGCATGTTTAGGTGTTAATGAACAAGATGCACTAAAACTTGAAACTGAAATCTCTACTCCAGTATTCCAGTCTAAAGATGCGCAAGAGGGGCCTAGAGCGTTCATGGAGAAACGCGCCCCAGTCTACAAAGGCGAGTAACACGCTTTACTACGACTAATTCACGAGAATGGGTTAATCGTTTCCTGACACTAGTATTTTGTCTGTTGCAATTGCAAGTAGATCTGCTCAGAATGAATACAAGAACTGTCAAATGTTCGTTTGATGCGCTACATAATATATTTTGGGAGCCCACATATGTCAGCAAAAAGTGAAGAATCACCCATACTTCGGTACGACCCTAAAACATTTGGCTATAGCGTGATCTCTGAAGCGCCCGAGATTAGTCAAAATCATAAGTCAGGCAGAGTTTATTTTTCCGAAGAAGTCATGGAGCGAGAAATCGAAGAAATCTTCATGAAAGAATGGTTACTCGTTGGTCGCGCGGAAGAGGTTGAAAAAGCGGGCGACTACTTTACGCATGATGTTGGCGATGAACCTGTGGTTGTTACTAGAGAGAAAAACGGCAATATTCAGGCCTTTGCAAACGTATGTAGACATCGTGGTGTTAAAGTTGCCTGGGGAGCTGGAAGTACTAAATACTTTTCCTGTCCTTATCATGGATGGGTTTATGACACTAGTGGAAATCTTGTGGACGCGCAATATCTTGAGAAATCGAAAAATTTCGATAAAAAAAATTGCTCATTACCCCGCATTCGAACGGAGCTCTGGGAGGGGTTTATTTTTATAAACTTTGATGAAGAAGCTGATCCTCTGATGCATAGTCTTGAGGCATGGGATTTCCCGAAAACGTACGAGCCATACCAGATGGGGCGCTTGAAGCTAGCAAATAAATTTACGATGGATATCCCCAGTAATTGGAAATTCTTGAATGAGAATTTGACTGACATTTACCATATAGCCGTTTTGCACGCTGCAACATTCGGCCCTGCTCAGCCTCTTGAAGGCTATCGCTACAAGACGTTTGATGGCGGATACCATGGTCGATTTACCGGTGGGACATTAGTGCCCGAAGGAAAGTCATTATTTGGCCCTATTCCCTGGTTGCCCGAAGAGTTACACAGCGGAGGATTCTCTAGTCATCTTCCCCCGAACGTTGCGTGGTTCCCGAGATTTGACTACGTTTCTATTGGTACCAACTGGCCGACGGGGCCTGATACGAGTGTATCTATTACTTATCAATTATTTCCTGAAGAGCATTTTTCTCAACCCGACTTTAAAGAGAAGGCTCAGCAGTATGTCGATTTCTACAAAGCGTTCATGGATGAAGATACTGACATGATACAAGCGTTACAGAAAGGGATGAAATCAAGATTCTATAAACCTGGCCCTGTTTCACCGTTTGAAGCGGGTGTGATGGGAACCATCAAGCATGCTGTAGATGATCTGGGTCATAAATAGAAGCGAGATATCAGATAAATGACTCGTGTTACTGAACTAGGACCTGATCTAGCTAAGGCCGCTCTAATTATGATGCGAGAGATGATGTGTGTAGTGCCGTCAGAACACGTTTTGATTACGGCTGATACGAATACCGAGAAGCGTGCGATTGATGCATTAGTTATTGCGGCACATGAGTTAGGCGCTAAGGTTGCCACGATGATTTTGTCTCCGCCACTACCATTTCAAGGAGGCTTGGCTAATCCTTTTTTGGCTGATCCAGTGATAGCGGCTGCGCAGAACTGTGATGCGTGGGTTGATCTGTGCATGCCCTACATGGCGGGTGCAGCGGTATACGACTCTGCGATGAAAAATGATCGGACACGATATTTCTTGGCTGCGGATTTGGGTGCTGAAGGTATCGTACGAATTTTCAGCAAGGCTGATTTAGATCAGGTTTTTGTGGTCTCGGATGCTTTTAACCAATTACTCGCTGACTCAGCGGGGAAAGAGTGTCGGTTTGCCACTAAACTTGGAACTGACGTGACATTCACCCTTGCTGATCCTGAAGGTCTGGCGATCGAACGTGCGACTAAACCTGGTGGCTACTTTGTGCCTGGCACTGTGATGGTCATTCCTGAGCTGGAGACCGTGAGAGGAACAGTGGTATGTGAGGCAGTTTTCCATGAATATTACACGGTTCTATCCGAGCCTTACGTCTTCCAGATTGATGGGAAGATCCAAGAGGTGGCTGGTGGCGGAACCGAGCTCTCGGCAATTCGTCGTTCGCTGAAGCGCGCTGGTAATGGTGAATATGGAAACATTGTGCATTTCACTTGCGGGTATCATCCTGCCGCGCGTTTTACTGGAACCTCCTTCATTGAAGATCAACGAGTGATTGGCTGCAATGCCGTCGGGTTAGGGTTGCCGCAATGGATCGACGGCGGAGGCGAGAATCACCCAGATTGCGTTATGAAAGAACAGTCTTTTTGGATTGATGGCAAACAAATCATCGATGATGGAGATATCGTCGGCCCTCCAATTTTGGCTGATGCTGTTTCGCGGCTTGAGCCTCTATATAGCTGAGACAAGTCTTCAGCATTATTTCAACTTATAACTTCTGCCAGTGACATGATTGATAACTCTTGTAACTTTTTTCATGCCGGAGATGTGAAGCTTGAGTCAGGCCTAATCTTGCCGGAAGCAAAATTAGGCTATACCACTTTTGGGGAGTTGAATAGCGCCGGCGATAACGCAGTGTTGGTCTTAACACACTTTGGTGGTACGCACGAAAATAGTCAGTACTTAGTGGGTTCAGAGATGGCATTGGATCCATCTCGTTATTTTATCGTGATTGTGAATCTATTTGGTAACGGAGCCTCGTCTTCGCCCAGTCATGGTATGGCCCAAAATTTCCCGTTGGTCACTATGGCTGATAACGTCTTTATCCAGCAGCAGTTACTACTGAAAGAATTAGGTATCAAGAAGCTCGCGCTGGTAGTTGGACACTCGATGGGTGGGGTGGCGACCTATCATTGGGCGGCACTTTTTCCTGAGTGGGTGGAGAGGGCCGCGCCCATCTGTGGGTCGGCTAAAATATCTGATCATAATTGGGTATTTTTGGAAGGTATGCGTGCTATTTTGACTATGGATCCCGCATGGCTTGGTGGAATGTACGAAGCTCAACCGATTGACGGCTTACGCAGTATTGCCAAAGCGTGGGCAGCTTGGCCTCCCTCCGCGGGGTTCTATAGACAAGAGCTTTACAGGACACTGGGATATTCTTCTTTGGAAGACTATCTATTGAATTACTGGGAGAAGACCTATTTATCAATGGACGCTAACAATGTTCTAGCGCAAATAAACACGTGGCAGTCTGCCAATGTTGGAAAAAATAGGATTTATGGAGACGATTTTATCAAGGCACTATCGTCTGTCAGCGCCAAGGTCTATGTAATGCCGTCTTCAACGGACGCCTATTTCCCCCCGGAGGACAGCCGGAATGAGGTTAGCTTTATGCCTGCCGCAGAGTTGAGGACAATAAAATCGGAATGGGGACATTGGGCCGGTTCTGGGCGTTGTGTTGCTGATACTGAATTCATTAATGAGCAACTATTGGAGTTACTTGGAACATGAAACTGAATGATCTTACCGCCACTCAAGCCTCCGAATTGTTGGCCAGTAAAGAGATTAGTTCTGTTGAGTTGACTCAAGCTTGCTTAGATAGGATAGCCAAGCGTAACAATGATGTGGGCGCGTTTGTTCATATTGATCCTGAATTTTCTTTGCGGCAAGCAGCTATTGCTGATGCGTCCGAAAGTAAATCTAAGTTACATGGAGTGCCTTTCGGTGTTAAGGACGTTATCGATACTAAGGACTTTCGCACAGAACGAGGCACCGTCATCCACGAGGGTCGTCAACCTCTAGAGGATGCGAAATGTGTGAAGTTAATGCGAGAAGCTGGAGCGGTCTTGCTTGGTAAGCTGGTTACTACTGAGTACGCGATGTTTACTGCTAACGAGACTCGTCATCCATTGGATTTGAATCGGACAGCGGGTGGCTCGTCAAGTGGAACGGGTGCTGCGGTTGCAGATAATATGGTACCTATTGCGTTTGGCAATCAAACAGCGGGCTCTCTTATCCGCCCCGCAGCTTTCTGCGGTGTCTATGGGCTTAAACCTAGTCATGGTACGACCGATGGTACGGGTATTTTACCTTTACAATTATATTTCGATACGCTGGGTTATATGGCAAGAGATGTTGAAGATCTTAAAGACTTTTATTCTATTGTTAGCGGTATTGACCAAAATAAAACATGGCCGGAGGCTCGCAAACCTCGGATTGGACTATGTCGAACATTTCAGTGGGACTTCGCCGATCGAGAGAGCCAAGAATTGCTAGAGAAAACTGGAGAGCAATTTCAGTCGCTTGGTTTCGATGTTCTTCCGTTTGAGTTACCCGTTGCTTATGAGAATTTAGTGGAGGTACATCGACGAATTCTCTACAAAGGGATAAGTGACTCTCTTTCAGTCGATTATGAAACTGCTTCTGATTCAATGAGCAAAGGACTAATCGATGTTATCGAAGAGGGTCAAGCTTGTTCTCAAGATGCTTTCATGGCTGCATTTAAACTAGCAGACGCCTGTCGCTCAGGGGTTAATGAGGTACTGAAAGATGTTGATGCAATTATTTGTCCGAGCGCGCCGGGGGAAGCGCCAGAGGGTTGGGGTACCGGTAACCCTATATTCCAAGTAATGTGGACTTTACTCGGCGTGCCTTGTTTAAATTTACCAGTAGGTTTTGGACCCAATGAGATGCCCTTAGGCATACAGTTGATTGGGCGACGAAATGACGACGCAACTATTTTATCACTGGGTCAGCACGTCATGAAGAATTTTCAGCCAATTAAAATTGAGAGCTAATAGTATGTCCAAAGTACAATTATTTTTAGCTGAAGAGCTTGAAGTTAATGAGATCCGTCAAGTCGAATTGGACGGTCGTGAGCCCATAGCGATTTATAACTTAGACGGAGAATATTTTGCTACCGATGATACGTGCACGCATGGAGCCGCATCGATGGCCGAAGGCGACATCGACGGCAGCGAAGTTTATTGTCCCTTCCACATGGGCGCCTTTGACATTCGGACAGGTGAAGCGACAGTCGCACCGTGCAGTGTGCCCCTGAAAACTTATGAAGTTGTTATTGAAGGTGGTTATCTTTTTATTTTAATGGAAGATTAATGAATTACAAAACTTATCGAATAGGACAAATTGTACCCAGCTCCAATATTACGATGGAAACAGAGGTGCCTGAGATGCTTTTAAGAGCTGAGGTTCCCAAGGACGTGAGATTTACGTTCCATTCATCAAGGGCGCCTATGAAAAATGTTTCCGCCGAAGAATTAGCACAAATGAATTCTCATATGGAACGTTGTGCGATTGAATTGACCGACGCTCGGATGGATGTCATTGCGTCGGCATGTTTAGTCGCGATTATGTCTCAAGGTTCTGGATTCCATCGAACAGTGGAAGAGAAATTGAAGCAAGTGACCTTTGACGATGCGCCTGATACTAGGATCCTGACCAGTGCAGGATGCCTTGTCGATTCCTTAAAAGCGATTGGAGCTAGACGTGTTGCCTTGATTACGCCGTATATGAAAAACCTGACTGCGTTAGTTGCGGGGTACATAGAGCACGAGAATATTGAGGTTTTAGATACTATTTCTCTCGAAATTCCTAATAACCTAGAGGTCGGTAGTCAAGATCCCAACAATCTACTCAAGATCGTTCATCAACTGAAAACAGCGGAAGCAGATGCAGTGATCTTATCCGCTTGTGTGCAAATGCCGTCGCTTGCCGCGCTAGCTGAAGCGCAAAAGATGTTTAGTGTGCCGGTATTGTCTACAGCCGCAGCTACGGTGTTTCAAATTCTTCGGTCCCTGAATTTGCCTACTGTTGTTCCGGACTCGGGCGATCTTTTATCTGGGCGGTATAGTTAACCATTCATAGTGTCCGCGCGATAATTTCTTTCATTACCTCGCTCGAGCCTCCCGCAATACGGGTTATCCTCTGACCAGCCCATAGTCTAGCGATAGGGTATTCCCACATGTAGCCGTAACCACCAAAAAGCTGCAAGCAATCATCTAGGACTTCGCACATAGTCTCAGTAGCGAAGAGCTTGGCCATAGCGGCGTCATTGGCATCTAACGCTTCCATCATATGGAGCTCAAGACAATGATCGATGAAGTTACGCACTACCATAGCTTTGGTCTTTGCTTCTGCCAATTTAAATCGTGTATTTTGGAATGAAAAAATAGTCTTGCCGAAAGCTTCTCTGCCTTTAGTATATTCGACAGTTTCTGATAAGGCGGCTTCAATAGTGGATGCGGCTCTTATTCCTACTATTAATCGTTCTTGTGCGAGTTCCTCCATAAGATACTTGAAACCCATGTTTTCTTTCCCAATCATCCTATCAGGGGTTACTTTGACATCAGCGTAAAAAAGCTCAGAAGTGTCTTGCGCCTTCCAACCGATTTTTTCTAAGTTTCGCCCCCTAGTAAAACCACCGTCATTTCGTTCAACTACTAGCAGGCTTATCCCTTTCGCCCCAGCACTGGCATCAGTTTTACAAGCTGTGATGACTAGGTCGGCCAGATGCCCATTAGAAATGAAGGTTTTCTGACCATTCAACGTATAGTCATCCCCGTCTCTGACCGCAGATGTTTTTATTCCCGCCAGATCACTACCAGCACCTGGCTCAGTCATAGCTATAGCACCAATTATTTGGCCAGAACACATTCCTGGCAGCCATTTTTTCTTTTGTTCTTCCGTGCCATGATTGAGAATATATGGCGCTACTATTCCCGAGTGGAGATGAAACGCTACCCCGCTAGCATCGACCTTTGCCAGTTCTTCAGTAACTATAGCAGTGTGTAAGAAGTCACCGCCGGGTCCACCATATTCGGTCGGCACAAAAGAACAAAGTAGTCCATTTTCACCAGCTGATCTCCAAACTTCGCGACTGACAACTCCGTCTTTTTCCCATTGTGAGTGAAAGGGTACAATTTCTTTTTCAACGAACTTTTTAACGGTTGATCTAAAGATCTCATAATCCTCAGAATAGACAGTTCGTTCTAGCATTACCGACTCCTTAAATTTGACGTCAAATGAGCCGCCCCAGGCTTAGCTTGAGACTGATTTCAAACAACTTGTAGTAGCTCTTACCAATCATTACCCATGAAAATTAATACAATCAAGTTACTGCAAGAGACTATAGTTTATTTTTAACAGATTTTTCTGAATAATGTTACATTTAATAGGTTTCGCATCTAATCTAGTGATGCTGAGACATTTATAGCTTTAGCAAATTCTGCGAAAAGGTAGTTTTAAATACGATACAAATTGAGGGGCTTTGACAATGAATTTAGGAAAATACGGTGTCTTCACGTTTACGGACATGCTAGGAGCTCCCGAACTGAGCGAGTTAGCGAAACGCGTTGAAGACTTAGGTTATTCAACACTTTGGTATCCTGAGGCTTTCAACTACGAAGCATTTGGCCTAGGAAATTATTTGCTCAGCGAGTCGTCTAGCCTTGTGGTCGCAAGCGGCATAGCGAACATGTATGCGCGTGATCCGGCTGCGTCCGTTATGGGGTGCAATACGCTAAATGCATTGTCAGGAGGTAGATTCATTCTGGGCTTAGGGGTTTCGCACGCGCCGTTGGTCTCTGATATGCGAGGGCACGAATACAAAAAACCTGTCGCGACAATGCGGAAATATTTGGATGATATGGATCAGGCTTGGGAGGCGCTAGGAGGAGCTCCAGCAGAAAAACAGGTCATGCTGGCGGCTCTCGGCCCAAACATGTCGGCACTTGCATCGGAGCGTACCTTGGGTGCCTTCCCCTACAACATAACACCCGAACAAGCCCAACTTTCTCGAAAGGCTATGGGAGATAGGGGAGCTATTGTGTGCGAGCAAAAAGTCTGTCTTAGTACCAATGCTGAAGAAGCCAGAGCCGCTGCCAGAGCTGCATTGGGGCCTTATCTTCCATTACCTAACTATTATAAAAATTGGTTTAGGCTAGGCTTTGATGAAAGCGATCTAGAAAATGGCGGTAGCGATAGACTCATGGATGCTATGGTTATCTGGGGATCAAGTGAAGAGATCGACGAAAAGTTAAACGGATATTTTGATAATGGAGCGGATCAAGTAGTGATCCAACCCATCCGGCCTGATGGCCAACCTGGTCCCGATTGGGCGGCACTAGAGGCTTTAGCAAAGTAACAAGGCTTTACAGACTATAAGCTCTGTTTGTTTTTAAATGTTACTGACCACCCACTTAGGTGGCCCTCATTTTATTTTGTAAAGGAAAACCTAAAATTGTTTAGTTATGTAGATAAGTCCATAAGGCAACGACTAGAAGTTCAAGGTTTACTTCGGGTTTTAAATAAGGATGGAATCGTTGTCGATCCCGATGACGGCTCCGCATTTATGTCATTGCTCGGACCTGTGCCAATTCCTCGAATGATAGATGGTATTGAAGTCGTGCTTGATTGGTACCCGTTTGTAAGACGGACGGAGTTGTCTACCGTTTTAGACTCTGCAAAAGAGGTAGAAAATGGAGGGGAAGAGGCTTTTCGAAATTTGTTGAGTAACTCTATGTTAGTTAATTCAGTATTTGCCTTACCTAATTTCACTGCAGCTAGTAACCCTCTAGTCCGAGTCCATTCCTGTTGTCTGACGGGTGATATTTTTGGTTCTAAAAGGTGCGATTGTGGCCCTCAATTGGATGCAGCATTTTCTCAAATGAAGCAAGATGGGGGAGGCGCTGTAGTTTATATGAGTGGTCATGAAGGTAGGGGAATTGGCCTTTGGGCTAAAGCCATTACCTACTTATTACAGGATGCAGGGCAGGATACGTATGAAGCAAATACGGCTCTTGGTCTCCCAGAAGATTGCAGGGATTTCAGCGAAGCAGCTGTAGTATTACGGTTTTTGTTGAATAATCGACCTATTCGACTTTTATCTAATAACCCGGATAAAAGCGCCGCGCTTAGGGAAAATGGTCAGCAGGTCTCAGAGCACGTTCAGCTGATTGCCGGTGTTTGTGAACATAACCAAAGGTATATGGATGCCAAAAGGGACAGAGGACATAAAATCTAGTAAAGTCGATAGTTACCAGTGCTAGCGAATTCAATGACTACAGAGTTACAATACTTAATCGCCTCTTGCTGAGGGTCGGGGGCGTGAAAAATCTACTGTTCTTATTTTAAAGAGGGGCCAATATGATATATCCGTTAAAATCGAAGTGTACAATAGGTTTGAAATTAATCGTCGTGTCTTTTTTTATGGTTTTTTTAACCCCGTCTTTTGCTGGCCATCACGAGGAAAAGTTGATTAAGTTATTTCAAGTTAACAGCGGGATTATCGAGATGGATAAAGGCTATCTCACTGCGATGCGTGATGTCGGTACGATTATCAAGGTGCCTGTGGCAATGTATATCATTGACCATCCTCGGGGGTTGGTTCTTTACGATACTGGTTCTAATGTCGCAATAGCTGATGGTAACTGTGCTAGCTATTGGGGTGAAGGACTGTGTGCTGCTTTTCATGGTAAGCAAACACGCGACGAGGTGATTGATCGTTGGCTAGAGAAATTTGGCTATTCGGTTTCTGATGTTAAATATGTAGTGACTTCGCACATGCATCTGGATCACGGTGGAAACACCGAAATGTTCCCGAATGCGGTTCATGTGGTGCAGAAAGCGGAAATGCAGGCAGCGTGGTGGCCCGAAAAATTTCAGCGCGCAGCATTTGTTTTGGCTGACTATGATGACGCTAGAGATTTTGACTACCTGCAGTTAGAGGGGGACTTCGATCTGTTTGGAGATGGCACTATAGTTGTTTTGGATACCAAGGGCCATACCCAGGGGCATCAGTCACTGATGGTGAAACTTAAGAATACTGGAACTCTTTTACTGGCCGGTGATGCTGTCTATACGCCTGAAAATGAGAATGGAGTTACTCCAGGTATAACTTGGAGTACTAATGAATCAATGAAATCGATAGATAGATTGAAAATGATTCGTGACAGGGAGCAAGGTGAGATCTGGTACTCTCATGGACGCGCCCAATTTGACTCTCATAAGCACGATAGTGCCTACGACTAGATTGTTTTTCTATTTGAGGCTTGACGAATATGAGTGGGCCTCTTTTGGAACTCCGGAATGTATGGAAGCGTTTCGGTCGCTATGACGTATTAAAAGATTTAAATCTGTCCGTTGGTAAAGGTGAGATAGTTGGTCTTCTTGGGCCAAATGGCTCCGGCAAAACTACTACTCTTAGAATTGCGGCAGGTTATTCCTGGTCTGATGAGGGCGAGGTCTTGATATCTGGTGAGAGCGTTTATCCTAACGCGCCCCTTAGTAGAAGCGATGTGGGCTATTTGCCCGAGAAAGTGCCGCTTTACGATCCGTTACGCGTATCGGAATATTTGAAGTTTCTTGCCTCAGTACGCGGTCTTCGTGGACAAATAGCTAAAGGCGCTGTTCAGCGTGTTTTGCAAGCGTTCAATTTGTCTGCTGTCGAAGGAAGGTTGATTGGTCATTTGTCTAAAGGCTTTAGACAGCGTGTTGGCCTCGCGCAGGCGCTTTTAACTCAACCTAAGATTCTTTTGCTGGACGAGCCGACAAATGGTCTTGATCCCGGCCAATTAGTAGAAGCACGAGATATGATACGTCGGGCTTCTGAAGATCGAGCAGTGATTTTTTCTACTCACATTATGCAAGAAGTGTCAGCTTTGTGCACTAGAGTAGTATATCTGCTAGATGGGAATCTTCGTTCAATTTCACTGGTCAGCGACTGGTCTATCGGAGGCACGATAAAGGCTCGTGTTCGCTGTAATACTATAGATACATTGCTGACCCAAATAAGCCAGCTTTCTCCAGACATCCGTTCCGAACGAATTGACCAAGGCGAGAATATTTTTGACATTGTGCTCGATTGCTCTAGCGATCTGCGAGGAGAGTTATCTGCACTACTTGTCACGAACGGAGATCTACTTTCCTTTCAGTCTGAAACCTTGAGTTTAGAGAGGCGCGTGTTGAAATTGTTGGACGAAAAAGAGAAGTAAGTTGAGCTTATATCAGTTTAGTACGCTAATAAAACACGAGTTAAGATATTACTTTGTGACTCCTATAGCTTACGTGGTGATCGCTGTCTTTTGGTCAGCTAGTGGTTTTTTCTTTAGTTTCAATCAATTATTTGTAAGTGCAATAAATATGGTGAGCGCCTTTCATAATATGAGCTTACTTTTGATGCTTATGATCCCTTTCTTATCGATGAGAACATTTGCAGAAGAAAGGCAGAATAATACCTTAGAGCTTCTTATGACGCTGCCAATATCGGAGGCGGCCCTAGTTTGGGCTAAGTATTTAGCGCTTATGACGATAGTGTTATTGATGCTTTTAGGCAGCGCCGTGGCCGTCGCAATCCTTAGTTATTTTGGCGACCCTGATTACGGACCGATTGTTGGAGGTTACATCGGAATCTTTTTGTTGGCGGCTAGTTTTTCTGGAGTAGGCCTTCTTATGTCGTCAATTTCTACTAATCAGATAGTAGCTGCCGCTCTCACCTGGTTTTGTTTGCTTCTACTGTGGTTTGCGGATTATGGTGCGTCTTTGTTTCCCAGTTCGTGGCTTGTTTATTTTTTTCAACACATTTCGTTTTCGGTGCACTATCTAGATCTTATTCGCGGAGTTCTCACGAGGGGAACATTAATATATTTTATAAGCGTCATTTTTCTCACTTTAGTCGCTTCAGTTCAGATACTTAGAATAAAGCGAAGCTAAGATATGTACGTCAGATTTAAAAAGAGATCTCGACTGATACTGTTACCTCTCGTATCGGTATTAATATTTACTGTGGCTTTGAATTTTTGGGCGCACCAAAACCCCGCGAGAATCGATTTGACATCCGGCCATGTATACACCCCAGATTCAAACGCGCTTGCTGTCGTAGGAGGTTTGACTAAAGCAATTAATATCACTTTTTTTTATGATGTTCGAAGTCGAGCGATGCAGGATGCACGGTACTTATTGGAATACTACGCACAGCTATCACCTTTTATTAATTTATCTGCGCACGACCCAGTTCTGGAGCCGGCAATTGCGGAGCTTCATCAGGTAAAGTTTGCTGGGGCTGCTATTTTTGAGAGTGATGGTCGCAGAGTCAGGCTAGAGCAGCTTGACGAGGTACAATTTCTTAATGCGCTCATTCGCGTCTCTAGTGATGCCGCAGGATTAGTCTGTTTTACTGATGGACATATAGAGAGTAACCCATTTAGTTTTCAATCTCATGACCATATCGAAAATGATGATCACGGCCATGATCATTCGTTTGGTGGGCGACCACTTACCCTACATGAAAGGCATGGAATGGGAATGGCCAAGAATGCGTTGGAGACGATGGGATATAAGGTCGAGCAGAGGTTGCTGCTTGGAGGACCGAATGCTTTGGCGGATTGCTCTGTTGCAGTTGTCGCCTCGCCTCAAGCAGCTTTTTCTGCGAGAGAGAGCGCACAACTTGATACATATCTTAGAAATGGCGGACATGGACTATTTATGCTGGAACCATTTATCGAGAACGGATTGGATGAGCTGTTAGAAACTTACGGCATTGCTGTGTCGTTGACCAGAATCGTCGATTCGAAAAATTACTACTGGACCGACCCGGGTACCCCTGCTGTGACAAACTATGAGAGGCATCGTCTGACTCGGAACTTACCACTTTCTTTTTTCCCTGGGGTGGCTGAAATCAAGCCTGCTGCCAATGGCATTCCCTCCGATGTTTCGATAGTACCGCTGATAAATACGAGCGAAGACTCCGTTATCGCTAATCAAGATGAGCTCCAAGCTCGATCCCGAACAATTATGGTACTCGCGTCGAGAGAAATGAGTGGGGGAAGAGTCATTGTTATTGGTGATGGAGACTTTTCTACTAACTCCTTTTTCGGGGCTCTTGGTAACGGGCAATTGTTTCTCAATAGTATCAGCGAGTTATTGGATCAGAATAAGTTGGTTGATGTAGTGCCGAGAAATTACGAATTAGGTACGATGCGTTTAAGTAATATTCAGCTAAAGAGTGTTTTCATCATCACGATCGTAGTGATTCCTTTTAGTTTGGTCATGATTGGTTTGCTTGTTTGGCGTAGTCGGAGATAACGGTGGGGTATCTATGGACGCTTCTGATGTGCATTGGAGTATTTTTGGCGTTCGATTCTTTTCGATCCGAGCCGCATCTGGGTCAAGAGCATCATCATGATATGCAGGATGCTGGACAACTTTTATTATCTCGCCCATTCGAAATTTCGATTATTTTAGGAGCCAAGCAATTTACCTTCGTACAAGAAGGCGATGATTGGATATCTGTGACCCAAGAAGCATACGGTAATAGTCTGCAAGACTTGTTTACCGATGCTTTAACATTACTTTTAGTTGCTAAGGTCGAGAGAACTTTTTCTGTGCTTAAAACCGAGTTAAGTGACTATGGCATTAACGAGGAGGCACTTACCCTAGTGGCGACTGCTGAAAATACAGACTTAAGTATCAGACAACGGTTTAAGTTCGGTAATGTTACACCAGATCTTTTTGGACAATACGTTTACGACGAGCAGGGCGCAGTAATTCATATTGTACCTGCGTATCAAGGTCAGAATTTGAGAGATCTAATACTCCGCGTATCAGGTATAACCAATTACTGACGCATTTTCAGTTTGTAAAACTACGTCTAAAACCATTTTAGGATGGTATGGACTTATAGCTGAGAATTGACCCATAATTAGTGTTTCATAAAATAGATTTGCGATAGGGGAGATTGCGGTGAAGTTTACATCAAGATTGGTTTTAATCGTTACGTCAATATTATTAAGTTTTGGAGCTTTCTCCTCCGAAGACGGCAAGGCCATCTATGACAAGCAATGTGCAAGCTGTCACGATAATGCAGCTGGTCGAACACCTACAAAAAAAATGCTAAATGATCTCTCGGCGCAAGCCATCGTTACATCCCTCGAGACGGGTGTTATGCGTGTGATAGGTCAGTGGAACATGGACGGAAGTCAAAGGGTGGCGGTCGCTGAATATTTGTCTGGGGAAAAATACGATGCCGCCTGGGCTGCTGATGATAGTAATAGCTGCGCGTCGTCTGCTTTGGTATCTAGTGATCCCTTTGAAAAACCGCATTGGAATGGCTGGGGTAATGGTGATGAGAATGCTCGTTTTCAACGTGCGGACATGGCGGGATTAACTAAGGCAGATGTGGCTAATTTAGAGCTAGATTGGGTTTTCGCCTTTCCGGGCGAGACTAATGTCGAGAGTCAACCGACAGTGGTCGATAATCGGATTTATATGGGCAGTAAAAGTGGCTTGTTGTATATGTTGGATGCCCGAAGCGGTTGCACATATTGGACGTTCCAGGCCGGCAGCAGTATTAAGAACTCAGTACTGATTAAGCAGGTTGGAGACGATGACAGGCTGATGGCATTTTTCGGAGACATTTCTGGTTGGATTTACTCATTAGATGCGATAACCGGTGAGTTAATTTGGAAAATTAGAGGCGACTCTCACCCTGCTGCCCGAATAGTGGGTGGAATACAGCATCACGATGGCTCCTTGTATGTGGGTATGACGTCGTTAGAGGAAGGGCTTGCTATAGACCCCAATTATTCTTGTTGCTCCTTTCGTGGAACAATTTTAAAAGTTGACGCTGCGACTGGGCGGACTATTTGGCAAACATACACAATTGATGAGACGCCAATAGCGCGGGGTAAAAACAAGCGCGGCAATCCTGTTATGGGTCCTTCTGGGGCAACGGTTTGGTCTGCGGTCACTTTAGATAAGAAGTTAAACCGACTGTATGCGGCTACTAGTGATAACTACTCCCAACCCGCTACGGGTACTTCCGATTCTATCGTCGCTTTATCAATGAGTACCGGTAAGATCGAATGGGTTTATCAAGGACTTGTGGGCGATGCTTGGAACGCCGCTTGTCAGAATGGTACAGGTGAAAATTGTCCAGATGACGCAGGTCCCGATGAGGATATGGGCTCTTCTCCAATGCTCATGACTTTGCCGTCGGGGAAAAGAATTTTGGCGGCTGGTCAGAAGACCGGCGTCTTGCATGTTATGGATCCTGATAACAATGGAAAACTGTTGTGGCAAAAGAAGTTGGCGGAGGGTGGTATCTTAGGCGGCATCGAGTGGGGCCCCGCTAATGATGGAGATCAGATTTATGTGGCTGCGGCAGATGCTACTTGGCGAGAGCAAAGATTTCTTTCCGCTGATACTGAACTGAACCCCGAGACAGGAGGTGGTATGTTCGCGCTTGATCCCGCAAGCGGTAAAATTAATTGGGAGGCTCCTCCCGGTAGTTGCGAGGGTCGGATTGGATCTCCAAATAAGTGCAGTCCTGCCCAAAATGCTGGAGTGACCGCAATTCCGGGAGTCGTTTTTTCGGGAGCTTTAAGTGGAATTCTAAAGGCTTACGACACCGAAAACGGCCAAGTCGTCTGGGAGTACGATACTGTCAGAGATTTCAGTTCGGTAAATGGTGCCAAGGCTCGAGGAGGAGCGTTGGATGGCCCAGGCGTTGTTGTGGTGGATGGCATCGTTTATGTCACATCTGGATACGCCAAGTTTGGTGCGCATGGAGGCAATGTGTTGTTGGCGTTTAAGCCAAAAAATCAATTGACGATGAACGACTAAATTAGTTTTAGAACAGCTCTGCTAAGCCCAATGGTCTTTGTTCTGCGTCGCCCTCGAAAGGAGCTTCATCTTCAAATGGCATACTGGATTGGCCACAAACGAACTGGCTGGTAATGCAAGCTATATGAACACCGTGGAGGCGAGCTGTTTCTCGGTCACTTTGTGGTGGGGCTATTTCAGACGGTTCATCAATATTAGCTTGGGCCATTACGCCGATATAACCGCCGATACGATTCAAGTCATTTTCACTGCCTTCAGAGGAGTAGTGGCCACCTAATATGGGTTGTGGAACCCAAATCATTGCCATCTGGCTTGCAAAAATAAACATTTGATTTAGACAATTAAGTTTGTCTCCAGAGCGTCCCGCCGAGACGGTGAAACCAGAAGCGATTTTATTTTTCCACATCCTTTTTAACCAGACTTCTCCCGCCAGTTTTTCTACGAATAGTTTGAACTTGCCAGAGACGCTTCCAATGTAGGTGGGAGAACCAAAAACTATTGCTTGTGAGCTATGCAGCAGTGACCAATTTTCCTCAACTTTATCAACGTGTACTAGGTGACCAGAAGCATTCTTTATAGAATTAATACCAGATGCTATTGAGTTAGCTAGAACCTCAGTTTGGCCCTTAAAATTGCTGTCATATACGATACTTATGTTAACCACTTCTTTCCTGCTACGAATATTTCTCAAGGGCCTAGTATCAGTGGTTTCTAGTATGGGGTCTACTGTTCCGGACAATATAGCTGACTAGACGATGTGCGACTTAAACTGACAAGTCCGTTTAACGCATATATATGTTGACTATTTGTCCTTAAGTAGCAATTATTGGATTTAGTGGCATTTTTTTGTATAGAGGGATCATGGATAGATGGACTGAGATACGTACCGCTTATCAAGTTGCCAAATTTGGCACGGTAAGTGCCGCTGCTGATAACTTGGGGATCCACAGGGCTACGGTGATTCGACATATTGATGCTTTAGAAGCTGAGCTTGGCGGTAAGGTTTTTCAGCGTCACGCGCGCGGATACACCGTTACAGAGGTTGGCGAAGATCTGATGCGAGTGGCGCAGCGAACTGAAGAGCATTTCGAAGGCTTAGCTGGACGCACTAGGGGTAGAGCTGGAGAAATAACGGGCGAGCTTATAGTGACCTCACCTGAGGGAAGTAGTTCTCTATTGCTTCCAATTATTGGCTCTTTTCAGCGTTTGAATCCTCAAATGACGGTTAAATATCGTACTGGTCCTGAACTCTTTAGGTTGGAATATGGCGAAGCTCATGTAGCGGTGAGAGCTGGGCGAAAGCCCACTGACCCAGATAATGTCGTACTACCGTTCGTGTCGATTCGTAGAGCATTGTATGCGCATAAGAATTACTTGCAGTCATTCGATATGAAAATACCTAAAACTAAAAGTGAATATGCGAAACATACTCTCGTTACAAGTGACGGAAATTCCTTTTTAGCCGACCGATTCAAGAGTTGGATTTCTGATAATATCCCGGACGAGACGAGACGTTTTGTGAGTACGAGTTATCTGGTCGGCGAGGAGGCTGTATACAATGGGATTGGAATAGGGTTTTGTCCTACTTTTGTCGCCGCAGAGCGACCTGGCCTAGTAATGATCGCTCCCCCGCGCGAAGAGTGGGATGTGAAGCTTTGGATCTTGTCTCATGGGGACGTATTTCGAACTGCAAAAGTTCAAGGTTTTTTAAAGCTTCTTAGGGACGATGATTATCTCTCGAGTTTTTCGTTCTCCTAGTAATCTGGAAAGGGTTTTCGATGAGCTTGATTGAACTGGCAATTCCGTTTTTTTTAATCGCAGTTGTTGTGGAGGTTTGCTACGGATTATTCGTAAAATGTCAGACTTACAACTTTAGTGACAGCATAAGTAGTCTGCAACTAGGTATGATCAGTAGACTTATTGGATTACTTCGCCTTAGTTTTGCTGGACTGGCGGTTACCAAATTAGTGTCTATTCTCGGTATCACACCGTACCATGGAGAGAGTTGGTTTGTTTGGTGCGTCTACTTTGTTTTGTACGATTTTTTATATTACTGGAAGCATCGTTACGGTCACCATTGGCGAATTATGTGGGCTTCGCACGTGGCTCATCACCAAAGTGAGGAATTTAACTTAAGTACTGCCCTTAGGCAAACCGGAACTGACTATTTAGGTTTTGTATTTTTTCTGCCTCTTTTCTTTTTGGGTATTTCTAACGGTACGTTTATCCTTATTGCCAGTGTCAATTTGATCTATCAGTTTTGGGTTCATACCGAGCATATAAAACGCTTGGGATATTTAGATAAGTGGTTGGTAACGCCATCAAATCATCGTGTTCACCATGCCACCAATACTGAGTATCTTGATAAGAATTTTGGCGGCGTATTCATAGTTTGGGATAGGCTTTTTGGTACATTCTGTGATGAGAAGATAGATCGCGTATGTCACTACGGTATTAAAAATTCACTACGTAATTGGGATCCCGTCTGGGCTAATATCCATGTTTGGGTAGATACCATTTTTGTATGTTTTAGGACCAGAGGACTTTGGCAGAAATTGTCAGTTTGGTTTCGAGCTCCAAGTTGGATACCAGAAGATATTGATGTCCCTTGCGCCCCGGAGGAAACTGGAGAGAAATACAGGCCAAAGGTTAGCCTTAAATCTCAAATATTTGTTGGCATACAGTTTTCTGCGACGTCTCTCGCAGGTATTTGGTTACTGATAAATCAGACACTTTTATCTATAGAGGCGTCTTTGCTCGCCTTTGTTGTTGTCCTCGTGAGCTACAGTTTACAAAGTATGGCGTTACAAAGGGATAAATTTGTGTATCTTTTAGAGTGTTTTCGATTACTTTTTATTTGGCTTACATTTCTTTATCTAATGCAATCAGATTTGATCTTTGCCCAATCAGTAGAAACTGTTCTCGGCTATTATCTCCTCGGTTCGCTATGTCTGGTATTAGTTTTGGCTTGTGTTCAGTTATTCGGTCGTTCAAAGCGTCAATGGGTGTAGACCTTTCGGTCCAAACCCCTCAAGTTATTTGATAAAAAACTTTACAAAACCGCTAAAGGTGCGCAAAGAGCAGCTGAAAGACTGCGGGTCAAAAGTGCGTAGACCAAACTATTGTGCAGTTCTCAGAATTTGTCGGTCGTAATGGATGCCTATCCTGATTAATGGGAGAGCATATTTTATTTTGAGGAACTCAATCTGAACGTAATTGCATGTGAAATGTTAGTAAAATAAAGTTTACTCTGACACAATGTTCACTAACCATTTTATCATCCGAGCGAGTTTACTTTATCATGTCTATTTCTGTCTGCCTATCGCGCGTCTGTGTTCTTTTGGTTCTAAGTATTTCATTGTTGCCAGCGGCAGAAGTTTCCGACGAACTATTTGATTTATTTTCTGAAAGTACCGATAGCGATGAGGTAGGTGCAGAAGTAAAAGTAGCAAAGTCAGCCAATCCAGTCTCAGGCGGTTCTGGAGTGGGATCAAAGATCAAGGATCCGCAAGTACGAGCATGTGCAGAAAAAGGTTTGCCCGAGTTTTCTCTTTCACAAATGCAGGATGTGGATGTAGTAGGGAAGACTGGATTTGTCAGAAAGTCTACGCGTGAGGTGTTTTGGAAGAGGTTCGAAAATAAACGCTCCAAGGCGGTTGTGAGGGTTGTTGCGCCACAGCAGGAAGTTGGCGTTGCTGTCTTATATTTGGAGACAGAGCGAGTGCATGCAAATTGGTATATGTATCAAAAGGAGTTTAAGCGACCTCGACGGGTAACTGGCAGTGGTATATCGGGATCAGTACTAGGTACAGATTTTAGTTATGAAGATTTCGAGCATATCGAAGAAATTATCTACACTGGAGAAGTAACACGAATGCCAGATGTAGAGCTTGACGGGCATATGTTCTACGTTATTGAGCGTCAACCAGGGAATAGTAGTTCCCAGTATTCCCTAGTTAAAGGCTTTATCGACCAAGTACTTTGCGTCCCAATGCGGACGGAGTTTTACGATCATTCAATGCAACTTAAGAAAGCATTGATTGTCAATCGACTCGCGGTTAAAAAGATTAATGATCGCTGGATCCCACACGAAACTACTATGTTTGATTATTCTAGGAAAACCCACACAATCTTTACCAACCACGACATTAAAATTGATATTGAACTGCATAATAGTATGTTCACGCCCCAATTTTTGAAAAGGGGGCGTTGAGAAGCCCGTATCAGATGGTTTTGCGTCTCTCTAAAAACTTGAGCAAGTACGCTGTTCAAATACTAATAGTAGCATCGCTCTTAACTGTTTCGCTCTTAGCATACTTGTTCGATTTCGAGGAACGTTCTTTTCGGTTGGAGGTGGACCCTTCGATCAGAAATTTAGTACCAGACAATGGGCGCGACCTTGAGATTTATCGTCATACCCAAGATATTTTTGAGAATGATGATTACTTACTAGTTGTTTGGCTTGGTGAGGAGTTTTTTACTGAAAAAAATCTTGCAGCCCTCAAGCTGACTACTAGAGCGATAGAAAGTCTACCAGGTGTCATACAAGTAGACAGCTTAGCTACTGCGATGAGTATAAAAAGTGAGTCAGACCTAACAAACATTGATCCGTTTCTACACTCAATCCCCCAAGGTCGAGAACAGTTATTAGAAGCTAAAGAAACCGCGTTAGGAAATAAAATATTTAACGGGCAACTGATTTCTCAGGATGCGAAAGGTACCATTTTATCGGTACATTTTGACCAAGAACTCACAACTTTTGAACTAATGCTGTTAATTACGGAAATCGAAGATATTTCTGAATATGGGTCTGGAGGGCTGGACCATTTTCTTACTGGACCACTTTATATGCGCACGGAGACCGGTCGATTATTAATGCGTGATCTATATAGAGTTCTACCGATGGCAGTATTAGTTACTTTCTTTGTAGCGGCGATCGGGTTTAGGAATTTAACTGGACCTTTATTGCCGGCCTTTTCTAACACCTTGGCGCTCTCAATCACTTTAGGAGTGTTTGTTTTAACGGGAAATCAATTTAATTTTATAACTGCGATTCTTCCGGCAGTCATATATGTGGTCGGTTATGCTTATTCAGTTCATGTAATCACAGAATTTGAGCTTGTCCATACGCAAGGGCAAGATAAGCGGAAGAGTGTGGTAGAAACTCTTGACGCGATAGCTTTACCTATAACGGTAACCGCAATTACGACCGCACTAAGTTTTCTTTCTCTTAGCCTTAGCGATATCGGCTCTATTCAAATATTTGGCCTCTATGCGGCTTTAGGAACATGTCTGGCCTGGCTCATGTCACTAGTGGTTGTTCCCGCTGGTCTGATAGTGATTAAATCTAGCTTTCGAAAAGTGAAAACGGATAAACATAAAATCAGCACTTGGCTTGCTGACTTCGTAGTCACTTATCGAATACTAATTCTTTCAGCTGGCTTCCTGATTTTTCTAATATCTATTGCTGGGGCTTCGAAGATTGAAGTTAGCACAGACTACTTAGCTAATTTTCGCGATGATAACCCGATTCATGAAAACTTCAGGAAGACTAATGACAGCTTTGCTGGAGCAGTCCCGATTCAAATTCTGCTTCATGCGCCTCATGAGGACGCGTTTAAGGATCCGCAATTTTTAGATGTGGTGAGCGAGTTACAAAACTGGCTAAGTGATATTTCATCTATTGGCGGCGTGTACTCAATTATAGATTATCTCGACGTCTTGGAGGACGCGTTTTCTGAAGAATTAGATATTGAGGGATCTGGTGGTCGATCGAAAAGTCTCAATAGCGCACTATTACTATTTGGCGGTGGCGTTGATGCTGATCGTTATGCTGACCTAAGTTTTCAAGAGACTATAATTCGAGTAAAGACCTCTTTAATTAAGACAAAAGAGCTTACACAACTGATTGATCTTGTTCAGGATCGTATTGATGGTTTACCACTCGGGATTACTGGGCATGTAACAGGCAGCTCATCGCTCATAGCGAAAACGATTGATAATATCTCGCGCGGCCAATTGATTAGTTTGGCTTTTGCGTTACTAAGTATTTTCCTAGCTCTTCTTTTATTGTTTCGCTCTTGGCGGATTGCTGTCATTGCGTTGCTCCCCAATGCTTTACCCCTTAGTGTCTATTTTGGGTACCTTGGGATTACAGAGACTCCTCTCAATATGACTACTAGCATGGTATCAGCCGTGGTTCTTGGTATCGCTATTGATGATAGTGTCCATTTTTTAACGCGCTTTAAACGAGAATATAAAGAAAGTAATTCTAGTTATGCTGCTATCCAGAGAACTTTAGAGTCTGTTGGTCGACCGGTTACCCTAACTACTATTGCACTATGTTGTGGGTTTATAACTTTAAGTTTTGGGGAATTGCAAAATCAACTTGAGTTCGGACTCCTCGCTGCTGGTTGTTTGTTTCTGGCTTGGTTGGTGGATATTACTTTTACGCCAGCTATATGCTCTTTCTTTACTCGCTTTCTTGACACGCGTAGCAATTTCGAAATTAATATATTATCAGTATCAAAATCTGAGGGGAACGGTGGATGATAAAGTTAGTGTATTGCTTGCGTAAAAAAGCAGATATTTCACAAGAAGAATTTCATCGATACTGGCGAGAGCAACACGCGCCGCTAGTTACAAGTGTTGCCGAACATTCGAAGTGTATTAAGTACATACAAAGCCATACTGTTGATACTTCGCTTAATGATATGTTTGTGGAGTCGCGAGGCTTGGCTTCGGCTTATGATGGTATAACAGAATGCTGGTGGGAGTCGGAAGAAGATTTAATCAGTGCCACAAAGACTGAAGATGGCAAACGGGTGTTCCAATTAATGCTTGATGATGAGTCTCATTTTATTGATTTTAATCAATCTCGAGTTTTCATTACGCGCGAAAATCTAATTTTCGATGAAAGTCAAAACTTGCCATACGCAGGTTGCCCAGCGATGGAACAGAGTAGCTAGTTAAAAAGGGCCGCGGTTTATTTTCCATTTCTAATGCTTGTGGCCAAGCAATCGAATGTATTTTTAGCCACCTTCGATAGCGGGTATGAAATTCACTTGGCTACTTGGTGCTACTTCCTCAAGTAGCCAATCTTGAAATATTTCGCCATCGATTGCTACTGCAAGTCCTTGGTTTAGTCTGACATCGATCCCTGGATATAACTTACTTAGTTCTTTAACAAGGTCTCTAATATTGTCGCCATCAACCGTGTGGTCGGTCCGTCCCTCACAGAACGACCTGGCAACCTCTATCGGTATGACGACATCAGCCATAGATGAGCTGCAGCTATTCAGCGTCGATAGCAGCTAGTATTTTAGGAGGTGACATTGGAAGATCCGTCATCCTAATTCCGATAGCATGCGACACTGCATTCGCGACAGCTGCTAATGGAGGTACGATTGGTACCTCTCCTACACCTCTGACTCCGTATGGATGCCCTGGGTTGGGAACTTCTACGATAATCGCATCTATCATAGGCATATCAGATGCAACAGGCACTCGATAGTCGAGGAATCCGGTATTTTGTAGCTGGCCTTCTTTGCCGTAAACATATTCTTCATTGAGTGCCCAACCAATACCTTGTACAGCACCGCCTTGCATCTGACCTTCAACATAGCTCGGATGAATTGCAGTTCCTACATCTTGCACCGCGGTATACTTGAGAACAGTTACGTGTCCAGTTTCAGGATCCACCTCGACATCGCAGATGTGGGTGGCGAATGCCGCGCCAGCCCCCTTCGCGTTAATATTAGCTTTACCACTGATAGCCCCACCGGTTTTCCCAGCCATTGCCGCTATATCAGCAATGGTCATGGGTTTATGTACGTCAGTTTCGATACAACAAGCACTACCGTCTTTCCACTCAACTTGATCAAAATCGACATCCCATATTTTAGCCGCGCGGCGCTTCATATCATTTACTGCATCCTCCGCAGCTTCTACCACAGCTTTACCAGTCGCGAACGTGACCCGACTTCCGCCAGTGAGATCAGAGTAGGGTACTGATTCCGTATCAGCGACTAGCGGTTTAATATTCTTTAGTTCTATTCCCAGTACCTCAGCCGCCATCAACGCCATAGAAGCTCTCGATCCGCCAATATCGGGGCTACCGGTCGCCACAATCACTGTACCATCAGGATTGACCATCACTGATGCCGATGATTGACCACCGATGTTGAACCAGAACCCAGAAGCGACGCCTCTGCCTTGGTTCGGGCCGAGAGGAGAATTGTAATGATCCGTAGTTTGGGCTTCAGTGAGTGTTTCTAGACAACCTATACGAGGGAACTTCACGCCGTAGGGGGCTTGCGTTCCTTCCACCGCTGCATTTTTAATACGAAGCTTTAGAGGATCTATTTTTAGTTGCTCTGCCAATTCGTCCATGGCCGATTCAACAGCAAATGCCGCGACTGGAGCTCCAGGTGCCCTATACGCTGCCGCTTTTGGTCTATTGACTACTACGTCCCAACCAACACAAGATACGTCTTTTAGGTTGTAGGGCGCAAAGCCGGTCATGCAACCGAGCCCTACCGGCGAGCCAGGGAAAGCACCGGCTTCATATTCCATTTCGAGTTCGCCAGCAACGATGGTGCCGTCATTTTTAGCCCCAATTTTTGCTCTAGCGTGACCTCCGGAAGTAGGGCCGGTAGCTCTCATTACTTCGTCTCGAGTCATAACCATTTTTACTGGTCTGCCCGCCTTTTTAGCCAGCAAAACGGCTAGGGGCTCTAAATAGACGATAGTTTTACCGCCAAAGCCTCCACCGATCTCACTTGGAATTACTTTGATTTTCGAGGTATTCATCGCTAGTAGCTTAGCCACTAGAGCCCTGACCATGAACTGACCTTGGCTAGAACTCCATATGGTAGCCATATCATCTGCATTAATATCAGCCACGCAAGCATGCGGCTCTATGTATCCTTGATGCACTGTTTGCGTGGTATAGTCTCTCTCTACGATGATGTCGGCTTCTTTAAATGCCTTGTTAACATCACCGAGCTTGAACTCCGCACGACTAGCCACATTTGAAGACCGACTAGGTGTAGGTTCTACGCCAGAAGTTTTCATTCCTTTGTGTAAGATTGGCGCGTTTTTTTTCATCGCCTCCGAAACCGTCATTACTGGTTTTAAGACTTCGTACTCAACTTCAATTAACGCCAAAGCTTTTTCTGCAATTTGGGGCGATGTTGCGGCTACTGCGGCTACCGCATGACCATCGTAGAGTACCTTGTCGCGCGCGATGACATTACGCGACATGTCGAAGAAGCTTACGGTCACTTCGCCAACTGCTTTGTCCGAAGGATCGAGCGTCGGAAAATCTTTTCCAGTCACCACTGCTTTTACGCCCTTCAGCTTGAGGGCTTTCGTAGAATTAATGCTCTTTATTTTAGCGTGAGCGTGTGGACTCCTAACTACGCGCCCGTGAAGCATTCCGTTCATAGTGAAATCAGCGCCGAAGTTAGCCCGCCCAGTAACCTTATCTACTCCATCCGGTCGTATAGGTCTTGTGCCTATATGACGAAATTTCTTCTCACCGTCAATTAATTCAAGGTAGTCCTTTTCGTTTCCCATGATTATTCTCCTCTCATTTCTGCAGCAGCATTCATTACGGCTGTTACGATTTTGTCGTAACCGGTACATCGACAAAGATTGCCGGCAAGCCAATAGCGTGTTTCGGTTTCTGTCGGATTAGGGTTCTCGGCTAATAACGCCTTAGCGGCAACTATAAATCCTGGTGTACAAATACCGCATTGCAACGCAGCTTCCTGGAGAAAGTGCTTTTGAATAGGGTGCAAATCGTCCCCATCCGCTATACCTTCAATCGTTTCAATATCTTTCCCTTCAGTTTCTACGCCCAATACGAGACAGGCACAAACGAGTCGACCATCTAGGGTAATACTGCATGCACCACAGTCTCCCGAAGAGCAGCCTTCCTTACTGCCGGTCAATCCTAATTCATCTCTAAGGCAATCTAAGACGGTTTGCTCTGTTCCGCACAAGAATTCTGCAGGATCTCCGTTAATCGTAGTTTTTACGTGATATTTGGCCATTTAATTTCCCCTAGCGCGTTCAAGAGCAATCGTTGCTGCTCTGCGTGCTAGCACGCCAGCAACTTTTGTTCGGTACTCTACTGTACCTCGTTTGTCGTCAATTGGGTCACATGCAGCACTGGCGGCAAGTGAAAGTTCTGTTAATGCCTCATCATCAACCTTGGTCCCAATAATAGCACTTGCAGCTTTTGCGACTAAGAGTGGTTTGGGAGCCACTGCACCAAGTGAAACTCGTGCTTCCGAGCAAACTCCTACTTTATCCAACGTCAAGCTAACACTGGCGCCAACCACGGCGATATCCATTTCAGTTCGAGGTATGAATCTAAGATAAGCATCCCCCGAGCGTTTAGGCCGAGTAGGTAAGAAAAAGCTTACAACAAACTCACCAGTTTTTAGAGATGTTTTCCCTGGTCCAAGGACAATGTCTTCGACTTTCGAGGTACGTAATCCCTTAGGACCCGCAATCTTACAAGTGGCTCCAGCTGCTATTAAGCCGGGTACGCTGTCTGCAGCAGGTGATCCATTACATAAATTACCCCCTAGCGAAGCTCTACCCTGAATTTGGGTTGAACCGATTAATTCTAGTCCTTCTACCACGCCGGGCCATGCTTTGTTTATTGCTTTGTGTGCTCCAAGTTCAGCTCCAGAAACTGCCGCCCCAATAGTAAAGCCGTTTTTCTCTTTTTTAATGGAGCGTAATTCAGGGATATTCTTTATATCAACAATCATAGAGCCAGACATTCTTCCGGCGCGAAGTTGCACAAGGAGGTCGGTTCCGCCCGCTAATACTCTTGCTTTTCCTTTTGACGCTGAAAGAATTTCCACCGCTTCTTTTACTGACTTGGGACTGCTGAATTGTAAGTCTGACATGGTGCCCCCCCGGGGTTACTTATTTTTGTATACGTGTCTCTATCCTATTTTAGACCATCTTTGTCCTAGTTGTTTAGTTTTTCGGAAGATTCAAGACGCCTTTAGCGATAATATTCCTCTGGATCTCATTAGACCCTCCATAAATTGTAGCCGGTCTAGCATTATAAAATTGCGACATGACATCTACTTCACTATCTCCAAACGTGATTTTTCCAATGTTTGCGCCCTCGGCGCCGGCAGTTTCTACCATTAGTTCAGAGAGTCTCGCAAAAGTTTCGGTACCCCAGATTTTAAGTAGCGACACGTCCGGCCCCAAGGTCTCGCCACGTCGGACAATATCAGCGAACTGCTGATAAGTGGACTCTAAATCAAGAACGTTTAACTTTAATCGTGTCAGTTTTTCGCGGAACGTATTTTTATCGAATATGCCAGAGGCTTTGGCAAGCACTTCAAGGCGTTTGACCGCGTATTGGGATTGTTTTGGACTGCCAATAAATATTCGTTCAAACGACAACAGTGCTTTAGCTATTGTCCATCCTTCATTAATTGCTCCCACTAGACAATCCGCGGGTACTTTTACGTTATCAAGAAATACCTCACAAAATTCTTCGTCACCGGCCAGATTTTTAATAGGGCGTATAGTGATGCCAGGCTGATCCAAATCAATTAAGAAGAAGCTTATTCCTTCTTGAGGTTTCCCTTCTTTGGACGTGCGAGCGAGGCAAAACATGTGGGTCGCATCCTGGGCTAACGTAGTCCAGGTTTTTTGACCGTTAATGATAAATTCATCGCCGTTGGCGATAGCCTCAGTTTTTAGACTCGCTAGATCAGAGCCAGCATTGGGCTCAGAATATCCTTGGCACCACACTTCTTCTCCGGCTAAGATCTTTGGTAAATATCGTTCTCGCTGGTCAGCTGTTCCGTGTTTAATCAGTAATGGCCCGACCATTTGTATACCCATATCGGGAGCTCGACCTATTCCACACCGTTCTTGCTCTTCAATAAATATCAGCATCTTTGCTGGAGAAAGTCCCATTCCTCCATGTTCGGTAGGCCACGCGGGCGCGACCCAGCCTTTTTCGGAAAGTCTGAGGTACCAAAATTTAATTTGATTCCATCGTGGCCTTTTCGATGGGTAGCGCATTTCAGTTGGATACTCTGACTCGAAAAAATGCCGAACAACGCTGCGAAATTTATCGTCATCCATTCGATCCCAGTTTTGATCATTTGTATCAGTCAGATCTACTTTTAAAACAGATTCGTTACTTTCACTCGCTTCGTTTGGAAACATAGTAGACGAGTCACAAAATTTTTCGACTAAGAAGCTACTATTTCCATGCTTGGCAGATAGTACGAGAGCTCTGTTAACGTATAAGCCGACATCACATTCTTCTGTGAATCCCATGCCTCCGTGCATTTGTATCGCTTCTCTGGTTATCAATAGGGCGGCTTCGTTCGAACGATATTTGGCCCTACTACTCGCGTGCAATCTATCTTGAATACTGGGGAATTCATCAAATTCCGAAAGTACCTCGTTCACTACCGCCGATGCTAATGATTTCTGTATAAAAAGATCAACCGCGCGATGTTGCAAGGCTTGGAAACTCCCGATTGTGCTGCCAAATTGTTTCCTTACCTTTAAATAGTCGATAGTTATGTCGAAGGCGTTTTCCGCCAGTCCGACCAGATAGGCGCTTGTTATCACCCTAGCCTGATCTCTCGCGTAGTTCATTGCTTCTTGAACCAGATCGCCAGCAGCTAATAGGCTAGTTTCGTCAAGTTGGACATCAGTAAGTGTGATTGTACCGCTATTGGTACCGTCAGCACACTCTGTCAAACTCAGTGTAAGTCCGTCACAATCTCGCTCAACATAAAATAATGCCAAAGACTTTTTCAGATCTGCGCATACTATGTAGCCATCTATGAGGTCTGCACAACTGATTCCGAGTACTTGACCGGTCAATTTATAGCCACCAGGTATCGAGCTCGCTTCAATTACTTCCTCGGGAGCGCTGATATATTCTCCTGACTCGACTAAATCGCATGAGACAATTAGCTCGCCTGTGATCACCCTCAATAATAAGTCTTGATTCTCAGGAAAACGAGATAATAACGTCGCAGTAGTACTAATCTCAATTAACGGTTCTGGAGCAACTACTTTTCCTAGCTCTCTAGCGACTACTCCAAGAGAATTAGCACTCAGTCCTAATCCACCCAGGTTCTCTGGAACAGTAATTCCGGTCCAGCCTAGTTCACACATTTCACGCCAAATAGTTTTGTCAAAAGAATGTTTATTTTCATGAAGATCGCGTAATCGAGAGACTTCTAAATTTCCCGTACTGAAAGAGACTGCACTGTCTCGGAGCATATCAATTATTTCGTGTTCACTTCCGTCGCTTTCTGTTGCAACCTGGCCCATTTAATATTCCTTTTATGATCGATACTTATTATTCCATAATAGATCGGAATTAGATTTGAGAAAACGTTAAGTTTCAAAAAATAAGGGGAAATATCTAATGAATGCACAAGTAGTAAAAACTGAACTAGTGGAAGACGGGGTGGCGTTAGTCACGCTCGCAAATCCCCCAGTGAATGCCCATAGCCAACAACTCCTGTCAGAGGTAGCATTCACTTTTGACCAGCTTAGTGATAGAGCCGATGTTCGAGTAGCTATTTTGACTGGAGAGGGAAAATGCTTTTGCGCAGGTGCAGACATTAAGGAAAGAATGGCGGCTGTGCCAGAGCCGGGAGACCATTGGCAGAATAGCAGACGCGCAAGAGAGGCCTATCATAGTATTATGGAATGTCAGGTGCCGGTCATCGGCGCGCTGAATGGCGTTGCGTTAGGGGGAGGTCTTGCGCTAGCTGCGTCCTGCGACATACTTTTGGCCAGTGAGCTTGGCTGCCTAGGATTGCCCGAAATAAATGTAGGTCTGTTGGGTGGTGGGAGACACGCTCAAAGACTTTTTTCTCACTCTAAATTACGTCGAATGATGTTAACCGGCTTACGAGTATTTGGCCCAGAACTTTATCGTTTGGGAGTCGTAGAAGAGTGCGTTCCCGCTGATGAACTTGCTGAAACTGCGCTTGATTTAGCCCGTGAAATAGCTGAGAAAAGTCCGGTCGCTATTAAGTTGGCAAAGCAAGGTCTCAATCAAATAGAAGAAATGAGTCTTAGGGACGGCTATAGGCATGAACAAAATCTGACGGCTGAGGTCCGTAAATCTGCGGACTCTAAGGAAGCGATGCAAGCCTTCGTAGAAAAGAGAAAGCCGGTTTTTACTGGCAATTAGTTGAATATTAGCGATAATGACAAGCAGACTTTTGAGAAGGAGATCAGCTTAGATGAGCCAGGCATATAGTGACAGTTCATTTGCGATCCGAGCTGATTTAGCTGCGGTTCATGGCGCGACGGTGGAGTCGTTTTCTGCGCCGGGGACTTGGTTTGATGCTAAAGAAAGACGAGAGATTGTCGCTTTAAGCAGGCGAGTTAGAGCCGAGCAAGGATTCGAAATTCAGGACTATACTGACGAAGTCCAAGATATTGATCTACCTTCTGGCGCCCTTAAATTAATCAAGATGGTTTCGTGCGAAGCGGAGAAGATAGATAAGGATTTTTATTTAGAGCTGGTATCCAACGGGTTGCGCCCGGAACAGTACGTAGAGATCGTAGGTCTCGTAACTAGGGCAGTGAGTGTGGATACATTTTGTAGGTCCTTAGGGCTTTCGATGTATTTGCTGGTCGACGCCCTAGATGGGGAGCCATCTAAAAAATTACCTGATTCTGCGACAATTGATCATGCATGGGTGCCGATTATCCCCGCTGGTCCTAGAGGTGGAGCGCCTGCGCAAGCACTCTATGGAGAGACCGAATTTGTAGCTAACATTTTTAGTGCCCTGAGCTTAGTGCCAGATGAGGCTAGCGGTGTTATGCAATTGGGACAGACTCAGTATGTTGGTGCGAGTGATTTTCAAAACTTTAAATTTTTTCGGGATGAGAATTTCAGCCGTGCTCAGCTAGAGTTGGTCGCGGCGCGAATTTCTGCTCTTAATAATTGTTTTTACTGAACTACTTGGCATACCCAGCTACTTCGTGCAAGTGGCCAGGCTAGCGGTAGAACTTTTAATCTTGGCGGCGTCGTAAATAATGATGTGGATACAGAGGTTGAACATGCGGATATTCTATTGGCGTATGCGGATGCAATTTACGCGAGCGACGGCGAGGAGTTGGAGAAAACTCGTGCTCAGGTTCGTAAGCGAATGGGGAGCGGAGCCACCATCGAAGCGGCCGCTACTGCCGCAAATTTTAGTATGCTCGATCGGATCGCTAACGCAGTCGGTATTCAAATTGAAAGTATGGCTATCGGGCAAACCGAAGATTTCCGAGATGAGCTTGGTATTAACGATTACATATCTGCGGCAAACTCACTCGGGAATTAATAAAGTATTTCTCTTAAGAAAGGTACCTTCGTGACCGATCTTAATAACCATTTGCGAGGCTTACCCTCGATTGATGAATTACTCCGTTCGCAAGGTGGTGAGGATCTCTGTAGTTTATATGGCAACGACATTGTCACGAATCACCTGAGGAGTGCTCTCGAGGAATACCGAAAAGCACGTCTACAAAAAACAAATAACGAAGTGCTATTCGTAATTGAAGAATTTATGAGTGGTGTGAGGCAAAGCTTAGAGACCTTCTTCACGACTGACTTACGCTCGGTGTTTAATTTAACTGGTACTGTACTGCACACTAATTTGGGACGCTCACCGTTACCTAGAGAGGCGATCGAGGAAATAGCTCGCGTATCCTCGGGGGCGAGTAATATTGAGTACGATTTAGGCAGTGGTAAGCGAGGCGACCGAGATAAATTGGTTGAAAGATGGGTTTGCCATCTCACAGGTGCAGAGGCTGCGACGGTTGTTAACAATAATGCAGCCGCTGTGCTGCTCGTTTTAAATACGCTGGCCAGACGAAAGGAAGTCCCAGTGTCTCGGGGAGAGCTAGTGGAAATAGGCGGCTCGTTCAGGATCCCCGATGTAATGTCTCGCGCGGGCAGTAAGTTAGTAGAAGTGGGAACAACTAACCGAACGCATTTAGATGACTTCGCGCGGGTGCTTTCGAGAAAAACAGGTTTAGTAATGAAGGTCCATACAAGCAACTATGTTGTTGAAGGATTTACTTCCGAAGTACCGGACGAGCAATTGTCAGAGCTTTGTCGAGCGCATGACACACCCTTTGTTAATGACTTAGGAAGCGGTACGTTACTTGATCTGTCTTCCTACGGGTTACCCAAAGAAGAGACAGTCGCGGAAAGTTTAGCGCGAGGTGCTGATTTGGTTACTTTTAGTGGTGATAAATTACTAGGCGGACCCCAGTGCGGCATTATCGCGGGGAAAGCAGACCTAATTGCACGAATTAAAAAGAATGCTCTTAAGCGAGCATTGCGGGTTGATAAGCTTACTATGGCGGCATTGGGTGCGGTGCTTAAGTTATATGTAGATCCAGTCCGGGTTATCCAAAAAGTTCCCACATTAAAGCTACTGACTAGATCGCGCGCTGATATTCTGGCCGTAGCCAGAAGAATAAGTGGGCCGTTGCAGACAGTATTAGGATCTGATTACTCTGTAGAAGTGGCTGAAATGAAAAGTCAGATAGGCAGCGGTGCAATGCCTATAGATCTTTTACCCAGTGCAGGTCTGAGGATAGAGCCTAAGAAAAAGAATAGCCGGATGCTCCGAAAAATTATTTCAAGCTTTAGGCAATTACCCAAGCCAGTAGTTGGGCGGGTAAATGATGATGCGCTTGTCTTTGATCTTCGATGCTTAGAATTGGAGACTGAGTTCTTGCAACAACTATCTTTGCTGAAGATTGCTCGAGAGTAGTAATGATTATTGCTACGGCGGGTCATGTGGACCATGGAAAGACTCTGCTTATCAAGGCGTTAACCGGCGTGGATACCGATCGGCTTCCGGAAGAAAAAAAACGCGGTCTGACAATTGATTTAGGCTTTGCATATCACGATCTCGGCGACGGTAAGTCAACCGGGTTTATAGATGTGCCTGGTCATGAACGTTTTGTAAAAACGATGATCGCCGGTGCAGTAGGTATTGACGCGGTCCTCTTTATCGTAGCTGCCGACGACGGCCCTATGCCTCAGACGGAAGAACACCTCGCTATTTTAGAATTGCTAGGGATTGAAAAAGGAGTCGTTGCTTTAACAAAGATCGATAGGGTCTCTGAGGAGAGAGTGGAAGAGGTAAAGGGGCAGTGTGTTTCATTGTTTGAGACCACATGTTTGAAAGGACTACCTGTTATACCCGTGTCTGTCCCTGAAAATATCGGCGTTGAAAAGTTAAGAATTGAGCTTCTTGGCCTCAGGCATATCTCTTCTCTAAAGAAAGCTGATAATAATTTTAGGATGGCGATTGATCGAAGCTTCACATTAAAGGGTGCTGGCCAAGTGGTCACTGGAACTATTTTTGATGGACGAGTTGAGGTAGATGATGTCTTGAACCATATTCCAAGTGGGGGAGAACTTAGGGTCCGGTCGTTGCGTGCGAATAATGAAGATGTCGGCCTAGCCATCGCTGGACAGCGAGCGGCGCTAAACTTGGTGAGCAGCAAAAAGGTTGCTGCGTCGATGAATCGAGGTGATTGGGTAGTTTCGAGTGCTGCGAATTTTGTGGTAAAGCGACTCGATGTCCGAATTCAGGTGCTCTCTACGGAAGGTAAGCCTCTCGCTAATCGAACGCCAGTGCATTTACACCTAGGCGCAGCCGACGTTACCGGACGCGTCATCACTTTTGACCGTGTCGGAATAGCGCCGGGGAATAGTTCATTCGCTCAGTTGATCCTTGACGAGCCAATTCATGCGATCCGTGGTGACCGATTTGTGTTGAGAGATCAGGCAGCGAGTCGAACTTTTGCAGGTGGGGTTGTCGTCGAAGTATTTGCAAAGCCTTATAGAGCAAAGTACCGAGACCAACGAATTGCCCAGCTTGATGCAGTCTCAGCGACTTCGATAGAAGCTGCATTACAATCCTTAGTACATATTAGCCCGCATGGCGTGGATCTGTCTGAGTTTGCCAAGGCGAATAATCATACGTTAGAGAACTTATTGAAAATAACAAAAGCAATTTCTTCGTTACACGTTGTAGCGAGGGAACCGCCTTTAGTATTTTCAGCTAAGCAAATTACAGAACTTCGAGATCGGCTCATGCAAGCGATGAAAAAAGCGCATAAAGCGGGATTAAATAAAACAGGGTTATCAGACTCAATGATAAAGAAAGAGTTCGATGGCAATATTAGTCTCGAGCTTATCAGGTCGCTACTAGAGTCTGCGGTTGGAGACAATTTAATAGAGCGTGTTGAAGGTTTGTTTCGACTTAAAACGTTCAAAGCGAAGCGCTCTCGGAATGACGAGCTTTTGTGGCAACGTGTTGAGCCGCTTATTACGGTGAAAGATTTCAAGGTGCCAGTCGTGCATGAGTTACAGTCTTCGTTAAATATAGATATGAAGCTGCTAAAGAGTTTTCTTCTAAGATCTGCTAAGGATGGTTACATAGTACAGATCAGTGAAAGGCGATATTTCGCGACAGATGCCGTGGAGAAACTTAAACAGCTGGTTGTTAAGATGTGTCAGGATGGATCTCTAAATGAGTTTACTGTGGCAGATTTCCGAAGTTATTGTGGGATAGGTCGTAATGCGGTCGTTGAAATTCTAGAGTATTTTGACCGCGTCGGTTTTACACGTCGAGAAGGTTCTTCGAGGAAAATTTTAAAGAAAAAGAATAGTTCATAGGGGGCAGCTTGGTATGAAGAATGTGCACATAGACACTGACCAAGGGGAAATAAACGGTTCTATCGATCCGAAGTTTCAAAGAGTTTTAGATGTCTTTGTCGATAATTTTGTCAGTAAGAATGAAGTAGGGGCGAGTTGCGCACTGATTATCGAGGGAAATTTGGTAGCTGAGCTCTGGGGGGGCAAGCGAGCTGTTAACGGAGACTCTTGGGATAGAGATACGGTCTGTACAGTGTTTTCAGCAACGAAAGGAGCTATGGCACTTTGTGCGCATATTTTAGCGGATAGGGATCGGTTAGATTTAGATGCTCCCATATCCAAGTATTGGCCTGAGTTTGGTTGTAAGGGCAAAGAAAGCGCAACCGTTAAAATGGCTCTCGATCATACTCTGGGAGTGCCTCACGTGAGGGGAGCTCTGAAAGAGGGTGCTTTTTATGATTATGATTACATGGTACAGCGAGTAGCTGACGAAGAAGCATTTTGGGAGCCAGGCACTCGCGGCGGCTATCACGCAATCACAATGGCTTGGACTGTGGGCGAGATAATTCACAGAGCGTCCGGAGTACGATTAGGTGATTTTTTTCAGAAACAAGTCGCAGAACCGCTTGGATTAGACTTCTGGATAGGAGCACCGTCGTCAGTAGATAGCAGGATCTCACCTATGATAGCGGCTGAGCCTGATGAAGCCTGGATGAATACTCGGTTTGTTCAAACTGCACTTGCTGGTGGAGAAACACCTACTCATTTATTCTTGCGTGATTTCCCGCTAATGGATCCTAATAAAACGGAATGTCATCGAGCTGAAATAGGTTCCGCAGGTGGAATAACGAATGGTCTGGGTCTAGCCTTGATGTATGAGCCGCTAGCGATGGGCGGTAAAACTAGTAGTCACTCTCTATTGAGTCCAGATGCGGTACAAAATATGAGTCGTGTTAGCGCAGCGTCTCATGAAGATGCAACACTTCTAATCCCTACGCGCTTTTCTCAAGGATTCATGAAAACTATTGATAACCGGACCCGAGAAGATGCCGTTAATTCAAGTCTAATCATCTCAGACGCGGCATTCGGACACGTGGGTGCTGGTGGCTCAGTAGGGTTCGCAGATCCTGACTGTGCTATGAGTTTTGGCTATGCGATGAATCGAATGGGAACCGGAATATTAATGAATGAACGCGGTCAAAATCTGATCGATGCTGTTTATGAGTCTCTTAGTTATAGAGGAGATAAAAGTGGTGCTTGGAGTAAGTAGCTCTGGATTGAGTAATCCTATCTGATACGATGTAACTTGGAAGAGCGTCGTCCCCGGTGGGGCGCGCGGCCTTCAAAGCCGTTGAGCCGCTGTTAAAGTGGCGGGTGGGTTCGACTCCTACCTCTTCCGCCATTCCTTTGCCTAGCAAAAAGGTCATAAAAATTTTGATTTACGGTTTACCTATTAGAGTGTTTGAAGAGATGATGAGGTAAGGATTGCATTACCGGCATCTAGTTAGCTATTTTAATCATTCGTTTTTGCAGCTTCTGAATGAGAGTATCTTTGGCGTAAGGTTTCATTGTTTTCCATTTCTTGCATTCTTTTTTAGTTCGTCCACAACCTAGACACCAACCCTTGGGGCCCGAGAACTTGCAAATACTAGTGCAGGGATTTTTTTTCTTCATGACGAAAGTTTCAGTATTGAATCATTTCCCATTTGAGATAGCTTCTAAGACGCACTTTATACTAAGCTCAAGCCGCCGGAGTCGATTAAATTCCTCAAGAAGGCGTTGTTCGAGGTTCTTAAAATTCAGAGGAATTATTTTTTCGCACACGCTGTAACCTTTACCAATACGCTGATATCCTTTCCATTTGTCAATCTGTCTGCCTTCTATTTCAAGAAACCTCTGAACAAATTCGACTTGGGAGGGGCAGTCATTTTCCGCGTGCAGACAAATCGGAAAAGCTTTTTGCTTAACCTGAGAGGTTTCAATGTAAGTTTCAAAATGCACTCCGCCTTGATTTTGATTATACCAATCAACTTTATATAGTTGCATGTAGTTTCCGCGATTGTATATCTCCCAATCATCCTGAAACCAACTTGACCCACGAAGCTTACTTTCAATCTTACGGAATACTTTTTTAATATCTTTCATAAAAGCACAGGACTTACTTTTTAAGACTTTTGACTTAATTACCAGTTTTCGACCCATGGTCGAAGAACTACTTCATAAGCCCAAGTAGAACGATGCTGTTGGTGCAATTGTAAGTAGGTTTCTGCTATATATTCTGGATCAGCCATATTATCGTTTTCACTTGTTCCGACAATTCTGTGCCAGCGACTCCCATCTTCTTGTTCCCAGCCAATCGCAGCGTCAATTGGTATGTGGGCAACATGTATTCCTTGAGGCATCAGTTCCCTAGCCATACTTTGTGCTAGGCCAGATTTTCCGTGAGCCGCCATGGCAAATGCGCCACTTTGAGCACACCCACGGAAGGCTGCTGTTGCGTTAGTGAAAATGATTGTCCCTAGGTGAGAGTCTCCGGAGCTTTTGCGAGAAAGCATGCACCTAGCAGCTTCTTGTCCAACGAGGAAGGCGCTATAGGCTCCATTTTTTATAGTTTGTAAAACCAAATTAGGATCAGCATCGATTAAATTCTTCCTGAAGATATCGGATAAACTACCATCTTTTGTATGGCGACCATCTATATTATGCACTACTAATTTAGGAGTACCCATTTCTCTCTTTACAGTCTCAAATAGTTCCTTCACCGCAGATGGCTCGGTCGCGTCGCATTGAAATAGCTTAACGTCATGATCGATTCTGAGCGACTGGAGGGCTTCTTTGTCGGTAGTTCGTGCCGCTATAGCTACTTGCATTCCTTCTCTATTAAATAGTCGCGCACAGCTGGCGCTGATACCGGGACCACCACCCACTATGAGTGCAACTTCATCGTT
>CACEAA010000001.1:22500-162425 GCA_902557415.1 uncultured Pseudomonadota bacterium | reverse complement strand
TTGAGGACATTAAAATCGGAGAAGAACTTCCAGTCTTAGCTAAAGGTCCTATGACTGTTACAGGATTTATATGTTACGCCCAAGGCTGGGGTGGACTTTATATTCGTGCGAACAAATTAGCGTGGCAGATGCAAGCGCGTCATCCTGCGACAGGAATCAAGAACAAATTTGGAATACCAGATTGTCCTGAAAGAGTTCACTGGGAAGAGGAATTCGCAAAAAAAGTGGGGGCGCCTGGTGCTTATGACTATGGTCCCGAGAGATGCTCTTGGTTATCGCACGCGATCACTAATTGGATAGGAGACAATGCGACTCTTACGCACCTTTACTCCGAAATAAGACGTCATAACCCCGAAGGTGATTTACTCACAATTGAGGGCAAAGTTGTTAACAAAAGGGAAGAGAAAGGCAAATTTCTAGTAGACTTCGAACTACAGGCAAAAAATCAGGACGGTGAGCTATCAGCTTCGGGAAAGGCGACTGCGTCTATGCCCTCAAGATAGTAGTCAGTCTGACCCAGTTTCAATCGGCAGAGACATATCTCCAGCCCATTCATTCATAGAGCCATCGTAAACGGACACGCCATCGTACCCCAATCGCGCAAGTAAAAGAGCTGTGCTACAAGCAGCTATCCCACCTCCACAATAGCAAATCACTTCTTCTGCTGCAGAAGCTCCGGCTTGTTCGAATACAGATTTGGCATTTTCATCGTCAATATACAATTGCGAGTCTAGATCAACTGTTTCGTTGAACGGAACACTTACACTAGATGGGATCCTTCCCAAGCGCTTATATCTTTGTGGTGGCTTGCCCTCGAACTCATCCGAAAGTAACGCATTAATGAGGCAGGAGCTTTCCTCTTGAATAGCGCCTAAAACTTGATCACGGTCGGCTATCAAATTCGATTGGAATTTAGCGATAAAGTTAGTCGGAGTGCGCGTGACAATTTCCCTATTAGTCGCTCGATCCTCTTGCACCCATTTCGTATAACCTCCATCAAGGACAACCGCATTGTTGAATCCAAAAACACGCAGCATCCACCAAAGACGAGCCGCCCACATATTCATAGAGCGATCATAAATGACCACTGCGCTATCGGCTCCGATACCATTTTGCGACATAACTTCAGAAAAACGTGCTGCCGAAGGCAGACCATACATAAACCGGCCACCCTGAGGATCGGAGATCTCCTCTAAAATACCGATATAAGTACTTCCCGGGATGTGGTCTTGGTCGAACGCCTCCCTACCACTCTCTGTTTTAATTCCCTCTATGGCGACGGATTCCTCAAAATAATTAGGAAGTAACGACGTCGCCTCCACTAAAACTAAACTCTCATCGTTTAGATGTCGCGCTAACCAATCAGTATCAACTAAATATCTATGATTTGATAAATCCATTTACTTTTCTTCCTCGATAGAACTTGATGTGTAATTTACAAACCTACTAAATAGAAGCCCTATTCTAGAGTGACTAATATCCTCCAGCACAAAGTCTGATGTTCCCATAAAAGCTCTTAGGGTGCGCAAAGTCAACAAAAAAACTTAATACATCATATTTTCACCATTGTGTAAAATAAATGAGGCTGAATAAAAAAGTAGATGAAACTGAAAATTAAGCGCTGTTACGCAGAGAAAGTCTTTCTCCCATCCATAATTACTGGATAGGTGAAACTCCAACCAAGGAAGTGTATCTTTACGCCATTATGAAAATTGACACACCCAATGCAACTCTGGTCGTTGCCGATTTCTATCATAGCTGGCTCACCGGATTGATTTTGAGTTTGATCACGCATAAAGGAAACGAAATCGCGGCAAAGTTTATATTTAAGCTTTTCCGGTATCAACACCATAAGAATTTTCTACCTGGCTTGGAAAAACTTAATCTCACCGACTTGCCAGATGCAGTCGCTGCAGCTCAATATCATTATTTTTCCAATCAACTCGGCGGAGTAAAAGTAGAATACCTCAAAGTCTCCGATAAAAAAGCATGGATACGATACCCTCCTCCACGCTGGATTTGGGCAGGAACTGCTATCTGCGCGATACCTGGCATAGTTAACGAACAAATGATGAGAGGATGGCATGCTCATAATGGCGTGTCTTTAGAAAATCCTAGGCTCGGCTTCGTCTGTACTAAAACAACCGTTGGAGGTCAACCTGGCTTAGAGGGCTACTATTTAGAATATGATAAGATTTTGACTGAGGACGAGCGCCTCCGCTTCTCATCAGATGAATCATGCCCGTATATTGATCCACAAACATTACCGGTTCTTGATCAAGCATCGTGGCCAGAGATCAGACGGTCTAAGGCGTATAGGAATTATGCAATGGAATATATTCGAAATGCATTGCCTATATTCATAGAACTCTTGGGCGAAAAGGAGGCTTTGAGGCTCGGAGAATTATGTGCTCTACAAATCGGTATGCAATGTTACGACAATGTCGTAAGAGGCGCTGGTTTAGGAGGCAACGATGAAGAAAAATTTATGCAATTGCTTGAGTTCTTTTTTTCTGGATCAGGCGATCAATGGAGTAGAAACAAAACAAGTATTTGCGTTCAAACACCGACAAGAATTTCAAAGAATCTTGACATGAGCCACACACTTAAAAGACTCCTAAACGCGCCTCTAGAAGGCCTTCTAGCAGCACATAACCGATTCCTGAAGCTAAAATTTAATAGCGATAATACTTTTAGTGTGGTGAAGCGCCAATGATGAAACCTGTAGGTATTGTTTTTCACACAGCGAATGTTAATTTAGGATACTTGAAACTAGAAACGCACTTTGGGTAAGATAAATTACGCGATAAAAATTGCAGAATAAAAAATATAATTACTAACAGGGAGATTAAATCGTGGATGAAGCACCTGCTAATTTCGAAGTGGTGATAGTCGGTGCAGGATTTTCGGGATTACTGTGTACTAACTATCTTAAAAAAGCTGGGGTAAATAGTATAAGAGTTTTCGAAATGACCCCCTCCGTGGGCGGAGTCTGGGCCAATGGAGGAGTCGGCTCATATCCTGGCGCTGCGTGCGATGTCCCTTCTTATGCATACTTGCCACTACTCGATCAAACGAGGTTTATTCCTACAAAAAAATATGTGAGCCAACCTGAAATATCTGCGTACGCCGAACTTCTGACAGATCACGTGGGTATAAGGGACAGTATTCGGTTTTCCCGCAAAGTAATCCAGGCCAAATATTTAGGTGATGATAAAAAAATCTGGCAAATAACAACTGTGGATACTGAATCCGAAGAAGATATTCAAGTCGTGACGTGTAAGCACTTTGTTAGTGCTAATGGACCACTTTCGAGTCCACGTTTACCAGAATTTGGGGGTATGGAATCCTTTAATGGAGAAAGTTTCCACACCGCTCAGTGGGATAAAAGTGCAAACCTGTCAGGAAAACGAGTCGGTATTATTGGAACAGGAGCATCGGCTGCGCAAGTCATCACATCCATAGCTGATCAAGTGGAAAGTCTGCATGTCTTCCAGAGAACACCAACGTGGGCTCTACCAAGAGAAGATGAACTGACTCCCGATGATGTTAGAAATGAATTCGAGTCAGGTGGTTACGGTGAGCTTCTCCGCAAGGCGATGGGTAAGGGCGAATATCCACCGGGAGAACAATTCATAGATTTCGACGTACTGCATGACGAAAAACAAAATGAGGCCGTGTGTAAAGAACTTGCTGAAGGCATTCGCTCCGACGTTAATGATCCTGACGTCGCTAAGTTACTTACGCCAGACTATCCTTTTTGGTGCAAACGAGTTCTCTTCATTGACGATTACTATACCTCGTTTAATAAGCCTAACGTGACTCTAGTGCACGATGATGGAGGTGTAGTTAGCGTCGATGAAACCGGTTTGAATATTGCACGAGGCGAGCACTTTGAGTTCGATGTCATTATTTATGCCACGGGGTTTGACAGCAATTTTATCCCGTTTCCTATTATTGGGCGCAACAATAGTACACTAGCGGCTAAATTTGGAGCCAACGAAAATAATCGGTTCCAAATGACTAAACCCAATTCACTCTGGGGTATCCATGTTGATGAAATGCCCAACTTTTATATGATGGTAGGGCCGCAAAGTCTCAACCCTGTAACGAACGTTACGTTGCTATGCGAGCAGCAAGCAAAATATATTGCCGAATTAATCGTTGGAATGCATGAAAATGGATATTCTAGTGTAGAGCCCCGCAAAGACGCTGTTATGGAGTGGACTAATCTCTGTAATTCCTCATCTGAAGGAAAAGTTTGGCTACGCTGCAATAACTGGTATATGAAAACCACGAAAACAGATGCCGCCAAAGATCGGGAAAAAGGTGCAGGTATGTGGATGGATACTTACGAAGAGTATCTCAGCCATGTTCTTGGCGGAAAAGCAGGAACACAACGCGAGCTGCTAGAATTTTCGTGATGAATACTTGGCGATAAAGCCAAACAAATAAAAAGCTGCGATATTTTTCATAGATGATAGGCATAGTTTGTGTCTTTGAAAAACATGCGCGTGGAACAATGAGGACTTTAATTCGTCTTATCAGGTAGTTTTTGCGAACCAAAACTAAGCGTCATCAAGGCCATTAAAATAAAAAGCATACCAAACCACTCGATAACATTCGGTTTCTCCTGAAAGTATAACGCTGAGCTTATCATCGCGATGGGAGGGGCAGCTAAAGTCGCCAAGCCTGCGGTCCCAGCTTTTAAATTGCTCAGCGCATACATCCATAGCATTGAACCGAGTCCTGTCACTCCTATGGCAATAAAAATCAGGTTCCCCACGAATCGTGTTGACCAAATAATCGCCTCTTCTGGCACAAGAAACGACAAACCAATAAGTGGGATACACCCCAAGGTCATCTGCCAAGCAGTCATGGACAATAAATCCATAGGCTCCCGTTCTTGGAGACGCTTCACCATTATCGCGCCGAGCGCCCATACTATCCCTGCTCCCACCGACAATGCGCTACTCAAATGATTCCCATGAAATCCCCAAGGTTGCACTATCAATACCAAACCGATCGCTGCAGCAACGATAGCTACCCATTGAAGTCTTTCGATAATCTCGCTAAGGAATATTCGTGCGAAAAGTATCGTGAAAAAAGGCATTGTATAAACCATGAATGCTACTCGCCCTGCGCTCCCCTCTGAAACAGCCCATGTCGACAAGCAAAACAGTAATGATGTGTGTACAAAACCTAATAAAAACAACTCTTTTAGTCGGGGCGGTATAAGTGAACGTCCGGTAAGAGGTAACAATAAAAGTAGAAACATGGCACTAAGTGTGAGTCGTAAGGCAGTTAGCTTAAATGGTGGTGCATCGATCAAACCAACTTTAAGAGAGGTCCAACCGTAACCCCACAGGATAGACATTATTATTATTGCTAATATCGGTTTTTTAATTAATTCCAATTTCTCTCTCCGATCCGATAAAGCATGACCTAGACATAAATCTCTTACTTGAATTTATCGCATTCAATTCGTATGAATATTCTAATTGCAGTAAAAATCTGACGAGAATTCTAGAATGTTAGATTATACAGAATTAAAAGAAGAAGGTGGGCTTGTCCTCTGGCCGCCTATGGAAGAACTGCCATCCATAAATGTACTAGAAGGAGATCCAATCCACTCGGGAAGATTCGATGTTGGAAATTTTTGTATGAGAACGATGATAGGCATTTGGGAATGCACATCAGGAAAATTTGAATACACTTGTCCGGGCGACGAGATTTGTACGCTGTTACACGGGAGAATCCAGCTAATCTGTGAGGATGGTAAAGTACACGACTATGTGGCTGGGGATACCTTTTATACGCGCAAAGGTGGAGTCGCAACCTGGATCGTAATCAAAACAGTAAAAAAGGTTTTTTCAATACACGATCCGGATTCCACAGAATTATCTCACTAAGCTAGTTATCCCAGTATTGGTTAGCGTCGGCCATTAGAGTCTGCTCACTCTTCGTGACGAAATTTATACGGACTAAAAAACATTTTCGGACTCGAGCCCAAGTGATATCCGACCTAATTGCTCGGTGATCCTATCAGCGTGACCGTTTATATGAAGTGGAAACGCTTGGAAATCACGGTAGCGACGCTCAAAATCTGTACCTTCGCGAAGTCCATTGCCACCTGAAACTCGAAGAATCAGTTTCATAGCTTCCTCACAGAGCAGTACCGCCTGCATTCCAGAGGAAGTCTGCCGAAAGTAATCGCCTTCCACAGGAAAAATATTTTGAGTTATACGAGTATCGGTTTCTATCATAGCGGCGTATACAGTGTCTGTGGCTGCATTCAATAAAGCACGTGCTCGACCAAGATTAGTATGTATCGTAGGCTTATCAACCATCTTAGTCCCAAAGATTGCGATCCTCTCTTTGATACTGGCTGCAACCTCGTTAAGAGAAACCTCAACTAATCCGGTCGCCATTGCTCCAAGCCAAACAACTGACAAACCAACCCAATCTTCACGATATCTATCATTAATCACGTGGTATTCAGGATCTCTGAGATTCTCCCGATGCCTAAGCGGCCACGGAACTACACGTTCTTCAGGAATCACGGTAGCATCGTAGTAAATATGATCAGTTGAGGAAGCCCTTACACTCATTGCCTCCCACGTCTGTTCCACCCGCACGGATGACTTACGCAAGTCTACCATTGAAAAACAAGGCGTCTGATCCGCAGACCAATCTTCATTAAAAACAACTCCCGCCCACTCAGAATAGCGAGAACCTGAGCCAAAAGCAGCCACCCCGTTTAACCTAATACCTTCGTCAGTTTTAGAGCCAATAATTTTAGACGATGCACCTGCGGGGAAGCATACCCATTCTTTATTCGCGACAATCTGTTTAAGAAAATCTTTATTTTTAGGGCCAAACAAACCTGCAAAATGATGAAAAGTACACAAATGATTCCACATACACCAGGCAGTGGAAGTACATCTTGGCGCGATAGCTCTCAGCTCATTCGCTATACTCACGACCGATTCGCCTAACCCTCCTAGTTCCACACTGGCAGAAATACGCATAATATCATTGTCTTTTAGCTCCCTAATCAGTGACTCATCAATCGACCGAGTCTGGTCTGCAATAGATGACTGAGAGGAAATTTTTTCTAATAGAGGCGTGACAAAAACTGAGCTCTGAAACCCTCGACCCGAGTCAGTAAACAATTCGCTATCATCTAACATTTGATTACTCTCCCCAAGTAAAATTTTTAAATAACTGACGCAACCTGTCGATGAAATCTTTTTCAACTATAAATCAATCTAACATAGTTTTGTTATTCCACCACGCCATATCTGAGTAAGCTCTGAGGTCTAATTCGTGAGTCCAAGCCGAGCGATGTTGCTGGGCTAAATGGAAATACGTATCAGAAATTTTTTCTGGTAGAAGTAAACCATCGTGCTCCAAACCTTGGGTCTGTCTCAGTTTCTGGAATTCTTCAGGTCCTAACATCTTGCCTAGAGTATCCGGAGCATCTACAGCCCCATCAATTAGAATATGCGCGACGTGAATCCCTTTTGACGAAAATTCTGCATTCAATGTTTGGCATAGCATTCTTCTACCACCCATAGCAGCAGCATGCGAATGTTGTCCACTATTACCTCGAACAGCCGCAGTAGCTGACGTCACCAACAGGGTACCCTTCCCCCTTGCCTCCATCAACGGGAATAAAGTCGATGCCAAACGAAATAATCCAAAAGTCCCCAATTTCCAACCCATCTCAAACTGTTTATAGCTGAGATTTGACAATGGCACACTGCCAATTTGCGCACCCAGGTTATAAACTACTGTGTCAATCGGGCCAATATTCGACTCAATATGTGTCACCCGATCTTCAATAGCGTTAGGTTCTGCCGCGTTTAATATAAAACCAGTTGCCAGTCCACCATCATTCCGTATCGAGGTCACCATCTCCTCAAGACCTTGCCCATCACTTCTACGACAAAGACACGCGTGATAACCTTCTCTCGCAAATCGTCTCGCTACATTACCACCAATTCCGGCACCGGCTCCGATAACTAAACAAACTGACTCCATATTTCCATTCCTCAATTATTCAAACAGTTATTAAACTACAATTTCGCTAACGTATTATTTCAAGCTAACGTATTTCAGAATCTCTACTACCTGAGAGGGTGTGGACGCCCAAGCCATAGACGCGGCGTCTACCTCTTTTAACGGGTGGATTATATTATCTTCATGCAATGTAATATAACTTTTACCTAATGCTGCGCAATAACCTGCTTCAAAAGCAGCATTCCACTGCTTATATTTATCACCAAAACGAATAACCGCGATGTCACACTCTTCTAGTAATTTTCTCGTACGGATACTGTTTACTCGAGATGATTTATGGTCTCTCCAAAAAGGATCTGCCTCTTTTCCTAAAATATCCCCGGCCGAATCACTAGCCTCGTGATCAGTAACAGCGCTTGTAAAAAATATCGGCAAACCTAAGCCTTCGGACTCCATGATAATTTGAGCACGCCAATCAGTATGGATCTCCCCAGCCAAATAAACATTCCACTGCATTTTTTTCTCCTATATTTATACGTTGGTTTCTCGCCTCAACATATTCTTACTATCCTGCTTTATGTCGTTGCATTACTAAATTTAAATACACTGTTCTAGTGATCTAATGATCTAGCTATTGGTATCGTTTCACCTATTTTTAAGACGCGGGCTCTAGAGCCAGCAGCCAACACAAAGCGGTCCCGCGGTTCGTAAAAAGGCTCAAAAGAAAGCTTGAAAGTACCCCAGTGCATAGGGATCATTTTCTTACAGCCAACTTGCTTGCCCACAACAAAACCTTCCTCAGGATCCATGTGGGCGCCTCTCATAAACTCCCTCGGATCATAAGCACCTATGCTCATTAAGCCAATGTCACAACCGCCATGTTCTTCTAACATATGGGACCCTATATCTTTGAATACCTGTTCGTGAATTCCTGTGTCACCTGTATGAAAAATAGACACACCTCCTAGGCTTAATCCATAGGACATCCATAAAGATTTATTTACGTCAAATGGTGTCCTATTAGACCAATGAATCGCTGGATAAGCTGTAACATTCAAGTCTCCAACCTCGATATTATCGTACCAATCAACCTCGTGGACTTTTCCGTAGTTACGTTTAGTGAAGTACTTTCCTAGACCAAGCGGCACAATGACCGTAATACTACTTTTATTTGGCAAGCGGTCTAATGTCTTTGTGTCAAGGTGATCATAGTGAGCATGGGATACGATAACCACATCTATCCGGGGTAAGTCCGAAATTTCCAGCCCTAGCGAAACTTTTCTTCGCGGCCCTGCGAATGAAAAGGGAGAGACTCGACGAGAGAAAACTGGATCTGTCAATATATTGACATCGCCCAACCGAATTAAGAACGTAGAATGACCAATCCATGAGATAGAATCGCTATCTATAAAAGAATTTAGCAGTTTTAGGGCTCCGGCTTTATTCATTACGTGACTTGAAAGGTCTTTAGGTGCTTGGTCAACAAGACCCTTCCAAAAGAACTTTCTAAAAAAATTCATCCTTTGAAAGGTCGAAACACTTCGTTTAAAGCTATTTTCTGGATTTATAAACCCGTTATCAACATGGTGATAAGGACGCGAACTACCAGCTTCATTGTCTGAAAATACTGAATAAGATAATAACACTAGCACCGATAGAAAAGCATACTTGAGCACTACAATTTGACTCAGTCGAATTATTGAAAACATTCGATCGACACACTCGTAATTCAATACGCTCGCCACTATACCTCAGTCGTATTAGGCTGCTCTAATTCAAACTCGCTATGCAGCGTGCGCAAACCTAATTCGGAATACTTCTGATCAACTACAATAGAAATTTTTATTTCCGATGTGGATATCATCAAGATATTTATATTCTCTGCAGACAGTGCGCGAAACATTCTACTAGCTATCCCAGCATGAGAGCGCATACCCACACCGACGATTGAAATCTTAACAATATTGCGATCGCCTCTGACATCTCGGGCACTCAGACCCTCTGCCACCTCACGCAAAATTTTGAGAGTTATATCAAAATCCTCGCGATTAACGGTGAACGTAAAGTCGGTCGCCCCGTCCGCAGCACTGTTCTGAACGATCATATCGACTTCAATATTTGCGTCCGCAACCGGCCCAAGGATAGCACCTGCCACACCGGGTCTATCTGGCACGCCAACTACCATAACTTGAGCTTCATCTCTGTTCAGCGTTACACCTGAAATAGCTGCCTGCTCCATTATATTCTCCTCTGTTGTAATTAGAGTTCCAGTTCCTTCCTCAAAAGATGAAAGTACCCGTAACCTAACATCATACTTGCTCGCAAACTCAACTGCTCTTATCTGAAGTACCTTTGCGCCCAGACTTGCCATCTCTAGCATCTCCTCATACGTGATCTCAGGCAGCCGTTGAGCTTCAGGAACGATTCGGGGATCAGTCGTGTATACACCATCCACGTCAGTAAAAATTTGACACTCATCAGCCTCCAGAACCGCGGCTAGCGCTACAGCAGTTGTATCCGAGCCTCCTCGACCAAGTGTGGTTATCTGATTATTAGAGTCTACACCTTGGAAGCCAGCAACTACGACTACTTTTCCATCTTCTAAACTTTTATTTAGACGATCTTCATCAATATCTACAATCCGAGCCTTATTATGTGCGCTATCAGTCAATATTTTTACTTGAGTGCCCGTATAAGAGATCGCACTAACGCCTAGAGCTTCTAAGGCCATACACATTAGGGATATAGTAACTTGCTCTCCAGTGGAAAGAAGAACGTCTAACTCACGTCCTCTAGGGTGATCTTGGATTGACCTAGCTAGTCCCAATAAGCGATCAGTCTCTCCTCCCATCGCAGAAAGTACGACGACAATTCGTTCGCCTGATCTGTGAGCCAGAGCCACTTTCTCAGCCACTTTTTGAATACAATCGGTATTCGCTACTGATGATCCACCAAATTTTTTAACTATTGTCTTCATTAATTTTTATCTGTTCTGTATGTATTAAAAGTTTAGCGCCGACGCTATTTCTATCAAAACTAGACTCTATTATGCTTTAGTAGTTTTATTCTCTACCCACGCTAAAACTGAAGACAAGGCGTCTGGTAATTTCTCGATATTAACACCTCCAGCTTGGGCCATATCAGGACGTCCACCGCCTTTACCACCAACTTGCTGAGCAACAAAGTTGACTAGTTCTCCGGCTTTCATAACTTTAGTCAGACTTTTACTAACACCGGCAATTAACTTTATATTGTCTCTTTCTCCGGAAGCTAACACAATAACCGCTTCACTAAAGCGACTTTTTAAGTCATCGCAAGCTACACGTAACGCGTCAATATCGGCGTCATCTAGAATTTCTGATACTACAGTTACCTTATTCACAGTAACTGCACTTTGCTTCAAATCATGACCCGACTTACCTGAAAGCTTGTGCTTCAATTCTTGCGTCTCTTTTTCTAAAGCTCGATTACGTGAGATGATCTGCTCCACCTTTTTTTCCAACCCACTCTCGTTGCTTTTCAACAATATGGACAGTTGGTTAATCCTCCGGTCTGTCTCAGCTAAGTGCTCTACAGCTATATTGCCGGTCACTGCCTCTATTCGGCGAACTCCGGAAGCAACCCCGCCTTCAGAAATTATTTTAAAAACACCAATATCTCCCGTGCGTGACGCGTGCGTCCCACCACATAATTCAGTCGAAAATTCAGACATTGATAGCACCCTTACTTCATCCCCATACTTCTCACCAAACAGCGCAACTGCCCCTGCCTCAATCGCTGCATCATAAGTCATTAGGTTAGAACTAATCTCAAAATTACCTCTGATCTTTTCATTTACTAACACCTCGACATCGCGCAACTGGACACTATCTAAGCCGTGACGGTGAGAAAAATCAAAGCGTAACTTACTTTCGTCAACAAGTGAGCCTTTTTGCTCAACATGTTTTCCCAATAACTGACGTAAAGCCGCATGTAATAAATGGGTAGCTGAGTGATTTAAGCGAATCGCTTGGCGTCTCTGAATATTAATAGAGGCCTCAACCATGTCTCCTACCGAAAGGCTTCCTTGGCTCATCGACCCGTAGTGCAAAAACAAGCCACCCCTCTTTCTCGTGTCTACAACCTCGAAAAGGGCATCATTCAGTACGATTTGTCCGGTGTCTCCTACTTGCCCACCAGACTCAGCATAGAACGGCGTTGAATCTAATATAACGACACCCTGCTCACTGGCTTCTAATTTATCCACGGGTGTAGTCTCAACGAATAATCCCTTTATCTCCGAGCGGGCCAAATTCGAGTCATAACCCAAGAACTCCTGTGAGTCACCGATTTTATTTAAGGACTCAAGTGCTAGTCCAGCATCGCCACCGCTAGTGGAGAATTGAGAGCCTTCGCGCGCGCGTATCCTTTGTGCATCCATTGCTTCCTCAAAACCAGCAACATCTAATGTTAGCCCTCGCTCCCGCGCGATATCTGCTGTAAGATCGTACGGAAAGCCGTATGTGTCGTATAGTTTGAAAACGGTTGCCCCATCTAGGACCTTAGTCGTTAAACCGGAAATTGCATTTTCTAAAATATGCATTCCTTGCTCTAAAGTAGTCGCGAAACGTTGCTCTTCAAGTTTCAACATTTCGGTAATCATAGACTGTTTTTTATTTAATAAAGGATAAGCACTCCCCATTTCCTTTACTAAGCTATCTACTAATTTATGGAAAAAAAGGTCATTTATATCCAATTTATAACCATGACGTAGCGCTCTGCGGATAATGCGACGCAATACGTATCCGCGACCTTCATTTGACGGAATTACGCCGTCCGCGCAAAGAAAAACGCTAGAACGGATATGGTCAGCTATAACTCGTAGCGACGCCAATTCAGACTTGTGCCCCGTACAATACTTTCGTATTTCTTCAATTAGATTTTTAAACAGATCAATATCATAATTGTTATGAACACCTTGCATCACCGCCGCTATACGTTCTAGTCCCATCCCAGTATCTACCGAGGGAGCGGGAATAGATTTTAAATCTCCATTTGCAGAACGCTCGTACTGCATAAACACCAGATTCCAGATCTCCACGTAACGGTCACCGTCTTCGTCGGGGCTACCTGGAGGACCTCCTGGGATATCAGGCCCATGGTCATAAAAGATTTCGGAACAGGGACCACAGGGACCAGTATCACCCATCATCCAGAAGTTATCTTTCTCACCGCACTTAGAAAAATTATCGGGAGAAACGCCGATTTCCTCTAACCAGATTCTCTCAGCTTCCGTATCATCCTCGAATACCGTCACCCACAACTTATCACTAGGTATTCCCAGTCTCTCAGTTAGAAACCGCCAACCAAACTCAATAGCATCTCGTTTAAAATAGTCCCCAAAACTAAAATTACCCAGCATCTCAAAAAATGTATGGTGCCGCGCTGTATAACCCACATTATCCAAATCATTATGTTTACCGCCCGCTCGAACGCAGCGTTGGGACGAAACAGCCCGTTTAACCCCCAGATCACTCGACCCAAGGAAAACATCTTTAAACTGGACCATCCCAGCATTTGTGAAAAGTAAGGTCGGATCGTCTGCGGGAACTAGAGAACTACTTACAACCTTCTTATGTCCATTCTCCATAAAAAATTCGAGGAATGCTTCTCTTATTTCAGATGTTTTCATCTTCTATACCATTATCAAGAGCGTATTGAATGTGCTCAGACAAAAAACCCCTATACTCCATAAAACGCTGTTGACGCGCTTTCTCGGCCAAATTTTTTGCTTTAGCTGAGAATTTTTTTCTAAAAGCGGAAGCAGCGATCTCGCAAAAATCAACCTCAGCTGCGGCAAATGCTTTGCTAATCACCGCACTACTCACTCCTCGTTTCTCCAAATCAAGCGAGATATGTTTTGGGCCAAACCCTCGACGCCCGCGGTACCTTACATAGCCCTCAGAAAATCTATAATCACTCTGAAGATCTTCGTCCTGGAGTGTCTCCAAGGTAATACTGACGCACTCACTCGCAAAGCCCTTCTCCAACAACTTGGATGCCAACTCGGCATAACCATGCTCGCGCCGCGCTAAGCAATCAAGCGCGAATTTTCGAGCTAACTTCGCCTGTTCGTCAATCAGCTTTCAGCCGTTGCTTCCAGAGGGCTTTCCGAACCACCAGACTTACTCTCTGGAATTAATTTAGCACGAACTGAAGCTTCTAAGGCTTCTTTTATTTTGTCATTTTCTTTGAGATATTGTCGCACATTCTCTTTACCCTGACCCAGTCGTTCGCCATTGTAGCTGTACCACGCCCCGGTTTTTTCCATAAAACCGTGTGTAACGCCTAACTCAATAAGTTCGCTCTCTAACGAAATACCTTCATTATATAAAATATCGAATTGTGCCTGTTTAAAGGGTGGCGCCACCTTATTTTTGACAACCTTTACACGCGTTTCATTCCCAACAATCTCGTCACCTCTTTTCAACGCGCCTATTCTTCTGATATCTAGACGGACAGATGAGTAGAATTTAAGTGCATTACCACCTGTGGTTGTTTCGGGGCTACCGAACATCACTCCTATCTTCATTCTTATTTGATTAATGAAAATTACTAAAGTGTTGGATCGTTTAATATTTGATGTCAACTTCCTGAGAGCTTGAGACATCAGACGCGCCTGTAACCCAACATGGTGATCACCCATTTCACCCTCGATTTCTGCTTTCGGGGTTAGGGCGGCGACAGAGTCAACCACAACCACGTCAACCGCGCCTGATCTCACTAGCATGTCAGTAATTTCTAAGGCTTGCTCTCCTGTGTCAGGTTGGGAAACCAATAAATCATCGACATTCACACCCAGCCGACCCGCATACTGTGGGTCTAAAGCATGCTCTGCATCGATAAAAGCAGCCGTCCCTCCTATTTTTTGCATCTCTGCCACCACATGCAATGTAAGAGTAGTCTTACCAGACGATTCTGGCCCGTATATTTCAACTACTCGGCCTCTTGGTAGCCCACCCACACCCAATGCGGTATCAAGAGCTAACGAGCCAGTTGAGACAGCCTCTACGTCAGGGAGAGAACCTTCATCGCCCATTCTCATAATAGAACCCGTTCCAAATTGCTTCTCAATTTGGGAAAGGGCGGCACCCAGTGCTTTTTGCTTATTATCGTCCATCAGCTCTGCCTCTCAAATCATACGACCAGTTTTAATTACAGCTTACATTATGCCCCAAAACGAATATTATCGCAGGCAATTATGCCCACCGTAAATGGGATATGCACAACCTATTAACACTCAGGCTAACAGGCGGATCATTTCTAGTAGGGCGTAATCCACTGCTTGCAACCTAACAGCTTGCCGATTGCCCGAGAACACCCTCGGAGTGGAGTATGTACTCCGTCCGGATATCGCAAACCCGAACCACACCAAACCTACTGGTTTGTCGCTAGTCCCACCCGACGGTCCGGCAATGCCAGTGACGGCCACACCAACCTCAACGCCAGTATTCTTTATCAAACCAGTGACCATTTGTTCGGCAGTTTCTCCACTCACGGCCCCATGACGTTCGATGGTCATAGGATCGACGCCCAATAAATTTATCTTTGCAGCGTTTGAATAAGTCACAATCCCACTTTCAAACCAAGATGAGCTGCCAGCAGCAGCCGTTAACATCTGCGCGATCCATCCTCCGGTACACGATTCCGCAGTACCTGCGAACCAACCCCTCTGTTTCAAACACTCTGCCAATTCCACCACTGAGTGCTCTACCCGATTTGTTAACTCTACTAGCTTGCTCATTCCCCCCCCTTCTATTACCGTCGTGATTGAAAAAAGTCCTTTAATAACTGGGAGCATTGACTTTCTTCAACACCTCCTAAAAACTCAGCTCGATGATTAAGCAAAGGATTTTGTAGCACATCAACCCCACTAACAATGGCTCCCCCGCGAGAGTCTTTCGCACCGAAAACGACTCGCTTCAACCTAGCTTGTACAATCGCTCCAGCGCACATGGCACACGGCTCTAATGTGACATAAAGTGTTGCATCAACCATACGATAATTCCCTAGGATCTTTGCTGCATCGCGTAGAACTATAATCTCTGCATGCGCTGTCGGATCAGTATGTTTAATGGTGTAATTATGAGCGCCACTCACCATTTTTTCATCAACCACTAAAATTGCGCCAACAGGAACCTCTCCGATTTCACCAGCTTTTCTCGCCAACAAAATTGCCTCTCTCATCCAAGCAATATCTGACACCACTGACCAATCACCTCATGTTTAAACTCTGCTTCAAACTCTATGAAACTGTCTGTATTCTTAATCGGGGTTCAACATACAATGTTGGCGTTGGAATAGCCGACTAAGGTACTGCGAGAGTGCCTGGTAATCTCCTAATAAATCGGAACGCCTTGCCCAATTAATAGTCCAGCCGACAATGATATCCGTAACACTAAATTTATTTCCGACGAGATATTCTGAATTTCTCAGGGCTGCATCCATCACTTTAAGTCCTGCATGTATCTCTCTAATGTTTGCATTAATTACTTCGGGTACTCGCATCTCTTCTGGGTAAAGGCTCTTATGCTTGATATTACTCCACAAATAGCCCTCAACTTCAGATTGTGCAAAGGACACCCATTGGTCATGCAGAGCACGATCAGGAGAGCCTGGCGAGGCTATCAAACCCGCACCCTTGTTCAGCTCACACAGATAACTACAAATAGCACTCGACTCAAACACTACGATACCATTTATGACCGCCGCTGGAATCTTTGACTGAGGATGAAATTTCCGCAATCTATCGCTACCGATTAGCCCAGACTCATCTATATATTCATACTCTAACTCTAGTTCACTTAAGACCCAGCGGCATCTCAAAGATCGTGCTCCACCAGAACCATAGAGGGTAATAGCATTTCCCATAACAAGACGTCTCCTATCTTTTTAATTACAACATGCAATTAATATTGGATTAAATCAATACCACAAAAATTTGTTCTCGAATCAGCCCATCGTTGTATCTAAATACCTATTCTAAAAAGTCCCGAGATACATTTTGCCAAGAAGCTTATTGGGTAAATGCAGGTATCACGTTATTCTTTATATGTTCATATTATCAGGTTACAACAATATGTTTGCACGAGAAAGATACATAAATTTGCGGACATTTAAAAAAGATTTCGGAGCTATCGATACCCCTCTTTGGTTCGTAACCTTCCCCGATAGACCTGACAAATTCTTTGCCTTCACAAACTGTATGAGCGGTAAAATTAAGCGAATAAAAAATAATAATGCTGCGGAGATCTGCGCCTGCGACTATAAAGGAAAGCCGAAAACCCCATGGAAGTCTGCGACCGTCTACCAATCTGAAAAGGCCTCCGACTATTCTATGGTTATTGGTGCTTGCAAAAAAAAATATGGCTGGCAGATGCATCTACTTGAATTTTTTAGCGCCACATTTAACCGAAGAAAAAATCGTGCCATACTCGAGATACAAGTAAGACCATAACGTCACACCAGCCCACTAGCTGCCGAGCAGATTTACGACCCCGCTACATTTAGAGCTCTTTCAGTATCTTTCCATGCCCCAAAACCGCATCAAAGGTCCCAGAGTAACATCCTACAACTTCTCTGACAGGAAGCTTGTACCATGGATCTATAGCGGATGGCGCATCAAAACAGACCGAACCAGGTCCGGACCAAAGATCTGGTATACCGTTGCTCCCTACATGGGGCACTAATTCTAAGTTACTGCCTATCAACTGAGCCAATGCAGGCCGCTTTGAATCTGTAGCGCAAGGGATCACTTTCAGCGACACGTTCGTCGTCAGCACAAAGTCATGAGGCTCGACCGGCGATACATTACGCATGGTCGCAGTCAACAAACGATTGCTAACCGGACGCTCTACTATCCCCATCATCACTTCGCTTTCGTCACTTATCGAAATTTTCGCCAGCTTTTTAGGCCAGCCCCAAATTTCTCTACCCGCCGCTAACGGTGCCTCATTATCCGTGAATAGTGCTGGATAATATGTCACTAACTCCCCGTCCAATCTGGCCCGTATAGCCATCATAGCCTCGTTATAGGGACCAAATGTAGAAAAGCCATAATGGGCGATGATTATTGTCACTAAAGCGGGCTCATCAAGTTCTAACGCATCGGGCAACCAATGTGCCGCGGCATCCTCATCAGTTCGATATGTCACGAACATCATTCTCATATTCCGATAATAATAAGGAGGCTTCTGCGCGAGTTCGTTTGTAACCGGCATAGTTGCTTGGTAGTTGTCTAAATTTAATTTCCCTTTGATCCCCATTCCGAATTTCCCCTATATACCAAATTAACCGATAGATTGTCGGCGAGTGTCTGAAGTGAGTTCCGATCATACTACCCTACGGACAAGTTTCCACAATTTATTTGGCAACCGCTTGGAGACCGAATACTCTATTAGCCATAACATAAATTTAATAACTACGGATCTAGGAAAAATGAGAAAAATTGTACTTTTGATAACCATTGTTTTTTCAATCTTAAGCAATCTGGCGAGCGCCGGAGAACTTATCGACAAAAAGGAAATACACACGTTCTTTGAAGACCTAGTGCTTAAATTCAACAACCAAGATGTTAAAGGGTACGAGGGCCTCTTAATGGTCCCACATGCAAGACACATCGCAGATCAAGTTACATTCGTTGCCGACAAATCGACCCCACTAGTCAATTTCAACCAATTGCGCGAATTGGGTTGGGATAAGTCATTACTCCGAAAAACTCACGTTTTTTACTCAAGTGAGACAAAAGCTTTTGTTAATGTGGATTGGACTCGCATGGGCCCTGACGGGAACGTCCTGCAAGATTTCACTGCTTTTTATGAGTTAACAAAGTTAGGTGGCAGCCTAAAAATTACCTACATATCGGCGGCAAATACCCCGTTGACTATAGGCATAGATGAGCACTAAGCGAGTGCTAAAAAATCTATCTTTGCGCTATTATTTCTACAGGAGCGATGCTACCTTCCTTTATAGATATCAGCACGTTAGCAACTTTAGTCTTGGCATCATCACCCATCAAAACGTGCAAACCGAGCGCAGGGTCCGCGGTCGTCTCAGCCATGCTACGTTTCATGTTTTCAAAAAATTCTATGGCAAAATCTCCACGCTCACGAGTAGCTAAAATATTAAAGCCGGCTTGTTTGAGCCCAGTCTGGTAATCCTGAGGACTTGCCAACGAACTGGTACTTTTGGAAGCCGCCCAAGGAGCTGGATATTGCATCTCGCCCGATCCTACTTGCATAACATCATATATTCCAAATATGCCATCAGATTTCAAAACATTAAAAACCTCTACAAATAAGCCTTTCTTATCAACAATATTCATTCCGACATGCATCATATACGCCGCATCAAACTGACCATCGGGGAAAGGGAGTGCCATTGCGCTTCCTTGCTGAAGAATAACTTTCTTATCCAACCCAACCCAATTAGAAAGAACATTTCCGGTATCTACGTACTCGTGTGTTAAATCGATCCCTGAGACCAGGCACCCAAATTGTGATGCCACGAAACGTGCCGGACCTCCTAAGCCACAACCTACATCAAGCACTAATGACCTTTCCTGCAGTCGTAATTGATCTAAAAATTCTTTGCTTGCCTGTCGACCTCCAATGTGAAACTCATCAATCACTGACATATCATCCAAAGAGATATCCGAGGGAGCCTTCCCCTGACGATTAAAGCCTTCCTCAATCACTTTGATTAACGAACCGTGCTGATAATGGGTCGATACTTCTAGCTCTTCATTCATTACTTAGCTACCTGATTCTTTTCTATAGATTTATATGCTTCCTGTATTGCGATGAATTTATCCTGTGCTTTCTGAAGGAGTTCATCCGGTAGTCCTTTTGCTACAAGCGAATCTGGATGAAACTCCCTTCTTTTTCTTTGATAAACCTTTTTAATTTCTGCGAATGGCATCGACTTATCGACTCCTAGGACAATATAGGGATTCGGGTTATTATCCGAAAATTGGCGCTTAAACCCATCAAAAAGTCCATCGTCTATTCCAAAAATTGACGTGGTTCTCCGTAACAATTTCTCTTCATTACCATCCAGCACACCGTCGGCCATGGCTAATTCAAATAGTAATTCGTAGAACATCACTAATGAGTTCCGATTCGAGCCGAGTAACGACGCTAACTGTGTCGCATAGGCCTCGTAAGTCTCTGAGTCATTCTTGGCATGGTTAAAGACTTTAATCGCGAAATCTCTTTGTTCCCTACTAAACTTAAAACGCTCGCGCATATAGAAATCGATCTTCTCGATCTCTTCTTCGCTGATATGCCCATCAGCCTTAGCAAGTTTTGCCAAACAGGCAAAAAGCGCAGCAAAAAAGGCAGTTTGCTGCTGTTCATTTGAAGAAAACCCTCTTTGTGTCCGGCCTCGACCGCCCGTCACATGAGAACCAATAATAGCAGCCAATAATCCACCAATAGGACCACCTATAGCAGAACCTACCATATAGAAAAGTGCAGTTTTTAAAAAAGACACGTAAGTGACTCCTAAATGGCAGCGAGCATTAGTCGCCTAAAAAAGAATGGTGCCACCTAATGTGGTCGTCCATAAAAGTAGAAATGAAGTTGTAGGAGTGGTCATATCCATCCTGCATACGTAGCTCAAGCGATATGCCTGCTTTCTCACATTCATCCCGCAGTAGCCACGGCCGCAGACCATCCTCAAGAAAATCATCCGCCCCTCCTTGATCCACTAAAAAAGAGCCAAATCGAGAGCCGTTTGCAATAAGCTGTACTGCGTCATATTCAGTCCAATTTGACTCGTCAGCACCTAGATATTTAACGAAGGCATTCTTAGACCACTCAGCAGTTGAGGGGGACACAATGGGCGCAAACGCAGAGCAACTCCGGTAAGTTCCAGGGTTTTTCAAAGCGATAATAAGCGCTCCGTGTCCTCCCATCGAGTGTCCCATAATACTCTGCCTACCCATATCAAAGTTAAAATTTTTCTTTATAACTTTGGGCAATTCACTCGTGATATAAGTATACATTTGGTAATGCTCGTCAAAAGGAGCTTGGGTCGCATCGAGGTAAAAGCCCGCACCCGCTCCAAACTGCCAATTATCAGCTTCATCCGGCACGTGATCACCTCTCGGGCTAGTGTCCGGGCAAATAACCGCGACGCCTAATTTGGCGGCGAGCCGGCGGTACTCACCTTTATCCATTACATTCGCATGGCTGCAGGTTAGGCCGGATAAATACCATAGCACGGGCACAGGAATTTTCTCGGCCTGCGGCGGCGTGAATACCGCGAAGGTCATATCACAATTTGTCGACTCTGCAGAGTGCTTATAAACTCCCTGGGTTCCTTCAAAGGATTTTGCTAGCGATACTGTTTTCATAGTTAATAAATGACGACCGATCGAATGCTTTCTCCTGCATGCATCAAGTCGAACCCTTTATTAATGTCTTCCAATGAGAGTGTATGAGTGATCATAGAATCTATATCTATCTTACCTTCCATGTACCAATTAACTATTTCTGGGACATCAGTTCGACCACTGGCGCCACCGAATGCCGTGCCTCGCCAGCTACGTCCTGTAACTAACTGAAAAGGTCTAGTACTAATTTCTTGCCCGGCTCCGGCAACACCTATAATAATACTCTCACCCCAGCCTTTGTGCGCACATTCTAGCGCTTGTCGCATAACAGTCGTATTGCCAATACATTCAAAAGAGTAATCCGCACCACCTTCGGTTAGCTCGACTAAATGTCCAACCAAATCACCATCAATCTTTCCGGGATTGACAAAATGAGTCATCCCAAACTTTTCGCCCCACTCCTTTTTATTATCGTTCATATCAACACCAACTATCATGTTGGCACCAATCATTCTAAGTCCTTGAATAACGTTAAGACCAATACCACCGAGACCAAATACCACAGCATTGCAGCCAGCCTCAGCCTTTGCCGTATTAATGACAGCACCAATTCCAGTTGTTACACCGCAGCCGATGTAACAAATTTTATCAAACGGTGCGTCTTTATTTACTTTAGCAAGAGCAATCTCAGGCACTACGGTATAATTTGAGAAAGTCGACGTGCCCATATAGTGCAAAACGGGCTTGCCGCCTATCGAGAACCGACTAGTACCATCCGGCATCACTCCCTGCCCTTGTGTGACCCGAATAGCCTGACAAAGGTTGGTTTTGGGATTCAAGCAATATTCACACTGTCCGCACTCGGGCGTGTACAACGGTATGACATGATCTCCTTCGCTTAAACTAGTCACTCCCGACCCGACTTCTTTGACTATGCCGGCACCCTCATGACCCAAGATAGCCGGAAACATACCCTCAGGATCCGCCCCCGAAAGCGTAAATTCGTCCGTATGACAAATCCCCGTTGCCTTAATCTCAACTAAAACCTCTCCAGTCCTGGGACCTTGAAGATCGACTTCCATTATTTCCAGCGGTTTACCTGCTTCAACCGCCACTGCAGCTTTAGTTTTGATCTCTTCACCCCACAATTATTTTTAGTTGCGTACAATTCTATCTTAAAAATCAGCCTAGATAAGAATCTTTTATAACAATCTTAACTCATAGCTTATTTATCTAAATCGAAGGTTTTCCCTCGATAAATCAGCAACAGAAGTAACTCCCATTAAACGCATATCCCTTTCAATTTCGAGTCGCATTAATTCCAAAGCCCTCTCTACCCCAGCTTGTCCCGCAGCCGCCAGCGCATATAGATAAAAACGCCCACCACCAACGGCTTTCGCTCCAAGAGATAACGCTTTAAGGACGTGACTCCCGCGCTGTACCCCGCTGTCCATGATAACATCGATTTGGTCACCCACCGCATCCACCACCTCCGCCAACTGATCAAACGGAGCGCGCCCACCGTCAAGTTGTCTTCCCCCGTGGTTCGACAAAATGATTCCAGTACAACCTATGTCGACAGCTTTTCTGGCGTCCTCGACGCTCATTACGCCTTTCAAACAGAACTGCCCGTCCCAAATTTTAACCATTTCCGCCACGTCGTCCCACCGCATTGTTGGATCTAACATGTCGGTAAAATAACGACCTACTGAAATAGCGCCATCAGACATATCAACAAAGTCATCCAACTGAGGCATGGAATACTTGGGGTGAATCAGATAATTGATGGCCCATAGCGGTTTGATCGCGAACTGGTAGAGACCACGAAACGTTAAGTTAAATGGTATAGCAAAACCAGTTTTTAAATCACGTTCCCTATTTCCACCGGTAATAGTATCTACTGTCAACATCATGATATCGACACCTGCCTGCTTAGCATTTTCAAGCATTACCCTATTAAGACCACGATCTTTGTGAAAGTAAAACTGATAACATTGTGGGCCATTATATCTATCGCGTATTTGAGTAAGACTTGCCGTGCCTAGCGAAGACACACCGAACAATGTTCCAAACTTGTTCGCCGCCGCAGCCACAGCATTTTCTCCTTCATGATGGAATATTCTCTGAAGCGCAGTGGGTGAACAATAAATAGGCATTGCCAGCTCTTGCTTCATGACCGTTACCGACATGTCTATATTCTCAACACCCCGCAAAATATTTGGGACAAGATCACAAGTTTCGAAGCTTTGAGTGTTTCTTTGGTAAGTCAATTCATCATCGGCGGCGCCATCAATGTAATTAAAAATTGGGTCAGGTAATCTGCGTCTGGCTAGCTCCCGAAAATCCCTAAAACCGTGACAATCTTTTAAGCGCATAGTAGCGATGACTCCGCTATAAAGTAGTTTTTCCTTGCATGCAAATCGATGACTCCCACCTGGCCCATTCAAAATTCAGTTTAACCTACAGTATTTGCGTAAAAAAAAACAGATAAAATCGGAGCTAGGCTAAAATTTCACGCTTTTTTAATAGATGCGAATGCCTCGAGCGCTCTAGCTCTAGACTGTTTTAGATCAATAACTGGATAAGGATAGTCCTTCCCTAGTTGGATACCCGCTTCCTCCAAAACGTTCTGAGGGGCCTCCCATGGAGTGAACAGGAATTTGTTTGGTAATTTTTCTAACTCTGGTACAAATTTTCTGGTGTACTCTCCATCCTTGTCGAACTTCATCCCTTGCGTCACAGGATTAAATATACGGAAATACGGAGCTGCATCAGCTCCAGAGCCTGCCACCCACTGCCAGCTAGCTGCATTATTCGCTAAATCAGCATCAACTAAACAGTCCCAAAACCAGCGCTCTCCCTCACGCCAATCAATCAGTAAGTTTTTTACTAAGAAAGAACCTACCACCATTCTGACACGATTGTGCATGTAACCAGTCTGCCAAAGCTCTCGCATACCCGCATCTACAATAGGATAACCTGTGGTTCCCTTTTGCCATCTAACTAGAAGATCAGAGTCATGTTTCCAAGGAAAGTCATCAAACTTTGTTTGAAAATTCGTATTAACAAGATCCGGGAAGTGAAAAAGCAAATTGTAGGAAAATTCTCTCCAACCTAACTCACTATGGAAATGTTCAAGATCCTTGATACTACCCGAAGTCGACTCCGTCTCTAGAGACTGATACCACACCTGATTTGGTGATACTTCTCCAAAATGAATATGCGGTGACAAACGAGACACATTGCTCCTTGCTGGAAAGTTCCTTCCTTCCTTGTAGCCTGATAGTCCAGCACTCAAGAATATCTTCAACGCTCTATTAGCACCGTCCTCCCCCGGCGTCCACAAACTATCCATAGCTTCGTACCAAAACATTTTTGGGAGCAATTTCAAGCTTTTTAAGCTCTGCGAACCATTCAAATCACCAAGCAACTCTAACTTTCTAGGCGCAGGGAGTAGTGACCTTGGCTGCGGGGCGGACAAACAACCTTTTCTGTAGAATGGTGTAAAAACCTTATAGGCAGTGCCGTCAGCTTTCACTATATCCCAAGGCTCCCAAAGTAAAGAGCCATTGAACGTTTTCACTTGGATATCATTTTTTTCTAACTGCTTCTTTAACCTAGTATCTCGAGTGATTCTCCAAGGCTCATAGCATCGGTTCCAATAGATCGCTGTGACACTAAATTTGGCAGCAATTGCCTGTAAAATATCTTCCGTAGCTCCACGATATAGCGATAAACTCCCTCCTAACTTTTTGCCTAAATTTTCCAGCGAACGATGCAACCACCAGCGGCTTGCTTGTCCCATCTTAAAGTTTGGGATATTTTCTTCATCCAAAATATAAACCGGCAAAACATTTTTATGCTGTGACGCTGCCATTAAAGCTGGATTGTCTTCCAAACGAAGATCTTGCCTAAACCACATAATTGCCACATCAAGCTTTTGCATTACAAATCCTTACTTAATAGGTTATTCAGGCAACATTAAACGGGAGCAAAGGCTGCCATAAAGTTCTTCTATCTCATTGAAACGCCGGAAGTCTCTTTCGATTAACTCCATCATAATATCAGAGGCATCTCCAATTCTTCGCGTGACAACCTCCGAGTCGAGCGAAGCTCGCGCCCGATCAGCAGACTTCACCCCTAGTTGAAAAAGTTTTTCATACTCTTTTGCGGGAGACATCTTAGTAGCATTAAAAAAATACGCAGCACAAGTGGTGAAATCAACTGCTTGAGTGGACGCTGCTAAAGAATTATTTCCCCCTGCTAGAAGAAGCATTAGTACGATAAAAAAAGAAGAGAAAACTTGGCGCGATCGCCTTGGATCGTATACGAAGTCCAACATTGGATAAACGATCCTTATATTTTAAAACTCAAAGAACTTTCTACTCCCCTTGCAAGAGATTCAACGTGTTCTTCGAAATTAAGCATATCGATCAGGCATTCGCCTTCCCGTATCTTGCCAACTATGACTTCCTCAGTTTTTTGAATTTGAATCGCTAAGGGTATCAAGTCTATGAGTTGGGAAACGGACGCTACTATAATCCCATCCTCATCCCCAAACACAATTTCTTCAGGAACTACATTTATCCCGCCACATCGAATTTCAGTTTGAGTCTCCATCATTTTTTTTGTAGTCCCGGAGCACGGGCAATAGGATCTGGCATAAACTGGGATCTCTAGCTTGTACAGTGCTCCTACGTCACGAACCGGTCCATCTACAATTATACCTGCTAGTCCTCTGCGCTGTGCTTCAGTGCTAAATAGCTCACCGACGAGGGCTCTTGTGCTTTCTCGCGAATCAACTACAAGAACGTCCCCCGCCCTAGATTGACTCAGCGCACCGATAACAGTCAAAAAATCATTGTGACAACTCACTGTACGAGCCGTACCCACTATTTTTTGTCTGGGGTTAACTGGTCGTATTTCAGAAGACATTACTCTAATCGTTTTGTCGGCATCAGCTATTGAGGCGACCGACAATGTAGATAAAGACTGAAATAATTCGATCTTATTCATGCTCGTTCACCTTCTCGCAACCTAGCCAATGTATCTTGAGCTGCAGCAGTCATAAACGAAATATCCAAACCACTACAAAGTAACGTGAATCCCTCAGCAACTTTCTCAGCTACATCGTTAGCGTGAACGCCAAAAAACCCAAGCGGCATTTTTTTTTGCAAACATACGTCTCGTACATGCTCGATTGCTGAAATGACTTCTTTATCGTCAAGCAACCCGGTCTTATTTAGGCTAGCAGATAGATCATAAGGACCCACAAATATGCCATCTATGCCCTCTACAGAACAAATCGTCTCGATATTATTCACGGCTTCAATATGCTCAGCCTGAATTACTACCGCGAGTTCTTGGTTGGCCTTCTCCAGATACTCGTTAAATCGCAACCCATAGGTGTTTGCTCGACTTAAACCTATTCCCCGACTTCCTTTTGGCGGATACTTAGCGCATTCTACTACATGCTGAGCCTCCTCAGCGTTATTTACAGAAGGCACGATAATTCCCGCTGCTCCAGCATCTAATGCTTGTTGAATCTGTACTTTTTCTTTTGAAGCAATTCTAACTAAACATGGAGTACCGCCAGCCGCCTGGATAATGTCACGCACCGCTTTAGCAGAGAGCGGAGAGTGCTCTGAATCTATAAAAAGCCAATCAAAGCCAATTTGAGCGAGGACCTCCACCACCTCGGAAGAAGCTATAGTCACCATCGTCCCACAGAGAACCTCACCACCGCTCAAAATCTCCCTAAAATTGATCATACCGTTCCTCTCCACTGGTTGTTGTCAAACCGCTCAAAATAACTACCACCAAGATCTCAAAAATGTTTATAGCCTTTCGTCTTCAACGCGATATCTTGATTCTCATCAGAAAAACAGCGTAAACGGCTTCCATCAGTGACTATTCCGATTTTTGTGAGTTTTATCGCTTCCTTTGCAGCTATCGAATACGCCTCAGCGAGGGATTCATTGGGAACAGTATATATCAGTTCGTAATCATCCCCTCCACTCAATGCGAATTCTAGCGCCTTCTTTTCACCATAAACGCTCGACAACGATTCTGAGATAGGTATAGAACTGGCTAAGAGGTCGATACCAACATCACTAGCCGCTGCAATATGACCAGCATCCGCAAGCAGTCCATCTGACACATCTATGGCTGAATTTGCTATACCAAGCAAGCTCATCGAAAGATTAATCCTAGCTAAAGGTCTTTCATATCGTTTAATCAGAAACTTCTCGTGCGCGTCGAGAGGTGCCTTGTTCAAAATACCTAAGGCACCGCTTGCATCCCCTAAAGTACCCGATACTAAGATACTATCACCGACCTTTGCACCCGTTCGTGTAAGCGGATACCCCGAAACGCTTCCAACCATAGTCAGACTTATAGCCAAAGGTCCCCGCGCGGTATCGCCACCTATGAGGGAACAATTATATTTATCAAGACATTCTCCTAAACCTGAAGAAAAATTTTGCAACCATTCTTCATCATTATTTGGAATTACGAGTGATAGCAGAGCGTAACATGGCTCGGCCCCCATCGCTGCAATATCACTTAAATTGATCGCAGCCGCTCGAAAACCGACCATCTCTGGACTAGCATTAGGTAAAAAGTGAACTCCTTCAACTAAAGTATCTACAGAGAGAGTGATATTTTTTCCCTGCGGAACACCAATAACGGCCGCATCATCACCATTTCGAACTAACGCGGGGTTGTCTCGCCTCTCCAATGGAGCAAAATACTTTTTGATGAGCTCAAATTCATCCACTGCTAAAAACTCAAACGTTTGAGGCTATGCGCTTACTTTAGACTCTACCGGGCGCAAGTTTCTTGCGAGCTTATCTAACGATCCATTTACAAACCGAAAACCCTCAGCCGTACCAAACATTTTGCAAAGCTCCACCCCTTCGTTAATTACAACTTGATAGGGAATATCATGACAAAATTTCATCTCATACGCACTGAGTAACAGCACACTGCGTTCAACCAGATCTAATCGCTCCCAGTCCATATCTAGACACACCAGCAAGGATTGCTTCAGTTCTTCAAATTTTTCGGCGACTTCGCACACCAACTCGGAAAAATAAATAAGATCAACTTTGATTAGCTCCCTGCACTCCTCAAATTCATCCACAATTTTTTGAGCACATTCTTCCTGTATTTGCCATTGGTACAAGGCTTGCACCGCGCATCTTCTCGCGCGTACACGTCCTTCCCGCACCCGAGACACTTTTAACATTTAAACTTGACGCATTAGATTGATCATTTCTATCGCAGTAGCCGCGGCTTCAGCACCTTTATTCCCGGCTTTTGTTCCAGCTCGCTCGATAGCTTGCTCAATGGTATCAACAGTAAGTACCCCAAAAATCACTGGCACACCAGAGTCTGTCGACACCCGAGATAGCCCAGTAGAGCAAGCGCCCGCAACTTGTTCAAAATGAGGAGTAGCCCCTCTGATGACAGCACCCAAAGCAATAATCGCATCATAAGAATTAGAGATCGCCATTTTTTTAGCAACAACGGGCAATTCGTAAGCCCCTGGTACCTTCAAGATATCGACTTCAATTTCAGCGCTCGATGACCGTTCTAACAGATCAATACAACCTGTCTCTAGGTGATCAACTATAAAGCTGTTGAAGCGAGTACAAATAACGCCTATTTTCGCGGCAGAATCAAGCAATAATCCACCCGATATGTTGTTAGTTTTTACCATAATTAGTTCTTCCTCACTTTACATATTCCACAACTTCAAGCCCGAAGCCAGATAGCGCGTGATATTTTCTTGGATTACTCATCACTCGCATCTTGCGAACCCCGACATCTGCCAAAATTTGTGCACCCAGTCCAATCTGCCTCCATTTCATAGGTCTACCTTCTTTCCCTAGGGAATGAGAAGACATCTCATTTTTGTCGCTGTACCTTAAAACTTCATCGATTAAATCAGCAGCCTCTACCTGATTATTTAAAATTACGATAACACCCTCGCCAGCTTCGGATACTCGACGCAAAGCATCACGCAGGGGCCAACCGGCTTCTGCACGAATGCTCGCAGTCAAGTCATCCAGTGGATTCGCGATATGTACTCGCACCAATGTCGGTCGGTCTTTACTGACATCGCCCTTAACCATAGCCATATGCATGTCACCTTGAAGCGCATCCTTAAAAACGTACAGTGTAAACTCTCCGAATTCCGTTGGAAGCACGCTTGTGGCTGAACGATAAACTGTTTTCTCAGTTTGCACACGATATTTTATCAGATCCGCAATAGTTCCAATTTTGAGGCCGAAGTTCTTTGCAATTTTTTCAAGATCTGGGCGCCTTGCCATTGTTCCATCATCATTTAATATTTCAACAATGACGGCGGCAGGTTCTAACCCAGCACATCGAGCAAAATCGCAACCCGCCTCGGTATGTCCAGCCCGAGTGAGTACTCCACCCGACTGAGCCATTAGCGGGAAGATATGTCCTGGTTGGGTAATATCATCTGCCGTGGCATCTTTTGATACTGCTGCCTCTACAGTTCGAGCCCTATCGCTTGCCGAAATTCCTGTAGTAACGCCCGTAGCAGCTTCGATAGACAAGGTAAAATTCGTACTGTGAGTAGCCTGTGTATCTCGGACCATTAAGCCCAAATTAAGCTTTTTACATCTATCTCCAGTTAACGTTAGGCAAATGAGCCCACGACCATGTTTAGACATAAAATTTATAGTCTCGGCGGTGCAATGCTCCGCCGCAATTATAAAATCCCCCTCATTCTCACGATCCTCATCATCCATTATGATGATCATCTTCCCTTCGCTAACGTCCGCAATAAGTTCTTCAGTGGAATGTAATTTCATAGTCAAATGCAACCAGTTCTATCTCATCTATTTGTAGGCTCTAGTCCTGAATTTTATGGGAAAAAGGCAGGAAATTTCGTCACTTTGTGTATTGTATAGAGAAAATTCTATTTTTTCTCATTTAAGTAAACCTGCACTCTCTAAAGTGGATAGTGAGATAGCAGTATCCACATTATCGACGCTTGATTCGTTTAGTCGGTCGAGATAACGAGCTACTAAATCTACTTCTACATTTATTGTGGAACCTACCTCACTTTCACCCAAAGTCGTGTTGTCAAGCGTGTGAGGGATCGTTAGAACCTCAAACTCGTCTTTACCAGCTTCATTGACGGTTAAGCTAACACCATCCAATGAAACTGAGCCTTTGAAAGCTAAATATTTGGAGAGTTCATTCGGTATCGTAACTACGAAACGGATATATTCATCAAGTGCTTCCCGCAATTTTATTTCACCCACGCCATCTATGTGCCCACTTACCAAATGACCACCGAGGCGGTCATTGAATCTAAGCGCTTTTTCCAAGTTAACTTTGTCACCTATCTTGCGCTGCCCCAACGTCGTTCTGGCAAGAGTTTCAGCAGAAACATCCACCTCAAATTGTCCAGACTCGAACCTGGTAACGGTAAGACATGGCCCGGAAACCGCAATAGAGTCGCCTAAGGTCACATCCGTAAAATCTAATTGCGGTGCCAGAATCCTCATTCGCATGGATGATTTAACCGGCTCTATTTCGGCTATTTTACCGACTTCTTGCACTATTCCCGTAAACATCTGCTAAGTTCTCCATCTATCAAGTATTAGGCACTAACGTTGCTACCATATCGTTCCCTAAAGACGACAAGTCTTTCAACTTTAAGTCGTGTACCTCACTCAACTTATCAGGAGAAGGTACCTGGAATGCACGTCTGCCTTCGATGCCAATAATTTTCGGCGCAATATATAACGTCAACTCATCAAACAACTTTCTTTGTATAAATTGACGAGTCAAAACAGGCCCAGCCTCTATTAATATATTATTTAGCCCATGAGAGGCACAACTAGCAAGAACAAGTTCAAGGTCTATCGCTCCAGAAAACTCTTCCACACTTTCAATCTCAGCTAATTCGGCCAATTTTTTATAGCGTCTCGACTCTACGAAATTACCGCAAAAAATTAACACTCTCCCACCGACCTTAAATAAACTAGCCGAGGGAGGGCAACGTAACTGGGTATCTAAAATAATTCTCGTCACTTCTCGGCCCCGCGTTTGCAACTCCTTGTCTCGTACATTAAGTAGTGGATTATCGGCCAAAACGGTGCCTATCCCTGTCATCACACCACACGACAAGGCTCTCAATCTTTGGCCATCGGATCTCGCGGCTTCGCCTGTTATCCATTTGCTTTCGCCACTAGACATAGCCATCGCTCCATCCAAACTCATGGCCATTTTCAGTCGCACATAAGGCTTCCCTTTTGCCATACGCTTAATGAAACCCCGGTTTAACTCTAACGCCTCATCCTCACAAACCCCGGACAGAACATCAATACCGGCGTCACAGAGGGTGCGATGACCTCTTCCAGAAACTCTAGGATTCGGATCACCGCAAGCGTACACTACTCTAGAAATACCAGCTGAAATGAGGGCTTCGACGCACGGTCCGGTAAGATTTGTGTGACTGCACGGCTCCAACGTTACATACGCTGTAGCCATTTTAGTCCTTTCGCCAGCATCTCTTATAGCTTCTATCTCTGCGTGGTCCCCTCCCGCAAGATGGTGGAAGCCCTTGCCAATAATTTCATCATTTTTCACGATCACACAACCCACAGCAGGGTTAGGGCTAGTCGAATATTGGCCCAGCCTAGCTAACTCTAGTGCTTCGCGCATATACGCAACATCTGGCTCATCACCCCCCATCCAAGCACCTACCCATACGCGAATCATCAATTAAAACGACCACTATTCCGATCTCTTTGACCCGTCTTGCCTCAACAAGTCGAGTTGTTTCTCTCTGAGCTTAAGCGGCAACTCATTTTCTAACCCTTCTATCTCCTCCAAAAATGCCTGCACATCTTCGAAGCTTCTGTAAACTGACGCAAAACGCACGTAAGCTACTTTATCCAACTTACGCAATTCATCCATTACATATTCGCCGACTACATCCGCGGCTACTTCGCGATCACCTAAGGTACGTATAGACTTTTTGATATTGTTTAATGAAGCCTCAATGAGTTCAGACGAGACAGGTCGCTTTTCTAAGGCCTTCAGCACTCCATACTGCAGCTTTTCTTCGCTAAAGGGCTCTCGGGCGCCATCACTTTTAATTATACGAGGGAAATTAAGTTCAGGTCTCTCGTGGGTAGTAAATCGCACTTCACACTGCTGACAAACCCTGCGACGCCTTACTTGCTCCCCGCCTCCTATTAGGCGCGAGTCAATTACACGAGTATCGTTATTACTGCAAAATGGACAAATCATTAATCCACCCCTTAATGAAACCGGTAGAAAAACCTGATCAAGAATTTTATTTTACGTATACCGGAAAACTAGCACACAACTCTTCTACCTTATTTCTTACATCCACGACCACCTTCTCGGAAGCAGGATTATCTAGAATATCACACATCCAGTCAGCAATAATCCTAGCTTCATCCTCCTTAAATCCTCGAGTAGTCATTGCGGGAGTGCCAATTCTGATACCACTTGTCACAAATGGAGACAAGGGATCATTGGGAACCGCGTTCTTATTCACAGTAAGGTGTGCTTCTCCCAGCAAGGCATCAGCCTGTTTCCCTGTAATTTCCTTGTCAACTAAATCAACTAAAAAAAGGTGATTATCTGTTCCTCCCGAAACCACCTTGTAACTCCTATTGATAAAAGTTTGAGCCATCACCTTTGCATTAACCAAAACCTGTTGCTGATAATTTTTGAAATCGGGCATCAAAGCCTCTTTAAAAGCCACTGCTTTCCCAGCAATAACATGCATCAAAGGCCCACCTTGGGTACCGGGGAAAACAGCTGAGTTAAGTTTCTTCTCAATTTCAGGGTTAGAACGCGCCATAATCAACCCAGATCTAGGCCCACGAAGCGTTTTATGCGTAGTGGTTGTAGTGATGTCTGCTACTGCGACTGGACTCGGGTACAAATCTACCGCAACCAGCCCTGCGACGTGAGCAATATCTGAAATCATAAAAGCTCCAATCTGGTCGGCAATTTCTCGGAAAAAAGCCCAATCAACTACACGAGAGTATGCTGAAAATCCAGTTATAATAAGTTTAGGCTTATGTTCACGAGCCAGTCTCGCGACTTCGCTATAATCGATAAGTCCCGTCTTAGCATCTAATCCGTACTGGACGGAGTTATATATTCTCCCTGAAAAATTAACGCTGGCGCCGTGAGTTAAATGCCCTCCATCTGCGAGGCTCATGCCTAGGATAGTATCTCCAGGTTCAAGTAAAGCAAGATACGCAGCGGAGTTTGCCTGCGACCCCGAATGTGCTTGTACATTCGCGTAATCTGCCCCAAATAGCGAACACGCCCTATCTATAGCAAGCGTCTCAGTCCTATCGACATGCTCACATCCGCCATAATATCTTTTGCCCGGATATCCTTCCGCGTACTTATTAGTTAACACACTGCCACAAGCTTCCAAAACTCTAGTACTTGCGTAGTTTTCTGACGCTATCAATTCTATGTGAGTTTGCTGACGGGTTTCTTCGGCATCCATTGTCTCCCATAACTCAGGATCAAAATCTTTTATGTCAGATTTAGTAAAGGACATCGGCAAAACTCCTAATTAAAAAATATCAGCACCTCAGAAACATTAGTTTATTACCAAGATACTATTGCGACGATTAGCGTATGGATATTATCTTCTATCAGGCTTTAAGACACAATTGGCTATAACACGCAATACAATTTAAAATTGATTACTATCACAAATAATATACGTTTCGGACATTAATTAAGATTTAGCTGGAACAATAGTCTTTTAAGGAAAGAAATTTGAAAAAAGCAGAAGAATTTTTCACGAGAGCGGAAAAACTTTTAAAAACTCTGGAACTTTTTCTGCCAAAAAAACGAGGTCATGAGTTAAAAAGTGCGCTCGCCTGGAAATGGAGAAAAGGTAAATACTTTTCCGAACTTGAGGCAATCTCTGAATTAAATCAAATAGATCTTAATGATCTCCTGCACGTCGATCGACAAAAAGTCACTCTAGAACAAAACACTAGGCAATTTCTAGAGGATCTCCCTGCGAATAATGCGTTACTTTGGGGGCCGAGAGGTACCGGCAAATCATCCCTGGTAAGGGCTCTTTTAAACGGGTACGTGGACAAAGGGCTTAGACTTATTGAAGTGGATAGACACGACTTAATAGATCTCCCAGAAATCATAGAGCAGATTAAGTCCGAGAAATTTAAGTTCATAATTTACTGTGATGACCTCTCGTTTAATGAAGATGATGAAACTTATCGAGCGCTCAAAACAGTTTTAGATGGTTCCGTGCGCGCCACCCCTAAAAACGTACTAATCTATGCAACCTCTAATCGACGGCATCTTCTCCCTGAAAATCAGCAGGACAATCAACAATCTCAAGTCATAAATGGGGAGCTTCATTTAGATGAGGCAATAGAGGAGAAAATATCGCTATCCGAGCGTTTCGGTCTCTGGTTGTCATTTCATCCCCTCGATCAAAGTCGATACTTGGATATCGTTAATCACTGGTTGCGAGCTCTCGGCGCTAGCGACAGTCAAATCCAGGACGCTAAAAAAGAGGCATTACAATGGGCCCTTTTGCGCGGCTCACGAAGCGGTCGTTCTGCCAATCAATTCGCCCGGGACTGGCTAGGAAGAGCTAAATTAAAAAATTAAATGGACACTAACTCGCCCATCGTTATCTGACTAAACCCTCCTCTAAAAATTGCAAAAGAAAATTAGCCTCATCGATGCGAGAGATAGTGTCTGGCAGCGCCTTGCTCAATCGTAATCTCTCGCTACCATCCAATCGGTAGCTTGCGTGCTCAGTTATAAGACTGATCACTCTCTCTGGTGATACAGGCCCATGATTATAGAACTCGATTTTCCCACCCTTGGAGCCAAAATCTATTCGCTTCATCCCTAAGTATCTCGCTCGCAGTTTCAAACTTGCGACACTAAACAAATTTGCAACTGGTTGTTCAAACATGCCAAGTCTATCGATTATCTCACTTTTTAAGTCTTCTAGCGCGGTATTGCTTTCAGCTCCAGCTATGCGTTTATAAAAAACTAAGCGTGAATGAACATCAGGAAGATAGTCCTCGGGGAATAGGGTAGGTATGTTCAAGTTCACTTCAACTCCCATTTCTGATTCATTTCTCATTGAGGACTCTTTACCCAATTTCAATGCTTCGACGGTCCTCATTAATAGATCGTTATAAAGACCGAAACCAATCTCCTGAATATGCCCACTTTGTTCATCTCCTAAGATTTCTCCGGCGCCTCTAATTTCCAAATCATGCGTAGCTAAAGTAAACCCCACACCAAGCTCCTCTAACGACTCCATAACTTCTAACCTCTTGGTAGCATCGCGGGATAGTACTTTAGGGTGGGGCGCCATTAAATAAGCATATGCCCTATGGTGGGAGCGGCCAACTCGGCCACGTAATTGATAGAGTTGAGCCAGACCAAACTTATCCGCTCGATTAATCAGCATTGTATTAGCGTTCGGAATATCTAACCCTGTTTCAATTATGGTAGAACAAACTAAAACATTAGTTCTACCATGAGAGAAATCCAACATAACCTGCTCTAACTGCTGTTCTCGCATCTGACCATGAGCGATCGCTATACGTGCTTCCGGTACTATACTCTCCAACTTTTTAATTTCTTGGTCGATAGTTTCCACCTGGTTATGCACATAATAGACTTGTCCGCCTCTGCTAATTTCGCGAAGGATAGCCTCTCTGACAAGAGCTTTAGACCATTCCCGAACGAACGTCTTTACGGCCAATCTTTTCAAAGGTGGGGTGGCAATAATTGATAGTTCGCGGGTGCCGGATAGAGCTAAATTGAGTGTGCGCGGGATAGGTGTCGCAGTCAGAGTAAGAATATCTATATCTGCTCGTAACGATTTTATCTTTTCTTTTTGTACCACTCCGAATCGGTGCTCTTCGTCAACAACCAAAAGCCCCAAGCGTTTGTACTTGATTTGCTTACCAAGAAGTTTATGTGTGCCGATTACAATATCTACATTTCCGGACTCCAGCGCCCCTATTACTTCTTTGGTTTGCTTAATATTCCTAAATCTAGACAGTAACTCAACCCGTACCGGAAGCTCAGCGAACCGATCTCGAAAGGTCTCATGATGTTGAGTGGCAAGTAACGTGGTGGGTACCAGTATCGCCACTTGAAAACCATCATTCACCGCTACACACGCAGCTCTCAAAGCCACCTCAGTTTTACCGAAACCCGCGTCCCCGCAGATCAGACGGTCCATTGGCTGAGGGCTTTGCATATCTCTTAAAACTTCGTCGACAGCATTTGCTTGATCTACCGTCTCTTCAAAAGGGAAGTCATGTACAAACGAGCGATACGCATCCTCATCTATCGAAAAGGAATGTCCCCTGCGCAACGCTCGCTTAGCATGAATTTCTAACAACTCAGCAGCTACATCCCTAATTTTTTCACTCGCTTTTTGTCGCGCCTTTGCCCATTGGTCGGTTCCTAGCTTATGGAGCGGTGCGTGCTCAGGATCCGCGCCAGAATAGCGGCTAATTAAGTCAAGTGAACCAACCGGGATGTATAGCTTATCACCATCACGATATTCAATTTTTATAAACTCATTTTGAATATCGCCTACGGTTAAAATCTCTAATCCTAAGTAGCGTCCAACTCCATAGTTCTCATGGACAATAGGGGAATTGACATTCAGCTCAGTGAGATTTCGTATGATAGATTCTTGACTAACACTCGACTTTTTCCGTCTTCGCCTCTGTTCCATTCGCCGACCAAATAATTGACTCTCAGTCAAAACGCTCAACCTAGGTTCGACTAACTCAGCGCCACTTTCTAAAGAAGCAACAGCTATACCGTAACGCTCATCTGCTCGCAAAAATTCCTGCCATCCATCAAAAATCACTGGACAAAAAATCTGCTCTCGGAACAAATCTAACAATGCTTCCCGTCGACCGAGTGATTCTGCTACGAATAGCAGTCGTCCGTTCGCCCTTGCTAAGTGATGTTTTATGGCAATAAAGGGATCTTCCGAGCGTGCATCCACAGGAACATTCACTGGCACGAATGTGTTGAACTTGACGGAACTATCGTTAGTAGATGTACCGCTTAAATAAATGCACGCCAAAGTCTGAAAAGACTTTAGTAACTCCTCAAAGTCGATGAAGATATCCTTTGCTGGCAGAATTGGCCGGTCAGTATCGTATCTTAACGCCTCGTACCGCTCGTCTACTGATAGCCTAAATTTATCAGCCGCTATCTCGATTGATTCGTCAAATACGACTATGCTATTAGATGGAATATAGTCGGTCAGAACATTAGTTTGTTCATGAAAAAGTGGCAAGTAATATTCGATACCAGCTGGGGCTAATCCTTCGGAAACATCATGGTAAACTGTACTAATTTGATGCTCATTCGAAAAATACTCTCTCCAGGAACGTCGAAATTCTACAATACCCCTCTGATCAGTTGGAAATTCTCGTGCTGGCAGAATATTTATGTTTTCTATTTCGCCTGTAGTTCTTTGAGTTTCAGAATCAAACACTCTCAGTGTATCGATTTCATCATCAAATAAATCTATTCTTAACGGTAGTTTCGCTCCGACTGGAAATACATCTATTAAAGAACCTCGAACGGCAAACTCACCCGGGGCAGAAACCTGAGATGTAGAAATATAGCCACTTTCTGCGAGTCTTGCCCTAAAACCTTCGCGTTGTATCTTTTGACCACGTGATAGAGAAAATGTTGTCTTCGCCAGCCAGTCCTTAGGTAATAATCGATGTAATGCCGTCTGAATTGAGGTGATGATAATGCCTTCAGTCAGAAAAGGCATTTTACTTAAGGTATCCAATCTCTCGGACACGATGTCTTGGTAAGGACTGAATCTATCGTACGCCAAGGTTTCCCAATCTGGAAATACATGTAATTTCAAATTGGGAGAAAAAAAGCTTAGGTCCTGAGAAACCGCCTCTACACTTCTAATGTCTGGCAACAAAAGCACGAAGAGTTTTTTGGAATTCTCAGCAGCTTGCGCAAGGGCGATCCATTTCGCCGCGCCGTATAAACCATCCCAACAGACTACCTCTCCTTTCTTTGGAAGATCTGGTAAAACGATGGAACTCGAACTGGGTAAACTAGTCATTCAGGTAGAAGAAAAAATTAAATCAATAGTAGAGAAAATCTAACTAGGAGGGATACAGGTAGAGTGTATTTCGATTAACGCTTTACGAGAGTCTCTAGCCTCGGTAATAGGTCGACCGATTACTAGATAGTCCGCTCCTTTTTCAATTGCTTCGCTAGGGGTTGCAAAGCGCGCTTGATCATTGATAGCAGCGCCTAATGGCCGCACCCCTGGAGTCACAATCACGAAACTATTATTAATCTCTCTCCTGATGCTAGTAATTTCGTGCGGCGAGCACACGACGCCATCCAATCCACATGAATTCGCCAATTTCGCTAACCTCGTTGTAAGCAACTCAGTACCACCCTCTAATCCAATCTCAGCTAGCAAATTATCATTCAAGCTAGTTAATACTGTAACAGCAGTTAACAAGGGCGCAGTAGAAAGTTTCGCCATAGCATTGGCCGCAGTTTCCATCATAGTTCTTCCACCAGACGCATGTAAATTAACCATCCAACATCCCAAATCTGCGGCAGCTTCACAGGCTCTTGCTACAGTATTAGGAATATCGTGGAATTTTAGATCTAAAAAGACGTCAAATCCGAGTTTACGCAAACTTGTAACACTGTGTGGTCCAACTTTGGTAAATAGCTCTTTACCCACCTTAACTTTGCATAACTTGGGATCGAGCTGCTCTGCCTTCTTCATCGCTGATGATAAAGATGAAAAATCTAACGCAACAATAATAGGACCACCCGATGCTTCCATTTCGCTAGGCTCAGAGAAAAACTTTCGTCACGAAAACCAAACGAATTTCACCAAAAGGGTACGTCTTACGATTATAAGTGAGCGGTATCATTATGCGCATCCCTGTCTCGCTTAAAATTCTTAAATTGTTCAACGATTTTTTTTTCACTTTGAATCTGCAATTTCAATTTACGCTTAATTTTTAAGATTTCTATGCCTATAAAAATCGAACACATAACTATCCCAGTGAGAAAGCTTGCGATTACTAACCAAGCGGTTTCAACTAATACCTCAGAAAAAAAGTAATTAATTAGGACTTCTTGTTGATTAAGGTCACGAAAAACCAAACTAGAGAGAACAAATATTGCTAATAAAATAACATAAAAAACTTTCAGCATTCGAATTTCCCAGATATTACTTTTCGACCCCGGGGAAATACGCTTTAATGAAGTACTGATGCTCTGTAGCTAACCGTATTAATCCGTGCGATTGTTCCCATGGACCGCATCATTAACTCGATCTCTCAGCTCTTTCCCGGGTTTAAAATGCGGTACGAATTTCGCGGGCAGGGTTACCGAAACCCCCGATTTAGGGTTTCTTCCAGTACGCGGCGGCCTGTAATGCAAAGAGAAACTTCCAAACCCTCTTATTTCTATACGGTCACCTGCTGCCAGGGTCTGTACCATTTGCTCTAAAATCGTTTTGACAGCTAACTCAATATCCCTATAGCCAAGCTGTCCTTGCGAATTAACTAACGATTCTATTAATTCAGACTTTGTCATCGTTTTCGCACCAATTTAAATGTCTTCCAGGAGAAGTATAAATTAACCCTTATTTGGTATCCATCTGTTCTTTTAATAAATCGCCCAGAGTGGTTCGTTGAACCTCAGTATCAGCACTGTATTCGTCTAATACTGCCGCTTCTTCCTTATTCTCTTTGGCCTTTATTGATAACCCGATCACTCTGTTTTTTCTATCGACTCCAACAACCAAGGCCTCTATAGATTCGCCCTCTTTGAGGAATTTTCTGGCATCGTCAACTGAATCAATTGATATATCTGAAGCCCTAAGGAACCCTTCTACCCCATCAGCAAGACTTATGCGTGCCTCGGTCGCGTTGACCGCAATTATTTCACCTGCGACTTTCGAACCTCTTGGGTTTTGCTCAATATAATCGGAAAAGGGATCACCCGAGAGTTGTTTCACCCCAAGTGAAATACGCTCTCTTTCGGCATCAACCGCCAAAACTACGGTCTCAAGCTCATCACCCTTCTTATAGTTTCTGACTAGCTCCTCTCCATTTTCATCCCACGACAAGTCACTCAGATGAACAAGACCATCTATTCCACCTTCAAGTCCAATAAAAATACCAAAGTCTGTAATAGATTTAATCACACCCTTCACCCGATCATTCTTGCCTTTGTTGGACGCGAATTCATCCCACGGGTTCGCCCGGCACTGTTTCATTCCCAAAGATATACGTCGACGCTCTTCATCTATATCTAAGACCATTACTTCTACTTCTTCTCCGAGATGGACTACTTTTGAAGGATGCACATTTTTATTAGTCCAATCCATTTCGGAAACGTGCACAAGTCCTTCTACACCAAGCTCTAATTCAACAAAGCATCCGTAGTCGGCAATGTTTGAAACCTTACCCGACAACCGAGAATTTTCTGGATATTTTGCGGCTAAATCTACCCACGGATCGCTACCCATCTGTTTGAGGCCTAGAGACACCCTCTGTCGGTCTTTATCAAACCTAAGAACTTGCACATCTATCTCGTCACCTATATTGACTACTTCAGATGGATGTTTTACTCGCCTCCACGCCATATCAGTAATGTGCAACAACCCATCGATACCGCCAAGATCAATAAAAGCACCGTAATCCGTCAAATTTTTCACAAGTCCCTTAACATTAGCTCCCTCTGTCAAACTCTCCAACAATGCTTCCCGTTCGACAGAATTCTCACTCTCCACAACCGCTCGTCTTGAAACTACGACATTATTACGTTTACGGTCTACTTTAATTATCTTAAATTCTAAAGGTTTCCCCTCTAAGTAACTTGTATCTCTTACCGGTCTCACATCAACCAGTGATCCTGGCAAAAATGCTCTGATTGTCTCCACGTCTACTGTGAAGCCACCTTTAACTTTATCGCTTATGATTCCAGTTATTGTGACGTTGTCCTCACAAGCTTTTTCCAAATCTTCCCATGCTTTAGCGCGCTTTGCCTTCTCCCTTGATAGCTTAGTTTCGCCGTGCCCATCCTCTACCGCTTCCAAAGCAACATCAACCGCATCACCAATCTTCACATCCACCACGCCTTCGGCGTTACGAAACTGCTCTACAGGGATGCTGCCTTCCGATTTTAATCCGGCATTAACCATTACAAAGTCGTTACCGACTTCTACAACGATACCCGTTACAAGGGTGCCAGGACGCATTTTATTAGCAACTTGGCTTTCTTCAAATAATTCCGCAAATGTTTGACTCATGGGTTTTTATGTTCCGCATATCCAACCAATTCGTTAAGTGGCTTAAACAGCGCACACTTGTTAGACACACGCACTCCTCTTCGATTTAAAATGTTAAAAGTTCAGCTCAACCGAGGCGTACCTCTCATGTCAAACCATGGTTCCTCACAAGAATTTTCACCTTGTCCGTTACTTCTTGTATCGACATCACAGTCGTATCAAGAATTACAGCAGTTGGAGAAGGTTTAAGTGGGGATTGTTCCCTAGTCGCGTCCCTCTCGTCACGCTCCTCAATATCCTTAGAAAGGTCGGCGAGGCTAGCATATATTCCTTTTTTTTTCAACTGGTTATAGCGTCTGCGAGCCCTTTCATCAACGTTGGCGGTCATAAATATCTGCAAATCAGCGTCTGGAAAAACTACTGTGCCCATATCTCTGCCGTCCGCAACTAATCCGGGACTTGAACGAAAAGCGCGCTGTTTCCTTAGTAATGCTTTTCGGACGGCTGGGAAAACTGCGAGTCTGGAAGCCGTAATTCCACACTCCTCGGTCCTTATCGCCAGAGTGCAATCTACCCCATCGTGATAGACCTTTGTCTCCTCTTCCATTCGAACAAACGAGACATCGAGTTTGGAAGCGATCGAACCAATTTTAGCCTCATCGCCAGGATCTAACCGATCTCGCCTGACAACCAATCCAAGGACTCTATAAAGCGCTCCTGAATCAAGAAAATGCCATCCGAGCCAATTGCAAATCGCTCGGGCAATCGTGCCTTTCCCCGTGCCAGATGGTCCATCAATCGTAATAACAGCAGGTGGAGACTCAATGTCTGACCCGACGTCGGTCATTTAATTCTCAGGCCCGCAGACTTAGCCACCTCAAAAAAAGTCGGAAAAGAGGTACTTATACCGTCAGCATTTTTTATTGAGACAGTTCCCGAAGCTTTTAACGTCGCCATTGAAAAAGCCATTGCTACCCTATGATCTCCGCAGGCATCAACAAAGCCACCAGTCATGTTACCGCCTGTAATACTAATACCATCCGGATAAGTCTCCACTTTGATACCAAGATTGCGAAGACCATCCGCCATAACTGATATCCTATCACTCTCCTTGTGCCTCAATTCCTCAGCACCCCGCAAAACTGTAACCCCGTCGGCACAAGCAGCTGCTATAAAAATAGCTGGAAATTCGTCGATTGCCGCGGGAATAAGTTCCACTGGTATGTTCACCCCTGATAGATTGGATGTCTTCACTGATATGTCCGCTACGGGTTCTCCACCACTAGTATCTTTCTGCCTAACCTCGATATCAGCATTCATGAGCCGGAGTATTTCAATTACTCCATTTCTAGTCTCATTAAATCCCACTTGAGGCAATAGTATTTCGGATGCCGGAGATATAGCAGCGCCCAACATAAAAAACGCGGCCGACGAAATATCGGTGGGCACGGCAATATCGCACCCCGCCAAGCGCTGACCGCCATCAAGTCTAACTTCATTCCCAGAAATATCTAATTTTATTCCAAATTTTGGTAGCAACCGCTCTGAATGATCTCGACTCCGACCATTCTCAGAAATTCTCGTCACGCCTTCCGCATACAAACCTGCAAGCAAAAGCCCCGATTTGACTTGTGCGCTGATTACTGGCGTCGAGTAAGAAATTCCAGTTAGCTTGCGCGTTGGTCTTACTCTTAGAGGAGGCGTCTCATTAACACTCATCTCAATGTCGGCACCCATTTGACGGAGAGGAGAAACGATTCTCCCCATAGGCCTAAGTGACAAGCTCGCATCGCCCTCCAGACTGGCGTCTATATTTGCTCCGGCCAAAATACCTACTAGCAAACGCATCGATGTCCCAGAATTTCCAAGATTAATTGGACGTGCAGGGCTTTTCAATCCGTGTAAACCTACGCCGCTTATTTTTATATGGCCCTGATCACGAGTATCAATTGCAACGCCCATAGACCGAAATGCTTCGATAGTCGCGAGAACATCCTCACTCATTAGGCAACCGCGCACTCTCGTCAATCCATCCGCAATGGCACCAAACATGACCGCCCGATGAGAGATTGATTTATCGCCAGGTATTTCTATGACGCCATTTAATGAACCACCGTTTAGAACTACTAGCTCTTCCATTATCTTTTTTTCTCGACAATTAATTGACAGTCTCTGGCTTTTTTAGCAACAGAAAAAATTTCGATAATTCGTTCTCTATCATTAGCATCTAAGGCACGCGTTAATGAATTCAGACCGCTTTTAAATTCATCACAAAACTTCGCAACATTGTCTTTGTTCATTAAGAGAATATCTGCCCACAATTCTGGATTACTAGACGCGATTCTAGTGAAATCGCGAAAACCACCAGCCGAAAATTCCAAGAGTGACGCTGAATCCTCTTGGCGCAATAAGGTATCCATAACGTTGTAGGCAAGCAAATGTGGTAGATGAGAGGTCATGGCTAGAGCGCGGTCATGAGACTCGACGCTCATCTTCACAACCTCCGAACCCAACTCGGTCCAGAGCTTTTCTATTTGATTCACAGCTTCCAGCGTAGTAGCGGCAGTTGGGGTCAAAATAACTTTATGGTCTCTGAAAAGATCTGGAATAGCGGCCTCAGCGCCACTTTTTTCGTTCCCAGCAATAGGGTGTCCGGGGACAAATTTGCCAAACTTGGCTCCAAGTATCACTCGAGCATCACGCACCACCGAGCCTTTAACACTTCCGACATCAGTTATAATAGTATCATCAGCAACGCATGCCTCAACTTCTCTCAGTATTCCGGCAGTAGCGCCCAGTGACGCTGCAATCACCACAATTTCAGCACCCACACATGCTTCGCGTATTGTAGCCTCGAATCTATCAATTGCTCCTATTTGGACGGCTTTCTCCAAGTTTTGAGAACTCCGCCCAAACCCAATAACTGCACTCGCGAAGCCATTTCTCCGCAACGCCATTCCGAGAGATGCTCCTATGAGCCCAACTCCAATTATCGCGATTTTTTTCATTTTTATTAATTGAATTTACTACATATCGCCCCTAGGATAACTGCCTAGGAGCTTAAAAATAGAAGAATTCTCCTTAATTTCTGCCAACGCATTGGCCATAGCAGGATCATTTGCGTGACCTAATAGATCCGCAAAAAATAAATAGTCCCAAACACCATTTCTCGACGGGCGAGACTCGATCTTAGACATATTTATGTTGTTTTCTGCTAAGACGCCAAGTACGGCATGTAAAGCGCCCGCCTTATTATTAGGCAATCCAAACATTACCATAGATTTGTCGTCTCCCGACCTAGCAGGATAATTCCGCCCCAAAACAATGAAACGGGTAGTATTCGAGACACTATCTTCTATATTTTGTGCGACTATCGGTAACGTATATATTTTTCCCGCTTCATTACTCGCTATAGCAACACTATCTTTTCCGCCAGACTGACTAACTATTTCAGCAGCCGCCGCATTACTACTAACAGCTATCTGCTCAACCCCATTTAAATTTTTTTCTAACCAGCCGGCGCACTGCTGTAGCGCTTGCTCGTGCCCATATACCCGCTTAGCCGAGCTAACATCGCACGTACCTAGAAGTTGGTGGCGAATCGCGAGCACTACCTCTCCGCAAACATAGGCTGATGTTTCTTTGAGGGCATCTAACGAGCGATAAACTGTTCCCCCAACAGAGTTTTCTATCGGCACGACGCCATAATCAACTCCACGACTCTCAACCTCTCGAAAAATCTCATCAATCGTCTTACTCGGTTGAAGCGCAACCGCGCCCCCGAACTGTTTTAAAGTAGCTGCGTGAGTATAAGTTCCGAGAGGCCCGAGATATGCTACTTTAAGTTTTTTTTCTAACGCTAAGCACTCCGATATAATTTCTTTCATTAATCGGACCACGACATCATTAGTTAGAGGACCACTATTTTCGGAAACTAAACGCCGAAGGATATCCGCTTCCCTTTCTGGTCGGTAAAAATCAGTGTCTTCAGACTCGGCTCGTTTGACTATACCCACCTCATTAGTCAAACTCGCTCTGCGGTTTAAAAGGTCTAGCAGCTTATCATCAATCTCATCAATTTCGTGCCTAAGGGCGCTTAGATCATTATGCTTTGACATTGTTCTACTACCCTCCCCTCGATCCCCCATCAAATCGAAGTATTATTCTCCCATTTCCTCTTCGGCTATTTCTGGAATCACCTCCAAGCCGACTAGAGTCTCTTTTTCTCCTAGCGCAATTAATCTGAGTCCTTGGGTATTACGACCAATAATCGATATTCCTGAAACGGACGTTCTAACCAAAACTCCCTGGCCAGTTATAAGCATGATATCCTCCCCATCCGCAGCAGCAGAGGCCCCAACGACTTCTCCATTTCTTTCGTTCGCTTGAATCGCAATGACTCCCTGCCCCCCTCTTCCTTTTACAGGGAAATCGTTAAAGTCAGTGCGTTTGCCGAAACCGTTAGCTGTAGCCAATATTATTGTGCCGTTGCCCGTAATTGGGATAAGAGCAATCACTTCGTGATGCTCCTTAAGTCGCATCCCTCGAACACCTCTCGCTGTCCGTCCCATCGATCTCAGCGCGCTCTCATTAAATCTAATCGCCTTTCCTCCTGAGCTGACAAGCATCACATCGCTCTCGCCTCTGGTAAGCACTGCCCCTACGAGTACATCACCGTCTGTTAGGCCAGCCGCGATGATTCCCGAAGGCCGTGGACGAGAAAAATTCTCTAATGGAGTCTTCTTCACAATGCCCGAGGCAGTTGCCATAACAACGAAAGAATCAGAATCAAATTGTTTTATGGGAAGGATGGCTGTTACCCGCTCCGAATCTGACAAGGGCAATAAATTTACTAGCGGGCGACCGCGAGCTGTCCGACTAGCTCTTGGTACCTGATAAACTTTGAGCCAATATACCTTTCCAAAATTGGTGAAACAAAGCAAAAGATCATGGCTATTTGCCACAAACACCTTATCAACAAAATCTTCATCGCGAGTGGTAGTAGCTGTTTTCCCTCTACCTCCACGCCTCTGCGATCGATATACATCCAAAGCTTGAGACTTTGCATATCCAGCATGGGACAAGGTAACTACAACCTCTTCTTGGGGAATCAAATCCTCTAACGACAGATTCTCCTCAGAATCCACTATTTCCGTCCTTCGGTCATCACCGTACTGCTCGGCAACTGTTATCATCTCTTCACGAATGACCTGCATCAATCTCTCGCTTCTCGAGAGGATGTCTTGCAAATCGGCTATCGTCAGGAGAACTTCTGCATACTCCGAGACTATCTTATCCTGCTCAAGCGCTGTTAAGCGCTGTAACCGCATTTCTAAAATTTCTTTAGCTTGCTTATCCGATAAAAAATATTGATCTGCCCGCATCCCTGAATCGCTTAAGCCATCGTGAGCCACAGACGTTTTCACGTTAGCATTCTTCAGCATCTGTTCAACCAGACCGGTAGACCAACCCTGACTCAGCAATTTTTGTCTCGCTTCATTGGGCGTTGGGGATTCTTTAATTAATTTAATAATAGGATCTATATTAGCGAGCGCTACCGCAAGCCCTTCCAGCAAATGAGCCCGTGCACGCGCTTTTTTTAATTGAAAAATTGTCCGCCTAGTCACAACATCTCTTCGATGCTTGATAAAACAATCGAGCAGCTCGCGCAAATTAAGAGTTTGAGGTTGCCCGTCTACGAGCGCAACTGCATTGACTCCGAAAACTGTCTGCATCTGAGTCTGCTTATACAGATTGTTCAGCAACACTTCGGCGCTCTCTCCCTTCTTAAGCTCGATAACGATTCGTAATCCGTCTTTATCACTCTCGTCTCTTAAACCATCTGACCGTATGCCATCAATTTTTTTATCCTTAACAAGCTCCGCAATTTTTTCAATCAAGCGCGCTTTGTTTACTTGGTATGGGAGCTCAGAAACAATAATTGCTGGACTATCGCTGTCGGAGCGTTCTATCACAGCTCTCGCTCGGAGTGATAAACGCCCCCTTCCGGTGCGATAAGCGTCCCTTATTCCGGCAGACCCATTGATAATTCCAGCGGTCGGGAAATCAGGACCAGGAATATGATCCAGAAGTTTATCGTCATCTAACGCAGGATTATCTACCAGAGCGACACATGCATTAATTACCTCTGTTAGATTATGGGGAGGAATATTAGTCGCCATACCTACGGCGATCCCACTCGAGCCATTTACGAGCAAGTTTGGAATTCTTGACGGCAAAACGGTCGGTTCATTTTCCTTACCATCATAATTTGGAGCAAAATCTACGGTCTCCATATCAATATCGGCTAACAGATCACCTGCAATGCGCCCAAGTCTGCACTCCGTATACCTCATGGCGGCAGGAGAATCCCCGTCCACAGAACCAAAATTTCCCTGACCATCTATTAACATATATCGTAAAGAAAAGTCTTGAGCCATTCTCACTAGGGTGTCGTAGATAGCATTATCTCCGTGCGGGTGGTACTTACCCATAACGTCGCCCACAACACGCGCACACTTGACGTAAGGCCTGTTCCAAAGACTATTGGACTCTTGCATTGCGTACAACACGCGCCGATGGACTGGCTTCAAGCCATCTCTTGCATCAGGGAGCGCTCGGCCAACGATTACACTCATCGCATAATCCATATAAGACTGTTTCATCTCGTCTTCGATAACGCGAATTTTCTGCCGTTCTAATTGGACCATCGTATTAAAAACAACTCTTTGATTAATATAGATAATTTAACATTAGGTATCGTCTAAAACTATAACACACCTTGCCCCCAAACACACCTTAATTACGAGTTTCGACAGCAACGAAATATAATTGTGCTTTTAAACTTGCAAGACGTTAAAGTACCGGTTGTGATAACTTTATTCTTCTACAAATTTTAATAAAAAAATTATGCTAAAGGTAATACACGCTGGTTGGATAATTCCAATTCGTCCAAAAGAGACAATCCTTAAGAACCATAGTTTAATCATCCAAGATTCTCGGATAATTGCGTTAATACCAACAACCGACTGGATCGCTCCAAGCGATAATTACGAGAGTATCGATTGCACAAACGATGTATTGCTACCTGGGTTAGTCAATACTCAGGCCGGAGCATCCCTTTCACTTTTGAGGGGGATTGACCACACCGATAGTAGATTCGCCTCGCTCCAAAAAGGGTTTTTACCTCAAAATTTTGGGGCAGAGGCCGATCGATTTATCAAAGATAGTGTTCTCACCGCTGGCGCGGAGATGCTATTAAGCGGTACAACCTGCTTCAGCGAGGCCTGTACTTCAGGCGATCATGTGGCAGCATCTACTATTTCTCTCGGTATGAGAAGCGTACCGGGGATTTTAATAACTGATGAGCCTAATATTTGGGGAACTAACCTTGATGACTCTCTAGAAAAAGCGCAAAGCATATATGACCAATACCGTGCTCATCCACTTATAAACTGGACCTTTGCTACGCAAATATCGGATATCACGCAGAGGAACGCTCTAAGCAGGTTAGGAACGATTGGAGACGAATTAGATTTATCTTTAAGAATAAAAATTGGAAATGAAAGTGACTGGACTTTGAGTCAACTTCCGAGCTTAACGGAATTCAAACTAGCCGACCTGCTTGGCATGAAATTAATAGTCAGTCACGTCCCCCCCCTGCGTGAATCAGAGATCCAACTAATTAAGGAAAACGGTATAGGCATATGCCATACCCCCAGTAACTCTATTAATAAAAGCTACCAAGAATGTGAAATCAGTGCGCTCAGTTCCGGCGGTTGTGACTTCGGGCTAGGTACTGATAGTTCCTTAAATAACTCGATGTTTGATCTGTTTAAAGAAATGAGAATCGCGTCACTCCAACTATCTCCTAGTGACGAGAAAGGCGCATTTAACGCTTTCGATATAATAGAATTAGCAACTCTAGGTGGTGCTTCTGTACTAGGGATGGAAGATGATATTGGTAGCCTTGAGCCAGGTAAAAGCGCAGATATCGTGTCTGTTAATTTAATAAATGGAGTTAATAGCCCGATCTACAATATCGAAAAACTAATCGTAAACCGCGGGAATTCTTCTCAGGTGAGGCAAGTATGGGTGCGCGGCAAGCAAGTTGTAAAGGATAGTGCGCTGACTACAATAGATTCAAAAAACCTAAGCGACAGAGCTCGAGCATGGAGTCTATGCTAGTAATTAAACAGTGTTGCGATTCAAGCGATCCCACTTATTGACTATTGTACAAAAAAGATCTGCTGTTTTTTGAGCATCGTAAATAGCGGAATGTGCCTCAGCTTGATCCCATTGATGACCCGCAGACACCACAGCTCTCGCTAACACTGTCTGCCCAAAAGCGACTCCTGAAAGCGCCGCTGTGTCAAAAGTACTGAAGTGATGGAAAGGAAATTTCTTGCAACGTATGCGAGATGAAGCTGCTTTAACAAATGCCAAATCAAAAGTTGGATTATGTCCGACTAAAATAGCGCGAGTACAATCAAATTTCTCCAACTCATCATACACTACCTGAAAAATATTAGTTATAGCCACCTTTTCCTCTATCGCTCTCCGAAAAGGATGGAACGGATCTATATTATTAAAATCCAGCGCACTTTGCTCTATGTTAGACCCTAAAAAGGGCACAACATGATGAGAAATAGAATGGTTCGTGCGCCAGCCGGTTTCAGGTGAGTAGTCCAAGAAAATGGCAGCGATTTCTAAGAGCGCATCTGTCTCAGAGTTAAACCCGGCAGTTTCCACGTCTACAACCACTGGTAAAAAACCGCGAAATCGGTTACTCACTAAGTTACTAGCCATCGCTTAAAAACCTTCTAAAAATCTAATGACACTTAAAACATGTCCGACTTATCATTTTGTTATATTATTAGTCTAGCACTATGGAAACACGTAAACTCGGAAAAACTGACATATACGTCTCGATATGCTCCATAGGTACTATGAACTTTGGAATGCCAAACTCGTGTCAGGGAAATCTCGAGACACTTTTAGACCTTGCGCTTGATGCTGGTATTAACTTCATAGACACAGCGGAAATGTATCCCTCACCAGCCTCTTCCGAGACCTATGGTATATCGGAAAAAATCTTAGGGAAATGGTTAAAACGCAAAAATAGAAGCAACCTAGTAATAGCATCGAAAGCCTCGGGGCCAGGCGAGTTCGTTCCATGGATACGGGGCGGAAAATCGAAGCATGATCTAAAAAATCTCACTGATGCCGTTGACGGTAGCCTAAAAAGACTCCAAACAGACTACATTGACCTTTATCAACTGCATTGGCCCGACCGCGCCACCAACTTTTTTGGTCAGTTAGGCTATAAAAAGCCCAAAACCGAGCTACATTTTGATATCGAAAAAACACTGGAGGCACTATCAGAACTAGTTAAAAGTGGAAAGATCAGGGCTGTTGGACTGTGCAATGAAACGGCATGGGGAGCCATGCAATTCAGGAAAATAGGAGAAATGCGAAACTTACCGATTATTTCGTCGATTCAGAACCCATACAATCTGCTCAATCGCACGTTTGAAATTAACCTTGCAGAGTTCTCGATCAGAGAAAACTGCGGATTAATAAGTTATTCGCCGCTTGCGTTTGGTATGCTCACAGGGAAATATATAAAAGAATCAGCCCCACCTAAAGCTCGCTTGAATCGGTATTCCCATTATAAAAAGTATAAAAGTGCAATAGCACTTAATGCCACCAAAAAATACGTTGCGTTGGCTAGAAAATGGCAGCTTGACCCTGCCCATATGGCGATAAGTTGGATCATGTCGAAACCTTTTCTGACCAGCGTTATTATAGGTTTCTCGAATGAGCAACAATTGAGGCATAACCTAAAATCTGTGGACGTAGATATCAGTAACGAATTACATAAGTCGATCGAAAAAATACACTTAAAAATACCAAACCCTTGCCCTTAAAATGTAACTGAGGAAGCCCAATGGAAAATGGCAAATTAACTGCTCTATCACCACTCGATGGAAGGTACCATGACAAAACTTCAGAACTAAGCAGTTATATGAGTGAGTATGGTCTCATACGCTACAGACTAGTGGTGGAAATCGAATGGCTAAAACTATTATCAAAAGAGGAGAGTTTCGCTCTAATGACCGAGTTTTCTGCCGAAACGTATGCAAAGCTAGATACTATTTTAGAAAACTTCGATGTCAATGAAGCGCAAAAAATTAAAGACATCGAAGCCATCACTAACCATGATGTCAAAGCTATAGAATATTATCTAAATGGAAAATTTTCTCCGGACTCAAAATTGAAAGTCGCGATACCTTTTATCCACTTTGCTTGCACCTCTGAAGATATAAACAACCTCGCATACAGCCTGATGCTGAATGAGGCTCGATCTCAAGTCATGAAACCAAAACTTTTAGAAGTTATAGAAATACTAAGACAGCAAGCGCATCAAATGAGTGCTCAACCGATGCTATCTCGAACACATGGCCAAACGGCGAGTCCTACCACTATGGGGAAAGAGCTAAGTAACTTCGTCGCAAGATTAGAAAGCCAATTATATAAGTGGTTGCGCGTTGAACTTAAAGGCAAGATAAATGGAGCGGTCGGAAATTACAATGCACACATGGTGGCTGCACCCGCGGTTAACTGGCCAGAGGTGGCCGAGGAATTAGTAACAAAAATTGGATTAGGCTTTAATCCTTATACAACGCAAATCGAGCCCCATGACTGCATTGCCGAGTACTGTTACGCACTGTGTCAACTCAACACTATTTTATTAGATTTAAGTCGAGATATTTGGAGCTATGTTTCTGTCGGGTACTTTAATCAAAAAAAAATCGACAGCGAAGTAGGATCTTCAACAATGCCGCACAAAATTAATCCTATTGATTTTGAAAACGCCGAAGGAAACCTAGGCATATCCTGCTCCTTGCTACAGCACTTCGCGCAAAAACTACCTATCTCTCGCTTACAACGGGATCTAACTGACTCGACAGTTCTGCGAAATATGGGAAGTGGATTGGGCTACTCTCTAATCGCACTTAAATCACTTATAAAGGGTCTAAACAAGCTAGAAATAAATGCTTCTAATTTGAATCAAGATTTGGAAAATGCGTGGGAAGTGCTGGCTGAACCAATACAAACTTCGATGAGAGGCTTTGGTATAGAAGATGCGTATGAACAATTAAAGGAATTCTCTAGAGGCCGAAAAATAGATGAGCAGATGCTACAAGAGTTCATCGAAACCCTACATATACCCCTAGAAAAAAAAGAGAGCCTGAAAAGGCTAAAACCTTCAACATACATAGGGTTAGCCGAAATTTTGGCAAAAAAAATCTAAAAGAGAGTCGTAAGTAAATGCTACTTCTACAAGGTAACCACGCATATTCTGATTTTGCGCTAGAAAAGCTCTTGCAAACTATTGCTATATCGGAAAATGAGCGAAAAAAAATTCGGAGTACCTTTGCGTACCTAGTCGAAACAGATAACGGAAGCGTAATGACAGAAAACGAGATCTCGCGACTAATACAATTGACCGAGTCGATCAAAGTTATTGATGCGGAAAAATTAACAAAAATGACTTTTGCGGTCAGACCACGAATCGGAACTATTTCACCTTGGTCCACCAAAGCTTTAGACATATGCAAGAATTGCGGCCTTGATCAAGTCTTGCATATCGAACGAATAACAGTCTGGTATTTAAATGGACTTAATAACGTTCAGATAGAGCAAATCACTAAAAATTTTTACGACAAAATGACAGAAACTATATCATTTTCCGTAGAGGAACTAACGAAACCTCGAGTTCGGGAAAAGCCACGAAAATTAAAATCGATTCTAAGTTCTGGCGATAATCAGTTTATGTATGAAGCCAACCAAACTATGGGGCTCGCGCTCAATGATGAAGAAATCGAGTACCTCATAGACGCATATGGTTGTCTCAATCGTGACCCGACAGATGTCGAACTCATGATGTTTGCCCAAGCAAACTCCGAACACTGTAGACACAAAATTTTTAATGCTAGCTGGACAGGAGAAGGGACGGTCGACAACCTTAGTTTGTTCGATATGATACGCAATACTCATAAAAAACATCCCAACGGAGTCCTATCTGCTTACAGTGATAACGCTGCCGTAACTAGAGGCTACCGCGGGGATCGTATGCTAGTTAATTCTGTAACTAAATTTTACGAGGATATAGAGGAAGAAGTGCATATCGTCCTCAAAGTAGAGACGCACAATCACCCTACCGCGATTTCACCCTTTCCTGGTGCTGCTACCGGTTCGGGGGGAGAAATTCGTGATGAAGGGGCGACTGGTCGTGGCGCGAGACCAAAAGCAGGACTTACAGGATTTTCCGTTTCTCATCTAAGAATCCCTGGTTTTGATGCGCCTTGGGAAATCAAAAGACCTTTAAATCCGCGACTAGCAAGCGCGCTAGATATTATGCTTGATGGACCAGTTGGGGCCGCAACATTTAACAATGAATTCGGTCGGCCAGCTTTATGTGGCTTTTTTCGAAGCTTCGAAAAAAGAGTCAGCGACAGTCTCACTAGGGGATTTGACAAGCCCATAATGCTAGCAGGAGGTTTGGGAAGTATCAGAGAAAAAGATATTCAAAAGCTTAAAATAGAAACTGGAAGTAAAGTAATAGTGCTAGGTGGGCCCGCTATGCTTATTGGTCTCGGAGGTGGGGCTGCTTCATCCGTCGATGCTGGCGCCATCGATCAACAATTAGAATTTGCATCCGTACAGAGAGGCAATGCAGAAATGCAACGACGATGCCAGCAAGTCATCGATGCCTGTTACTCTGACAATGAAAAAAACCCAATCCAAATGATTCACGATGTAGGAGCAGGAGGGCTATCCAACGCTGTACCCGAACTATTAAACGATAGCAATCGGGGCGGAATCATTGAGCTACGGAATATACCAAGTGCGGAAAGTGGTTTATCGCCATTGGAAATATGGTGTAACGAGTCACAGGAACGTTATGTGTTAGCGATCTCGGACGAGGAATTAGAAAGTTTTGCAAATATCTGTCTACGAGAAAGGTGTCCATTCGCAGTCATCGGGCGCGTTACTGAAGAAAGACAATTAATTTTAAGGGACTCTCTTCTATGTACCAACCCGATCGATATACCTATGGAACTCTTATTTGGTAGCTCTCCCAAATTAATTAGAGATTTCGCACCCAAGATACCGTCAAAGCCTAAAAATTTTACGAATGCTTTTGATGTAGAAAAATCATTGCACGAAGTTTTGCGCTTTCCTAGTGTGGGTGACAAACGCTTTCTGATAACTATAGGTGACCGAACGGTAGGTGGTCTCACGGTGCGAGATCAAATGGTAGGTCCATGGCAGGTACCTGTAGCAGACTGTGCTGTCACAGCAACTGGTTTCAAAAATATTGTCGGCGAAGCTATGGCTGTAGGAGAACGGTCACCGACCGCTATTCTAAGCGCGGGCGCCTCTGCTCGCATGGCAGTTGGCGAGTCGTTAACTAATATTGCAGCTTCTCGTATTATGGACCTCTCTGACGTTGTACTTTCTGCTAACTGGATGTGCGCGGAAGGCAGTCTAGATGAAACCAGCAATCTCTATGAGGCAGTTCAGTCAGTGGGAATGGAGTTCTGCCCCGCGCTAGGTATAAACATACCAGTAGGGAAAGATTCCATGTCAATGAAGTCTAATTGGAAAGACCATAAATCCAAATACGAAAATATTTCACCATTATCACTGGTAGTCTCGGCCTTCGCACCCGTTATCGATGTGAATAAAACCTTGACCCCTGAACTGGATATCGAAAATGAATCTGTCCTGATTTTGATTGACTTAGGCAAAGGCAAGAACCGTCTCGGAGCTTCAATCCTTGCGCAAACCAGGAACCAAGAATTTGGCGAGTGTCCTGATGCAGATGATCCACAAGCTATTAGAGATTTTTTTACAGCGGTACAGCTTTTAAACGAGAATGGCTATTTGCAAGCCTATCACGACAGATCAGATGGCGGACTTATCGTAACACTTTTAGAAATGGCCTTCGCAAGTCGTTGTGGCCTTAATGTCAGCCTTCCGAAATCTAAAAATCCGATGGGAATTCTATTCTCTGAGGAATTGGGCGCAGTTATACAAATTAAAGAAGCTAACAAACATTTTGTCCTCGACTATTTTTCTCAATACAGAAGTCTCAGAGAGCATATCCATATTGTCGCTACCACCTGCAAAGAGAGTGACATCAAAATATTTTCTGACGGCAAAGTAATTCTCGAAAATTCACTGCAAAGCTTATTACGGTCTTTTAGCTTAACTACTCATGCAATTCAATCTATCCGGGACAACCCAAGCACTGCCAATGAAGAGTTGCAAAGTATCCTTGACTTCACCGATCCCGGTATGAGCGTCAAAAAAATGCCCCCGCCTGCGAGAAGAAAAATAAATACTAAAAAGACAGGGAAACGGCCTCATGTCGCAATCCTCAGAGAACAAGGAATAAATGGATTTACTGAAATGGCCGCTGCCTTCAAGTATGCGGGCTTTGAAGCCCGAGACGTGCATATGTCAGATATAATGAGTGGTTCAGTTTCTCTTGAAAATATAGTCGGCCTCGCCGTCTGCGGTGGTTTTTCTTACGGCGATGTCCTCGGAGCAGGTAGAGGTTGGGCGAGCGCGGTTCGGTATAATAAATCTGTGGCCAAAGCGTTTTCAGATTTTTTTTCGAGACAGGACACATTTACCCTTGGCGTTTGTAATGGATGTCAAATGCTTTCGAGCTTGAGAGATATCATACCAGGCGCCTCACACTGGCCTTATTTCAAAAAAAATCGTTCCGAGCAATTCGAAGCTAGACTAAGTATGGTGAAAATTTCTGAATCCCCCTCGATTTTTTTTAAGGATTTAATAGGATTAATAGCCCCTATATCAATAGCACACGGCGAAGGTAGAGCAGATTATCCTGAACCTACTCAGGAAACTAAATTCTGTATGCAGTATGTTAATAATCTTGGAAATGTCACTCAAAAATATCCAGCTAATCCAAATGGATCTACCGAAGGAGTGGCTGGTGTCACCTCGGATGACGGTAGAGTAACTTTAATGATGCCACACCCCGAGCGAGTTTTTCTTAACCAACAACTTTCTTGGAAGAGCGCACTCAATAGCCCTACCGAAAGCGTCTGGATGGAAATCTTCCATAACGCAAAACGGTGGGTCCAAAACTAGATTCAGATTCCGTATGAGTAAGAATAACAAAACAACGCACCATCAAATAAATGGGGACGAGAGCTTCGCCGAACTTATCCAAGGAGTGGTGCCATACAAAAAACTTGTTAACCAAATCCAGATAAAAAAAATCAGACAATCTAAAGTAAAAAGACGTTTTCCTAACGATGAGGCTGTAGGTTGGGACGATTATCTACCCGCGGCCGAACTACTAGACTACAAAAAGCCTGGAGTCCAAGATAGAGTAACGCGGCGACTGAAGCGCGGTACTTATCCGATAAATCGAGAATTAGACTTGCACGGACTGCGGCTATCAGAGGCACGGGTGTGCCTCTCTCATTTTCTGAATACAGCGCAGGAACAAAAAGCTATTTGCGTCCTTATTATTCACGGGAAGGGCCTAAACTCTCGGAGTGCTAAGTCTGTACTCCGACCAAATGTGCGTAACTGGCTTAGCCAAGACGAGAGAGTCTTAGCATTCACCCAGGCTCCAAAAAGCTTAGGGGCAGACGGAGCTACATATGTTTTGTTACGAGGAGCAAGGACTCCCTAAGGTCTTATTCATCTAAAATACAAACAGCGACTGCAGCAATTCCTTCACCTCGCCCTAGAAAGCCTAATCTTTCCGTAGTCGTACCCTTTATATTTATTCTGGTACTATCAATTTTCAAATCGTTTGCAATATTCTCAATCATTTGAGCGGTAAAAGGAGCTATTTTTGGACCCTCGCAAATAACTGTCGCATCAATATTTGATATTGAAAATCCCTTTAGGCCTGCCAGATCGCCTACTTTCACCAAGAGCAACCGGCTGCTGATTTCAGCATATTGCTGATCTGTATCCGGAAAATTTCTGCCAATATCGCCCAAACCTGCCGCACCCAAAATAGCGTCGCAGATTGAATGTAGTAACACATCGCCATCAGAATGAGCAATCAAACTTTGCTGAAAAGGAATTTTAACTCCTCCTAGAAAAACATGATCTCCTGATTGTAATTTGTGTACATCATATCCATGCCCTATTCTCATTTTCTTCAATTCTCCTCTATACTTTTGTAGTGAGAAAGAATAGCCTCAGCTAACCAAAGATCTTCTGGTCGCGTTACCTTTATATTTTGGCCGCTCCCTTCAATCAACATAGCGCTAAATCCAGCCCGTTCAATAGCTTGCGACTCATCTGTCACTATCACGCCGTTGTTAATAGACTCAGTTAACGCTTTTTGTAGCACGGTCAGTCTAAACATTTGAGGAGTTAAAGCGCGCCACAAATTTGACCTATCAACTGTTTTTTTCACAATACTCGATTCAGCACACTCTTTTAAAGTATCTAATACAGGTGTCGCTAACAAACCACCAACCGGATGCCCTTTAACTGATTCAATTAAATTGTCAATGTCATAATGTTGGACGCACGGTCTTGCAGCGTCATGAACGAGAACCCACGAGCAGTCAGGCTCAAATTGCCTCAAATAATTTAGACCTGCCATTACGGAGTCACGCCGCTCAGTCCCTCCGTTAACGATTGTGCATTTCTCTAAAATTGATGACGGCAAACTAGAGAACAACTGATCCTCCTCAGCTACCGCTACTATAAGTCGCTTTATTTTATTATTGTTCACGAGCACGGTGAGGGTATGTTCTAATATTGTCTTTCCCAAAACTGACAAATATTGCTTGGGCACCTCACCACCCATTCGGGTTCCTACACCTGCGGCTGGAATTAAAGCAAAAATATCCCCGTCATTCTTAAGCACCATTATTTAGTACTCAGTTTATCGTCCATTATCTAATAATGTAGCTCGAGGATAATTCGAATTAGCATTAGCTGGGTTTATTCGCAGAAACACCTCATCCTCCTTTATCATACCGATCAAACTTCTTGCCCTTTCTTCTACCGCGTCCAGCCCATCCTCTAAATCTTTTACTTCAGCAATGAGACGCCGATTACCTATGTTTATATTATTAATTTCTCTCTCTTTTTCTTCTATCTTCAACATTAAGATCTTAGCGTCAGCAACACCACCACTCTTAAACCAAAATGCGTATTGCAAATAAGAAAAAACGACAACAAGAAAGATGGTTAGAAATTTCAAAACTATACTACTGAATATTCTTAAGACTCGAAAAGGCCTCAAGACCTGGATATACAGCGCCAGCTTGAAGTTCGTTTTCAATAAGTAATAGTCTATTATATTTCGCTATCCTATCTGAGCGAGACATGGAACCCGTTTTGATTTGGCCCGCGCTGTAAGCGACTGCAATATCAGCAATAGTGGTATCCTCAGTTTCTCCAGAACGGTGAGAGACAACGGCAGTAAAATTATTCTCCTGAGCCAACTCGATTGCGTCAAAAGTTTCAGTCAACGTGCCAATCTGATTTACTTTTATTAATATTGAGTTACCTACGCTATTATCTATACCTTTTTGTAAAATATTAGTATCTGTCACAAATAAATCATCTCCCACAAGCTGAACTTTTTCACCAAGCTTTTCTGTTAAAGTCCTCCAACCTTCCCAATCGTTTTGGTCCATACCATCTTCTATCGTTATGATTGGGTAGCGATCGCACCAAGAGGCCAGTAGATCGGTCATCTCATCGGAACCTAGACTTTTATCTTCAGATTGCAAACGGTATTCACCATCACGATAAAACTCGGAGCTCGCGACATCTAACCCGAGGAAAATATCTTGGCCAACGCTATACCCGGCAGTTTCAATAGCCTCAACGATTAATCTCAATGCCGCTTCATTGGAGTCGAGACTAGGAGCAAACCCTCCTTCATCGCCTACTGCGGTACTGAGACCCTGCTTTTCTAGCAAAGCTTTTAAAGTATGGAATACCTCCGTACCATACCTTACCGCCTCTCTGAAAGTAGGTGCTCCCGCAGGTACTATCATAAACTCCTGAAAATCAATATTGTTATTAGCGTGCATCCCACCATTAATTACATTCATTAACGGTACTGGCATTAGATAATCATTACTTTTCCGGAGATACCGGAATAAAAATTCGCCCCTATCAGCCGACGCAGCGTGCGCCGCAGCCATTGAGACCGCTAGCATGGCGTTCGCTCCTAGCCCAGACTTATTAGGTGTCCCGTCGATATCAATCATCATTTGATCAATATTTTCTTGATTACCTACCTCCTGCCCAATTAACTTTTTCGCTATGCGATTTCTAATATTTTCTACCGCGTTTCGGACCCCTTTCCCCAGGTATCGTTGTCGGTCGCCATCCCTCATTTCCAAAGCTTCCCGCTCTCCAGTAGAAGCACCAGACGGAACCATTGCAGAACCTATATTGCCTTCATCGGTTAAAATTTCTGCCCTGACCGTAGGGTTCCCTCTCGAATCTAGCACTTCCAAAGCATTTACGTTTTTAATTTTCGTCATTATTTTAAATAGTCCTAAACTAATCAGAAATTTATATATTTATTTAATTGTAGTATCAATATTTTTTAACGTTTCTAACAATGCCCTCATGTCTCTTAGGGGTAACGAATTGGGACCATCGCTCAGAGCCTTTTCTGGCTCAGGATGAGTTTCCATAAAAATTCCAGAAACTCCGGCAGCAACTGCGGACCGCGCTAAGGTGGGCACAAACTCGCTTTGTCCACCCGAAACTACACCACCCCCTCCGGGCAATTGGACAGAGTGAGTAGCATCAAAGACCACAGGACATTTTGTCTCCCGCATTATGACTAAACTACGCATATCTGAAACTAAGTAATTGTAACCAAACGACGTTCCGCGCTCGCAAACCATAATCTGGCAATTACCAGTAGCTTGAGCTTTTTCTACAACATTAACCATGTCCCATGGCGCAAGGAATTGAGCTTTTTTTATATTGACAGGCTTTTTCTGGCTAGCAACTTTCTGTATGAAATTTGTTTGCCTACAAAGGAACGCTGGAGTCTGCAGAACATCCACTACAGAACTTACTTCATCTAAAGGAGTATCCTCATGGACATCAGTTAGAACTTTCAGGCCAAAATCAATTTTAACTCTTTCTAGGATTCTTAATCCTTCCTCTATTCCAGGTCCCCTATAACTACCTAGTGAAGTCCGATTTGCTTTATCAAAAGAAGCTTTAAAAACGAGCAGGATACCGAGATCATCAGTAATATGCTTAAGTTTTTCAGCAACTGAGAGCACTAACTCCTCGCTTTCAATTACACAAGGACCGCTAATTAAAAAGAAAGGACTTTTAAGTCCTATTGTTTGATTAAATAACTTCACTGAAAAATATTCATAGTTTACTGCCTCGACTGGCAGCCCACCATAGCCTCTAAAAATGCAGAAAACAAAGGATGTCCCTCTTTCGGAGTAGAAGTAAACTCTGGATGAAATTGACAACCGACAAACCAAGGGTGATCTTCGACTTCAACTATTTCTACTAAATTTCCGTCCTTTGATCGGCCGGTGATATGCAACCCGGCTTCCTCTAACTCCATCATATAGGTGTTGTTAAATTCGTACCTGTGTCGATGCCTTTCAATGATAAGGTCTCGCCCGTAAGCTTTGGCAACACGGCTACCAACAGCCAACTTGCACGGCTGTCCACCTAAACGCATCGTACCACCCACATCACTATCTTCAGAGCGTATCTCCAAATTACCCTCCGGCGTCATCCACTCAGTAATTAAAGCGATAACGGGGTACGGCGTATCGTGAGAAAACTCGGTGCTATGTGCCTCCACATAGTTTAACACGTTCCTCGAAAATTCAATCACTGCGGCTTGCATCCCCAAGCAAATACCAAAAAATGGAATTTTATTTTCTCTGGCAAACTGCGCGGCTATTATTTTTCCTTCAATTCCTCTTTCACCAAAACCACCCGGAATTAAAATACCATCAACGTCACTAAGGGACACTAGTCGATCACTCCGTATTTGTTCCGAATCTATATACTTGATATTAACTTTAGTTTCAGTATGTATTCCTGCATGTATTAATGCTTCAGAAAGTGACTTGTAAGATTCCGTCAAGTCAACATACTTGCCTACCATTGCAATATCGACAGAGCGCTTGGGGTTCTCGAGCGCGTAAACAACATCGCTCCACAGTTTCAGGTCAGCCTTCGGTAAATCCAAACCAAATTTCTCGCAAACTATTTCATCTAATCCTTCATCTCGCAACAAATTCGGAATTTTATAAATAGACGACGCATCTCTTGCAGTAATAACGGCTCTCTGCTCAACGTTAGTAAAAAGAGCAATTTTCTTTCTCTCTGCAGAAGGGATGTCGCGATCAGAGCGGCATAACAAAATATCTGGCTGAATACCTATTGACCTCAATTCCTTGACAGAATGCTGCGTAGGCTTTGTTTTTATTTCGCCGGCGGAGGAAATAAAAGGCACTAGAGTCAAATGAATAAATAGAGTATTAGAATTACCCAATTCAACTCTTATTTGTCGTATTGCCTCCAAAAAAGGTAATGATTCAATATCACCTACAGTGCCGCCTATCTCTATCATCGCTATATCAGCGTCACCCGCACCATCTTTAATACTCGCGATAATCTCATCTGTAATATGCGGAATCACCTGAACCGTAGCTCCCAAGTAGTCTCCGCGCCTCTCTTTTCGAATCACACTCGCGTAGATACGTCCAGTTGTGTAATTACTTTTCGACGAGGTACTACACTTGACAAATCTCTCATAATGCCCAAGATCGAGATCTGTCTCTGCCCCGTCATCAGTGACAAAAACTTCCCCGTGTTGAAATGGACTCATGGTACCGGGATCTACATTAATGTACGGATCTAACTTAACCATAGCGATACTTAATCCCCGAGCCTCTAAAATAGCTCCCAGAGAAGCAGCTGCTATACCCTTTCCTAGAGAAGAAACAACGCCACCAGTAACAAAAATAAAACGCGTCATTTGGTACCCACTATCAAGTTGAAATCATCGGATAACACGCACCCAATACGGAGCCCGCGTCTTCGACTGAATTATACTTGTGAAGCTATCAGAACACCTACTTTTTCTCAATTAAAATCTAAAAAAGATCCCAACCTTCTATAAGGAAGCCAACCATTTATAAGCCAGTCAAATCTTTCCCTAAGTAACTAGGAACATATTTTAATACTTGGTATGCGTAGAACAAGAATATACACTACCAATGCAAATGGTCTTACTTAACTCTTGCATTGCAAGCAACTTGTCATAATAAAGGTCCCATGCCATGTCAGATATAGAGATAGCGCAGTCTGCCAATAAAATCCCAATATTAGAGCTGGCGATAAAAAGACTCCATGTCAAAGAGGAGCATCTCATACCTTATGGCAAATTTAAGGCGAAGCTATCCTTAACTTCCATACAGAGAAAACCAAAAAGTCAACAAGGAAGACTAATTTTAGTGAGTGCGATGAGTCCGACTCCAGCCGGTGAGGGCAAAACCACCACAACCGTAGGCTTAGGAGATGCTTTAAATAGACTAGGTCATAATACAATAATTTGTCTCAGAGAGCCGTCATTGGGCCCTTGCTTTGGAATTAAAGGAGGGGCAGCTGGCGGAGGATATTCACAAGTCGTGCCAATGGAGGACATAAACCTGCACTTTACCGGAGACTTTCATGCAATCACTAGCGCAAATAATTTACTGTCGGCTTTAATTGACAACCATATAAATCATGATAATGCGTTAGACATTGACCCTCGCTCAATTACTTTCAAGAGAGTGCTCGACATGAACGACAGAGCAGTTAGAGACATAGTTTTGGGCCTAGGCGGTGCAGCTAATGGCTATCCGCGGGAAGGAGGCTTCGATATCACAGTAGCTTCGGAAATTATGGCTATCTTTTGTCTCGCGACCTCCATTAAGGACTTAAAGATACGGCTCGGTAAAATCGTAGTAGCTTACTCCAGGAAAGAAAATAAGGCCATTACAGCGTCTGACTTAAATGCGCAAGGAGCTATGGCCGCTTTACTGAAAGATGCGATAAACCCAAACATAGTCCAAACACTAGAAAACAATATTGCATTCGTGCATGGTGGCCCTTTTGCAAATATTGCCCACGGCTGTAATACAGTAACGGCAACTGAAACTGCACTGGGTCTTGCCGACTATGTAGTAACAGAAGCTGGCTTCGGAGCAGATTTAGGAGCTGAAAAATTTATTGATATAAAATGTCGTGCGGCTGATTTAAAACCGCAAGTAGTTGTACTTGTAGCTACTATACGAGCATTAAAATTCCATGGTGCCGTAGATAAAGAGCACTTAGGCAAAGAAGATTTAGAAGCAATCAATCGGGGATTTGTAAACCTTAAGCAGCACTATGAAAACATCACTAATGAATATGGATTACCCTGTATCATTTGTATTAATCACTTTAGCGAAGATACGGACGCTGAGGTAGCTTTATTGGAGGAACTAATCCAAGCGATTGGTGGCACTTCCGTACTTTCAAAGCACTGGGAGTTAGGGGGCGAAGGAGCAGAAAAATTAGCCGAAACGGTAAAAGACATCCTAGATAAAGGCCCTTATCAACACTCCTATATTTATCATACAAATTTACCCCTCTGGGAAAAGATTAACGCAATTGCTACAAAAATCTATGGTGCTTCAGAAGTAAAGGCGCCTGTCAAAATCCGTAAAAAACTTGACGAGCTTGGAGAACAATTTCCAGATTTTCCAGTCTGCATAGCAAAGACTCAGATGTCTTTTTCTAGCAACCCAGAAGCGAGGGGGGCACCCAAAAACCATGTACTAGAGATTAGTGACGCAAAAGTCTCAGCTGGGGCAGGCTTCATAGTAGTTATTGCCGGCAATATGATGACCATGCCTGGTCTACCTAAAGTTCCCGCAGCTGAAAAAATAGACATCGATGACGAAGGAAATATAGTCGGACTATTCTAATCCGAGATACGCAACTGCCCTAGCCCTGTAAGCTGCTATTTCGCTAAAGAGAGGAACGCTACTCCCGTAACGTTCCTACCAAGAAATTATAGATTATTCAGTATGTTTTCTGCTGAGCTTGCCTTAACATCAGACGCAGCAGCCTCTCGGTGCAGCTGAGTAACTACGCCATCGTCAACCACCACGGCAAAACGTTCACCACGCGTTCCCATACCAAATCCGCTTGCATCCAACTGAAGACCTAAAGCAGTTACATAATCCGCATTGCCATCAGCAAGTAGTGTGACTTTACCTTCAGCACCTTGATCTTTACCCCATGCTCCCATAACGAAGACATCATTCACGGACAAACACGCGATGTTATCAACACCCTTAGCCTTTAATTCATCAGATTTTTCAACAAAACCTGGTAAATGTTTTGCTGAACAGGCGGGCGTAAATGCTCCCGGCACTGCGAAAAGCACAGTTCTCTTTCCCGCAAATAATTCTTCACTTGTTACTTGCCCTGGTCCTTCAGCAGTCATTACACCAAAAGCCCCCTCAGGCATCTTATCTCCAACTTGTATAGTCACGATTACCTCCACGTTTAACAATAATGTCTTAAGCACAATATAGTAACACAGCCTCTCCGCCTTGAAGCCTCTCTTTTATCAAAGCGCGTCCCGAAATTATAAAGAGCCTCTAAGGAATCTTGCTGCAGCGCCTACTCCGCTCCCTAATTTTATATCAATACCGGAGTCGCACAGAGCCATTTCAGTTCCAGCTAAAGCACTAAGTATCATCAACTCATTCATGTCACCGAGATGACCAATCCTAAAAACTTTCCCTGCCACTTCGGTCAAGCCTCCGCCCAAGGATAAGTTGTAACGATTATAAGCATTTCTCACGACATCATTACTGTCTATGCCCTCAGGAACACAAATAGCAGTCACAGTGTCGGAATATAAAACCTCATCCTTAGCGCACAGGTTTAGCCCCCATGCAGCTGCTGCCGCACGGACAGATTTAGCGTAGCGCCCGTGTCTCTTGTAGACATTCTCCATCCCCTCCTCCAACAGCATATTTACAGACTCTCTTAAACCTCGCAGCAATGTCATAGCTGGGGTGTAGGGGAACCATCCACCGGCATTCGCAGCACTCATTTGAGAAAAATCAAAGTAATATCTATGCGATTTAGCCGTCTTACTTATTTTCAGCGCTTTTTCACTAACGCAAATGATGCTTAGACCGGTAGGAAGCATCAGGCCTTTCTGGGAGCCACTTACAGCTAGATCAACTCCCCATTCATCCATTCTAAACTCGAGACTTCCTATTGAACTAATACCATCCACAGCCAAAAGCGCAGGATGCTGTAATTCATCCAGTAACCGACGCACAGCTGCTAAATCACTAGTAACACCCGTCGCGGTCTCATTGTGCGTAACTAGCACCATTTTAATTAAATGGGTCGAATCATTAGTCAAAACCCGCCTATACTCATCGAGGGGCACACCCTCGCCCCAAGGGGCTTCTATCAACTCTACCGCCATCCCTAACTTTCGACAGGACTCCGCCCAAAGATGAGAAAATTGACCAAATCTACTTTGTAAAACTCTATCTCCAGGAGAAAGAGTATTTGTGATCGCGGCTTCCCACCCACCTGTGCCGGACGATGGGAAGACGAAAACCTGACCTCGCTCAGTTCTAAATATCTTTTTCAAATCTTCAAATAATGGTAACGCAAATTCAGGGAAATCTGCCGCTCTATGGTCTTCCAACGGTATATCCATAGCACGACGGATCCGTTCTGGAATATTGGTAGGTCCTGGTACGAACAAAAAGTTTTTTCCGGGCACGAGATTTCAGCCTCCTAAAATAAAATATCTTCCATAAAAATTAGCAACCCTAGTTATGCGCAGGCGCGTGCAAGTCATTCAGCGAAGCCTCATTTTCTTCTCGCGCCGATTTGGCTTTATCAGAGCGCAGGTTGCTCACATTATGCAAATAATCAGGACTAACGTCGCCAGTAATATAAGTTCCCGTAAAGCAAGATTGTTCAAACTCCCTAGGACCTTTATCCCCATGACCAACTGCACTGACTAAATCTTGGTTGTCTTGATAGATTAAAGCGTCGGCGCCAATCAATCGTTGAACTTCGCTAATGTCTCGATCACACGCTATCAATTCAGCAGCGGTCGGCATATCTATACCGTAGACATTAGGGTACTTTACCGGTGGAGCCGCTGAAGCAAAATAAACTTTGCGAGCTCCGGCATCTCTCGCCATATCAATTATTTGACTAGAAGTTGTACCGCGCACTATTGAGTCGTCTACTAGTAACACATTTTTTCCCTTGAATTCGAGCTCGATCGCGTTTAGCTTTTGCTTAACAGATTTTTTGCGCATTGCCTGACCAGGCATTATGAAAGTGCGTGGAATATAACGATTTTTAATAAATCCCTCTCGATATTTCGAATTGAGGACATTTGCGATTTCCATCGCTGCGGTTCGTGCAGTATCAGGGACAGGAATCACCACGTCGATATCTAGCTCACCCCATTCTCTCGATATCTTAGCCGCAATAGATTCTCCCATCCTCATACGCGCCTTATGAACCGATATTCCATCTATGATCGAGTCAGGTCTAGCAAAATAAACATGCTCAAATATGCACGGATAATGAAAAGTTTCGTCTGCACATATCTCAGATTTTAATACTCCGTCACTACTAATAAACACAGCTTCGCCTGGCGCAACATCACGTACGAAATCAAAGCCTAAAGAATCTACCGCCACACTTTCCGAAGAGACAATGAATTCGGAACCGGACTCCGTGTCACGCGTACCAAAACAGATAGGGCGTATGCCATATGGATCGCGGAAAGCAACAAGTCCCACATTAGCAATCATCACTACTACTGCGTAAGCACCTTTGCATCTCTCATGCACTCTACGTATGACATTAAATATGTCCTCCGCATTAATAGAAAGCTTACCTATTCGCTGTAGTTCATGTGCGAAGACATTTAATAATACCTCCGAGTCAGACTCAGTATTAATATGCCTCAAGTCATCTTCAAAAAGTTCCTGCTTTATATCTTCTGCATTGGTTAAATTTCCATTGTGGGCAAGAGTTATACCGTACGGAGAGTTTACATAAAAAGGTTGGGCTTCAGCGTTAGAGGAGACGCCAGCCGTTGGATATCTAACATGGCCAATCCCCATATCGCCCCGTAAATTCATCATATGTCGAGTCTTAAAGACGTCTCGAACCAAGCCGTTCGATTTCCGCAACAAAATACGGCCATCATTATACGTAGCGATACCTGCCGCATCCTGTCCTCGGTGTTGAAGCATTGTTAAGCCATCATAAATAAGCTGATTTGCTGGTGATTTCGCTACTACTCCAATAATTCCGCACACAACTTTTCTCCAAGCTTAGAAGTTAAGATCTGTTTCAAACTTCGAGGGTGACCAAACCAAAATAATTTTCACTGCGCTTTCTAGTGGTGCCGCAAACTTAGCTTGTTGCCACCAAGGCTCTTCATTTAGAGCCGCTAGTCCGCCCAAAAACACTAAAAGGCAGGTCAATATCAATCCTCGCGCGATCCCAAAAAGAAGACCGAAAAACCGGTCCGCAAAGCCTACACCTCCCCTAGAAATCAAGTCTGCTAGAAATCGTTTTATCACAGCAGAAGAAACAAATACGCCGATAAAAATCAAGAAAAAACAGATCACATTTCTCAGGCTATCGATAGCTACATAAGGTTCCATAAGGGAGCCCAACATTACTGTATACTTGAACCCCAAGAATAAGCCGAAAAACCACGTTAGAAGCGATAAAATTTCACGCGCCACCCCCCGGAACAACCCAATGGTGCCCGAGAGTAAAATAATGGCTAATAAGATTATGTCTGTCCAGTTCATAGTGGAACCGAAATTCATTTAAGATTTGATTATAACAGAGTCATCTATTCTAGAACAGCTGCCGAAGGCACGTGCTTGACTAACAGGCTTCGATACTGATGCCTCTTCCGCAGTTTCGAACGTACTTCCTCAGCTTGACGTAAATCTATATGAGGCCCTACTAGCACCTTAAAAGCTGCCACCTCATTCTGCTCATCGCTACGTACATATGCCGCGAAACCTTGCTCTCTCAAAAACTTGACTTGACTATCAGCATTACTCCGGCTCTCAAAGCTACCTACCTGTAAGTCCCAAGAGTCTACCTCATAAAGCTGAGGCTCAGTCCGACTAACATTATTGTCTAGTCCTCTAATCAAAGTGGTAATCTCATCCTCCACGATCGACTCAGCAACTTTGTTTTTCACTTCTGGTGATCTAGTGTCCATCTGAAGTTGAAGCTTAAAGTCACTTACATTAGGCGACAAAAACATAGGCAAAAAGATAAGGCCTATAGAAATTAAGACAAAAAATCCAACAAGCCTTTTTTTTAGAATCTCACTCATCAAACCGTACTCTCCTGCATAAACTTTATTGCCTCTCCCACTGTAATAAAGGAGCCAGTAATTATTAACCTGTCCACTAAGTCATTACTTTCGAAAATTTCTCGCAAAGCCTGATCGCATGAGAAATGACAACTGGTCTCAAGCTTTTTGTCAAGATTCTTTGCAATTTCCAATGCCTCCTCTGCGGATAAAGCATCTGGATGATCTAATCCCACCAAAAATAAACGATCAACCACAGGAACTAAATGGCTCAAAAAACCGATATTATCTTTTGTGGATAGCATCCCTAAAATACAAACTGTTCTCTGCACTTTACTCATTCCTAGAATTTGTTTCGATAAAATTTCAGCTGCCGGCTCATTGTGCGCCACATCAACAAAAATCTCGCAACCCCAACTATTAGGTATTGACTGGAATCTACCAGGAATAGTTAAACTAGGGCATACACGTCGTAGGGATATCTCAAGAAGGTTTCCATCGATATTTAAGAGTTCAAGTACTCTCAGTACGCCAGATATATTACGAAGCTGATGGGCTCCGGACATAGCCGGGTAAGGCAGCATCGAAAAACTTTTGTCTCGACTGGACCACTCCCAATAATTTTCCTCAAGCTCCAGGAAATAATCGATGCCCAGAACCGAAAGTTCTGCCTCTATTGCTTCAGCGTGAGAATAGATAGCCTGTGGTACTTCCTTATCGGAGCACACCACAGGTTTACCAGCTCGCATAACTCCAGCTTTTTCCAGAGCAATTTTTTCCCGAGTTTCTCCTAGCCATTCAATATGATCGAGTCCAATCGATGTGATTAAGGCTACATCAGACTCAACAATATTAACTGCATCTAACCGCCCGCCTAAGCCAATCTCCAAAATGACGAAGTCTAAGTCATAAGTATTGAAAATATTTAACGTAGCAATTGTTATAAATTCGAAATAAGTTAAAGCAGAGGAATTAGGAATTGTGCTAAGCATATAAAAAGCTTTACATATCTCCTCTGAAGAAATGTTATCACCATTAATTCTTATACGTTCGTTGAAATATCTAATATGTGGAGAAGTATAGGTACCCACCTTGTAACCCAAATCTAAGATAAAGGCTTCAAGATAACGACAACACGAGCCCTTCCCGTTTGTACCCGCGACAGTGATAACCTTGGGTGACAAGTTAACTAACTCAAGATCATTTCCAATATCCAAGCAATTATCGAGGCCAAGTTTTACCTGATCACCCTCGACATTTTCTAACCAGTCCAACCAAATAGCCAGACTAGCTTCTGCGTTTGGTGGGCTACACGCTCTAATAGTTTTGTGAACTGTCTCGAGTCCCATTATTAATCAGAGAAGCTAATCACTGAAGTATATTTTGCCTGCGGCGCGTTTGCGTAAAGGTGGAAAGAATAGAAAATACCGTACTTTTTAGTTCACGACGATCGACAATCATATCTATGGCGCCGTGATCTAACAAAAATTCACTGCGCTGGAAGCCGTCTGGAAGTACTTGCCGCACAGTCTGCTCAATAACCCGAGGTCCAGCAAACCCAATCAGTGCATTAGGTTCCGCAATCGTGACATCGCCGAGCATAGCCAAGCTAGCAGAGACACCTCCCGTGGTTGGATCGGTTAAAACTACTATATAGGGGAGACTATTTTCTCTCATTTCTGCTATTGCCGCGCTAGTTTTCGCCATCTGCATGAGAGATACGAGTGCTTCCTGCATACGAGCACCACCACTTGTACAAAAACACACTAAGGGGATATTTGCTTGCAAACATCGCCTGACCGCCCTCACAAATCGCTCGCCCACAACAGAGCCCATCGAACCTCCCATAAATGAAAAATCGAAGGCTGCGGCGACTATAGGCATTTTATTAATCGTGCCTTCCATAACTACAAGCGCATCACTTTCACCTGAACTTTTTTGCGCTAGGGTTATTCGATCCCGATACTTTTTATCATCTTTAAATTTCAGAAAATCAAATGGACGTAACTTACTGCCGATTTCTCGTCCGCTATTCGGGTCCAAGAATGTCCCTAATCTCCGACGCCCAAACAACCGCATATGGGCGTTACATTTAACACAAACTTGAAGATTTCTCTCGACTTCAGCCCGGTAAAGTACTGCCTTGCACTCAGGACAACTTGTCCACAACCCCTCAGGAACCGAACTCTGCCCATTTCCTTCAGTACGGATACTTTTCGGAAGTAATTTTTTAAACCAGCTCAATTACATATTTCCTTACAACTTCTACCTTCACCCGATTTAGACCGATCCGTTAATACCAATTCTAAGCTCCTGTACGAAGTGAGTAACGTTTTCAGAAATCTCAGACACAGTCTTACCTTTTTCAATAATTTCTACAATCGCACTACCGACAACCACACCATCCGATATCGCGGCCGCATCCCCTGCCGCTCGCGGATCACGAATTCCGAATCCCAGTCCTACCGGGATACCGGCAATACTTTTAGTCCTCTCAATATTCTCTCTAATTTCATGCCCGTCAAATTGTTTGTCCCCAGTCACTCCTTTTACAGCAACAAAATAAACAAACCCAGACGCATACTCACAAATTTTTCTAATTCTCTCCACTGGAGAGTTAGGGGCAACCAGAAATATCTGAGCGATACCAAGTGGTTCAAATGAGCTCTTGAAAGGAGCTGCCTCCTCTGGTGGCAAGTCAACTACTAAAACTCCATCGGCACCAACTTCTTTACATCGAGACGCTAGAGGATCAAGACCCATCTGTTGAAACGGATTACAGTACCCCATCAGCACAACTGGCGTATCTAAATCTTTCTGACGAAATTTGAGCACACAATCCAAAACATCATTTAAACTCGTACCATGGCTCAACGCCCTCTCACTTGCTCTTTGAATCACTTCCCCATCAGCCATGGGATCAGAAAATGGCACACCAAGTTCAATAATATCGGCTCCGCCAGCGACTAACGCATGCATGATTTCCGGGGTCGCGTCCAAACTAGGATCCCCAGCAGTGACAAAAGCGATTAGGCCCTTATTACCATCTGAGTCTAGTTTTTCAAAACAAATATTGATTCGATTCATAGTATTACTCAATAAAACAGCATCGACACTAAATTACAATGTAATCGAGTTCAGCGTCGCTATAGTTTGTATATCCTTATCTCCTCGCCCAGATAGGTTCACCACGATGATCTTTCCTTGGCCCATAACAGTCGCTAACTTTTCGGCATAAGCCAAAGCGTGACTGGTCTCGAGAGCAGGAATAATACCTTCTAGTGTGGTCAAGCGATCAAATGCTTGCAAAGCCTCATTATCGTTTACAGTCTCATATTGTGCTCTACCAATGTCCTTAAGCCACGAATGTTCTGGCCCTACTCCGGGGTAGTCGAGTCCAGCACTTATAGAGTGGGTCGATTCGATCTGTCCGCACTCATCTTGCATTAGATAGGTTCGATTACCGTGCAAAACGCCGGGTACGCCTGCGCTCAGCGGCGCTGAATGTCTGCCACTAGCAACGCCTTCTCCGCCAGCCTCCACTCCCACCATCGCAACGTCCGTATCATTTATAAATGGGTGAAATAGACCAATTGCGTTTGATCCACCACCAACACAAGCGACTAAAGCGTTTGGCAACGAGCCTATTTGTTCAAGACATTGAGAGCGAGTTTCTCGGCCGATAATCGATTGAAAATCTCGCACGATAACGGGATACGGATGAGGACCAGCGACGGTTCCTATAATATAAAATGTAGTATCTACATTCGTAACCCAATCGCGTAGCGCTTCATTTAGGGCATCTTTCAGAGTCCGGGAACCTGACGTGACTGGGATTACTTCCGCACCGAGCAACTTCATTCGAAAAACGTTTGTGGACTGTCTTTTTATATCGTCCTCGCCCATATAAACGCAACACTCTAACCCAAGTCTAGCTGCAATTGTCGCAGTTGCGACGCCATGTTGCCCGGCACCAGTTTCCGCGATAACCCGAGGCTTGCCCATCCTTTTAGCCAGCAAAGCCTGGCCGACAGTATTATTAACCTTGTGGGCACCAGTATGATTCAAATCTTCGCGCTTAAGAAAGATATTTGCTCCGCCTATTTCTTGAGACCATCTTTTTGCAAAATAAAGCGGACTAGGACGACCGACATAATGCGTGAGATCATTATCTAGTTCCGTCAAAAATTCGTCATCCGACATATATTTTTTATATGCCGCTTCTAAATCTAACAAAGGCTGCATTAAAGTTTCAGCAACAAAACGACCACCATAATCCCCAAAGTAGCCGTTCTCATTAGGAAGAGGAACTTCGTATTGCTCATCATTACCAACAGTATTTACTTTGTCATTTTTCAATCGAACGTACCCGTTTTATGAATTCTTTCATTTTAGCGTGATCCTTCACGCCTTTCTTCAACTCTACTCCGCCACTGACATCGACCGCGTATGGAGATGTAGCGCTGATGGCAGCGATCACGTTTTCTTGATCCAAACCGCCGGCTAAAATAATTGGCTTATCAATATTTTTAGGAACTAACGACCAATCGAATGTCTTACCAGTTCCGCCATAGGAACCCCTTACCTCAGTATCCAATAGTAACGAATTTGCTCCATTATAACGCTTAGACTCTTCAGCTAGATCCGTTTTATCACCTACCCTAATCGCTTTTATCCATGGTTTTGGCGATAATCCACATAAATGCTCGGATTCATCACCATGAAATTGTACCAAGTCTACTCCGGTATCGCTTACCGTTTTTTCTAACGTTGTGCGATCCACATTCACAAATAACCCCACACAAGTTACGAATGGTGGCAGATTATGGATTATACTCGCGGCCTTTGCGGGTTTAATATATCTGGGACTAGGTGGATAGAAAACAAAGCCTAAAGCATCAGCGCCTAGAAATACTGCCGCCCGAGCGTCTTTTACAGAGGTTATCCCGCAAATTTTTGTGCGCACATATGGCAAAATCTTCTTCCTAAAAACTAACTTATAGAATTATCACATTTAAAGACACCAACATATAGTCGCAAATTACTTGACTACGCCGTTTCCACCCCTATCAAGCTATCTGTGCGATGATTCTGGGATGTCAAACTCTTCTGGATAACGCACATCTGACAGATACAAGCCATCGGGAGGCGCCGTCACTCCACCTAATGACCTGTCTTTATAAGATAGAACCTCGCGCGCCCAACCTGGGTTTCTGCGACCACTGCCTATTTCTATCAAGACACCCGCTAGATTTCTTACCATATGTTGCAAAAACGCATTCGCGGTCACCTTGAACAATAAAATCTCAGATTCTTTTTTAACTTCGCAACAAGATATCCGTCTAACAGCATTTTTGGCTTGACAACCTTTCGCTTGAAATGAGGAAAAATCGTGAGTTCCTAACCAATGACTGCACGCTTCGTTCATTAATGTGATATCCAATGGACGATAATCCCAGGTAGCTTTTTTATTCCATATGGCTGAACGAGTCGATCGATTGTATATGAGATAATTATAAGACCGTTCAATTGCGCTAAATCGGGCATGAAAACTCGACGATACTATTTTAGCCCATACCACCGAAATTGAATTGGGTAGGTTGGCGTTACAACCATACGTCCAAGAACGCGGAGCTCTAGAAATTTCAGTATCAAAATGGATTACCTGAAATAGTGCGTGAACACCGGCATCAGTCCGACCTGCACAGGTAGTGGCGATGGGTTCATTAGCAACTATTCCCAAGGCTTCCTCTACCGCACTTTGAACAGTTTTCTGGCCCCGCTGGGACTGCCACCCTTTAAAAGTTGACCCATCGTACTCTATTCCTAGGGCGATTCTCAAAGTCGATAACTCACACTGTCTTAATGATACGAGGTCAAGTTTAAGCCATTAATTGGCTAGAGAAGCCAACATTGAAGTAGCTTCTTTTCTATGGTCGGCGGAGTCGGAGACCATCACGTCTTTCAAAATTTCACGCGCGCCATCAATGTTTCCCGCATCCATGAATGCTCTAGCTAAATCTAACTTTGATTCAAAACCCAGCGATGTATCGACCTCGCTGATTCCTACTTCACCCATTCTTGGATCACCAGATTTCTGATCGACTTTAATATCATGATATGACCTTAAGTTGTAAAGCAAGATCAGCCACACAAAAAACACACTGCTGACTAACGTCCATAGATTGATATCGAAATTTAATAAATTTTTGTACCAAATTGGGTCGCGGAGACTTCCGCTCGAAAAAAAATCTCTGCTAGCATTTAAAGCTGTTACGGAACTCTCCTTCTCATTTAAATTATAGCGAATTTGGGCTTTCAATAACGCTATCTCTCTATTTTTAGTAGTCAGTTTTGCATAGAGATCAGCATACGTATCAGAGTGGGCAAAGCCTCGCAAACTCTGGTCGGCAATAACATCTAACTGAAATCCTGACTCTTGCGTTTTAGCTATTACTGCAGTATCAGATGACAATATAGATGGTTCTACCTCCTCCGAATAAGCTAAAATATTTACACAAAATAAGCCAACCGTACCAATTATAATTGCTTGAAAATTTTTAATGACAAACCTCTGCAGACTTAGGTTGCAAACCACTTTCTACTAATTTTTCCGCAATTTGTACACTGTTTAAAGCGGCACCTTTCCTTACGTTATCGGAGACAATCCACAAATTTAATCCATTCGGACAAGAAATGTCCTCGCGGATCCGCCCCACAAGACAGTCATCATTGTTAGCCGCATCAGTCACGGCGGTAGGGTATCCTCCGTCTATCATGTCGTCAATCACTTTCACGCCGGCCGCATTTCTGAGTAATTCGCGTGCAGCATCAGCGGTGATTTTTTCTTTGGTCTCTATGTGTACTGCCTCCGAATGACCATAAAAGACAGGAACTCTAACTGCTGTCGGATTAACTAATATAGCGCTATCGCCCATAATTTTCTGAGTTTCCCACACCATTTTCATTTCTTCTTTCGTGTAGCCATTTTCCTGAAAAACGTCTATCTGCGGCAAACAATTAAACGCTATTTGTTTCGGGTAAATCCGCGATGAGATTTCTTTAGAATTGAGAATATTAGCTGTTTGAACCGCCAATTCTTCAATACCGTCTTTACCAGTTCCGGAAACTGCCTGATAAGTACAGACATTAATTCTTTTTATTCCAACCGCATCATATATTGGCTTCAGTGCCACTACCATTTGTATAGTAGAACAATTTGGGTTGGCAATTATATTACGCTTAGCATACCCAGAGATAGCGTCAAGATTGACTTCGGGAACTATCAATGGAATATCATCGTCATATCGAAATTCCGAAGTATTATCGATGACTATACATCCTTTTGCCGCCGCCTTAGGGGCAAAGATCTTTGAAATAGAGCTCCCCGGCGAAAACAAGCAAATATCAACTGCCGTAAAATCAAACGTGTCGAGATCTTGAACCACTAGCATTCTTTTTCCGAACGACACCCTAGTACCTGCAGAACGATTACTCGCTACGGCATGAATATTACTGGTCGGAAAATTTCTTTCATCAAGCAATTCTAAAATTGTCTCGCCAACAGCACCAGTCGCACCAACAACCGCAATTTCATACTCTTTTCTCATCTTAGTTCTCATCCATGTCTCATTAAACTATGGTAGAGCATCGATGATTGCAGCTGTCATTTCATTCGTACCAACCGCAGATTCTTCTGCAAGGCTGATATCTGCGGTCCTTACTCCAGCCTCCAGTACAGTGCTAATTGCATGCTCAATTTTGTCCGCTAAACCAGGTTCTTTCAGTGAGTACTTCAGCATCATACTGAGGGATAGAATTGTCGCAATAGGATTAGCTAAGTTCTGTCCGGCGATATCGGGAGCCGAACCGTGAACAGGCTCAAATAGCCCCTTGGCATTATCATCGAGAGATGCGGATGGCAGCATGCCAATGGAGCCAGTTAGCATCGCAGCCAGATCAGATAAAATATCGCCGAACATATTCGAGGTAACCACTACGTCAAATTGTTTGGGGTTCCGAACCAGCTGCATCGCAGCGTTATCAACATACATATGCTCCACAGAAATCGCAGGATAGCTTCCAGACATCTCCGTCACAATATCTCTCCAAAGTTCAGTAACTTCCAGCACATTGGCTTTGTCTACCGAACAGACACGCCCATTGCGCTTGGACGCTATCTCAAAAGCGGATTTCACAATACGCTGTATTTCCGTCTCAGTGTAAGTTAAGGTGTTATATCCGTATCGCTCACCATCCTCTCGCCTCTCAACTCCTCTAGGCTGACCAAAATATATTCCACTCGTCAGCTCTCTAATAATCATTAAATCAAGTCCACTGACGATTTCAGATTTTAACGAAGATGAATTCACTAAAGCCGGAAATAATACAGCAGGACGGAGATTACAGTACAAATCCAACTCCGCACGCAATCTGAGAAGTCCACGCTCAGGTCTAATAGCCCTCTCAGCTTTATCCCAACGGGGTCCCCCGACTGCGCCTAATATTATTGCATCGGCTTCTTTTGCAAGCTCCAAGGTCTTTTGTGGTAAGGAATCTCCAACCTGATCAATGGCGCACCCGCCTAAAAGGGCATGCTCTAAATCATAGCTATACCCGTATTTGTCCCCAAGTGCGTGGATGACGGTTTCAGTGGCACCAACTATTTCCGGTCCAATACCATCGCCGGATAACAACAAAATTTTGTCAGTCATAATTATTCACAAAGTTTAAACGCCTCATTTTACAGTAAAGTCGGAAAATGTGGCACTGTAAAAAACGATCGTGAAGTTTGAGTTATGATCGTAGAACAAATAACGGTAATATAGCTTTATAATGAATCCAGGCCTAAAACAGTTACATCGCTACCCTTTCGAAAAAATAGCGGAAATGAAAAAAGGGATAATACCTCCGAGCGATAGGGAATTAATCAATTTATCTATAGGAGAGCCAAAACTTCAACCGCCCAAAATTGTACTGGAAAGCCTCGCTAACCAATTAATAACTGCGGGAAAGTATCCTACCACAAGAGGAATGACTGAACTCAGGAACACTATTAGTGAATGGACCACACGTCGGTTTAACTTAGACCCTGGTCAAACTAACCCTGACACACAGATCCTCCCGGTTAACGGGACGCGAGAAGCACTATTTTCAATAGCAAATACGATCTTAGATAAAACAAGCACTAAGCACCTTGTAGGCTTGCCTAATCCATTTTACCAAATTTATGAGGGCGCAGCTCTGCTAGCCGGTGGAGTTCCCTTTTACTTTGACTGTCCTGCAAGTAATTCCTTTCTGCCACAAATCGAGTCGGTTCCAAACACTGTATGGGAAAAAATGGCTTTTGTGTATGTTTGTTCACCCGGTAACCCATCCGGAAGTATGATGAGAGCATATGACTACGAAAAGCTTCTCGAACTGGCCGAAAAATTTAATTTCTATATTGTTGCTGATGAATGTTATAGCGAGCTGTATGACGATGCTAAAGGACCTCCATTAGGACTGCTCGACTGGTGTAATTCTTATGGTAATAAATCTTTTAAACGTTGTCTCGTGATGCATAGCCTATCGAAACGTTCGAGCTCTCCTGGGCTAAGATCTGGATTTGTTGCGGGTGACCCAGACTTGATTTCTGACTACTATCAATACCGAACTTATCACGGCGGGGCGATGCCCATCCACGTTCAATACGCTAGTATTGCGGCATGGTCGGACGAAGAGCATGTCATTATAGCCAGGGAATTTTATAGAAATAATTTTGAGAGTGTGCGCCAAGTACTAAATGACCATATCGAAATAACTGTTCCGGATGCGGGCTTCTACCTCTGGATTGAGCTTCCAATCGATGATATTTCAATGTGTAAAAATTTATTCGAAAAAAAAGGAGTACTTCTACTTCCAGGACAATATCTAGGTCGCACATTGGATGGCTGCAATCCCGGAAAAAATAGAGTCCGGATAGCTCTCGTAGAGTCTCGAGAACGTTGCGTATCCGCCGCTGAAAGTATACTCAGTATCATATAATTTTGAATAGGAGAAAATTTATGACAGATCTTTCTGGGATCATTGAAAAAGCATATGACGAAATTGATCAACTTAATAGTAAAACTGCCAGTAGTGAGCTCTTAGCTGCGGTCGCGGAATCACTCAATCAATTAGATTCAGGTGAAATTCGAGTAGCCCAACCTGATGAAGATGGTTGGAAGGTGAACGAATGGGTAAAAAAAGCGGTACTTCTCTCCTTTAAACTTTCAAATAACACACTGATTGAGGGTAAATTCACAAATTATTTCGATAAAGTTAAATCAAAATTTGAAAATAAAGTACAAGACCAATTTGAACAAATCGGTGCTAGAGTCGTGCCTCCCGCAGTCGTGCGGCACGGATGTTTTATCGGGAAAAATGCGGTCTTAATGCCCAGCTACGTAAACATCGGAGCATATGTTGATTCTGGGACAATGGTAGATACTTGGGCTACAGTGGGTTCTTGCGCGCAAATTGGTAAAAATGTGCACTTATCTGGAGGAGTTGGGATAGGTGGAGTTCTGGAACCACTACAGGCATCGCCGACCATTATTGAGGACGGCTGCTTTGTCGGCGCGCGCTCGGAGATCGTAGAGGGCGTTATTGTTGGTGCCGGGGCAGTAATTTCTATGGGAGTCTATATAGGTCAAAGTACCAAAATATATGATCGAGAAACTAAGAAGATCTCTTACGGAAAGATTCCCGCAGGAGCGGTGGTAGTCCCCGGAAACCTTCCGTCAAAGGACGGGACATATAGCTTATATTGCGCTGTAATCGTTAAAAAAGTTGATCAAAAAACACGAGCGAAAACAGGCATTAATGAATTACTTCGAGATGTCTAAATCTTGGTCGCTTCAACTAAGTGGGCTAAATCAGTAGCCAGTGACGTAATACATTCTTTGTCTAAGCCTTCGACCATAATACGTACCACCGGCTCAGTGCCAGATTCTCGCAACAAAACCCGACCCGACGTTCCAAGGTCACTTGAAATTCTATTTAATTCGCGGTGAATTTGTGGAAATTTCGCTAGGGAAAACCCCTCACTAACTGGGACACTTAGTAATACTTGCGGAACCTTTTTAACTGGCTTTCTAAGCTCCGATAGGCTCAATCCCGACTCAGTCATGGCCTGCAATACTTGCAACGACGAGACCATGCCATCTCCTGTCGTCGTCAGATCATGACAAATAATATGACCCGAAGGTTCTCCTCCTAAACTCCAGCCTCCATCTCTTAACTTTTCTAGAACACACCGATCGCCGACATCGCTTCTTTCGAAGCCCAAACCGATACCTAAAATAGCCTCTTCTAAACCCAAATTGCTCATGGTTGTCCCGACGACTGAACCTCGCAATCTACCAAGTTTCTGTCTGAAATTCGCTATTATGAATATTATCTCATCCCCATCAATGACCGTACCACTTTCGTCAACCATAATTACCCGATCGCCGTCACCATCGAGGGCTATACCTATATCGGCACCCTCCATCAAGACAGTACGTCGTAAAGCATCAGGGTTCGTAGAACCAAATCCATCGTTAATATTGAATCCATTAGGTTCATTACCGATGGAAACAACTTGACACCCTAGGTCCGACAGTAAATTAGGACCAACCAGATAGCCAGCGCCATGAGCACAATCTACGACAACTTTTAAATCGCTGAAACTATATTTGGCACTAACTGTTTGCTTACAAAACTTAATGTAATCATCGCTAGCTGATAGCACTCGGCTAGCCTTCCCAAGTAAGTGCGGCTCCACAACTTTCTGAGGTTTTTCTAATTCAGCTTCTATTTCTAACTCAACTTCATCCGATAGTTTGATACCATCATGAGAAAAAAACTTTATCCCGTTATCTTGAAACATGTTATGCGAAGCACTAATAACTATCCCGGCCCGGGCATTCAGTTCGCGCGTAAGATAAGCTATGGCTGGAGTTGGCAGGGGCCCTAGTAAGTGAACGTTTACACCAGCGGAAGATAGCCCAGCTTCCAGAGCAGATTCAAACATATAGCCAGAAACTCGTGTGTCTTTTCCAACTAAAATTTTATTTTCCCCGCTGCCGCGAGTACCGAGTACCCTACCAACAGCCCAGCCCAATTTTAAAATAAACTCCGGTGTGATTGGGTGATCGCCGACTCTACCTCGAATTCCGTCGGTACCAAAGTATTTTTTCAAGGCCATATAGTGATATCGAAAACCAGTTTGAAAACCCGGCTAATGGGAGTTGGCCGGACCACCGATACCATCTTTTCGATCTGTTGTGTGATCCCGCTCAGAGGTACTATTGTTTTCATCCGCGGCGCTATCATCATCATTTTCATCACTATCCCAGCTCGCCGGCGGTCTAGGTGGCTTCCCATCCATGATATCATCAATTTGGTCAGTATCCAGAGTTTCAAACTCGATTAACGCATCCGCCATAGCATGCAATTTCTCAATATTCTCTTCTAGTATTACTTTGGCACGCGAGTAATTACTACTCACTATGTTTCGGACTTCCTCGTCAATAACGTGTGCCGTCTCATCCGATACTGTCTTATGCTGAGTAACAGAGCGTCCAAGAAAAACTTCCCCGTCATCATCACTAAAAGTCATCGGACCAAGTTTTTCCGAAAGGCCCCAACGAGTTACCATATTTCGCGCTATATCAGTAACTCTCTCAATATCATTTGATGCACCAGTTGTGACCGCGTCGGAGCCAAAAATCAGTTCTTCAGCAATCCTTCCTCCGAACAAACTACAAATTTGGCTCTCGAGTCTAGCCTTACTGTAGCTTAATCGATCCTGCTCGGGGAGAAACATAGTAACTCCCAATGCGCGACCTCTCGGGATAACTGTTACCTTATACACAGGATCATGCAACGGAATCAGCCGCCCCACAATCGCATGACCAGCTTCATGGTAGGCTGTAAGCTTCTTTTCATCTTGGCTCATAACCATTGAACGTCTTTCGGCGCCCATCATTATCTTGTCTTTCGCTTTCTCAAACTCTTCCATTTCTACCAGTCGTTTCTCACCTCTCGCTGCGAAAAGCGCGGCTTCATTAACTAAATTGGCTAAGTCAGCGCCAGAAAAACCTGGAGTTCCTCTAGCTAAAATATCTGCCTCGACATTCTTCGAAATCGGAACTTTACGCATATGCACTTTTAAAATTTGCTCCCTTCCTCTGATATCTGGAAGCGGCACAACTACCTGCCTATCAAATCGACCAGGCCGCAATAACGCCGGATCGAGCACATCGGGTCGGTTGGTAGCAGCAATAACTATTACTCCATCGTTACCTTCAAAACCATCCATTTCTACTAAAAGCTGATTAAGAGTCTGCTCACGCTCATCGTGGCCTCCACCTAATCCCGCACCTCGGTGTCTTCCAACCGCGTCAATCTCATCTATAAAAATAATACATGGCGCTCGTTTCTTAGCTTGCTCAAACATATCGCGTACCCTAGACGCCCCAACACCTACGAACATTTCGACGAAGTCTGAACCAGAAATTGTGAAAAAAGGAACCTGTGCCTCGCCAGCAATCGCTTTAGCCAACATCGTTTTCCCTGTTCCAGGCGAACCTACCATGAGAACACCACGTGGTATTTTTCCACCCAACTTTTGAAATTTCGCGGGGTCTTTTAGGAAGTCTACTAATTCTTTGACTTCTTCTTTAGCTTCTTCTACACCAGCGACATCCGAAAAGGTTATTTTAATATCATCTTCGCCAAGAAGCTTCGCTTTACTCTTCCCGAAAGACATTGCACCTCGTCCTCCAGCTCCGCCTTGCATCTGGCGCATAAGGTATATCCAAACGCCAATGAGTAATAAAAATGGGAACCAAGAAATAAAAATTTGAGTCAGTAAGCTTTGTCTCTCAGGCTTTTTAGCCTCTATGCGAACATTATTTTCGAGCAACATCCCAATCATTGGCGCATTATCAGTCTCAGGACTGTAGGTAGAGGACCAAGAGCCGTCATGCAATTGATACTCCACTTTCGAACCGTCTATCACAACCTTAGCTATTCGCCCACTTTTCGCCTCGGATACGAAATCCGAATAATCCAGATTACGAGACGCACTATTCTGCGGTGAAAAGTTCTGAAACACCATCATCAGAACAAGAGCTATAACAGCCCAGAGTAAAAAATTTCTAGCCATAACTTCCTTTAACGAAAACCTCTGTCTCTAATACATAGGGCTTCTTTTCAAATATTCAACAAAACTATATAACAAATCCCCGCGCAACGACATAAAACTCTCGAGATTCCGCCCGCGAAGCTGTGGGCTTAGTTCGAATCACTTCACTAAACAGCGTTTTCAAGTTTTTTATAAATTCAATAGTATCAGGATAATCAAATAATTTAAGGACAAGTGTGCCATCTCTCTTCAAATAATCCCCACAGAAATCTGCCGCAACTTCAGCCAAATGGATCGACGCGGCCTCATCTTTCAATGCAATCCCCGATATATTCGGCGCCATATCAGACAAAACTACGTCCACTCTTGCACCACCTAGCTTCTCTAATAACTGTTCTCTGACAGCGTGAGAACTACAATCGCCTCTGATAAATTGTACCGAGTTTAAGGGATCGCACTCTAAAACGTCCAAAGCAATCAAGCACCCTTGCTTTCCGATAACTTCTGACACTACCTGACTCCAGCCTCCGGGAGCCGCTCCCAACTCTACCACTTTGCTTCCACGGCGGATGATTTTATATTTTGAATTCAAATCTTTGAGCTTATAGGCAGACCTCGCACGATAGTTATCCTGTTTACTTCTCCTGACGTAAACATCCTTTGCTTGACGATCTAACCAGCGACCACTTGACCCGCGCCTCGCCACTTTTAAACGTAGACAACAGACAAGATTTCGTACTCAATTTCGCCACCAGGGGCATCACAGTTGACCACCTCACCAGCCGACTTACCAATTAACGCACGGGCAATAGGTGAATTTATCGATATCATCCCAGACTTTATGTCCGCCTCATCTTCACCAACAATGCGGTAAACAAATGTCTCTTCATCATCAACATTATAGATCTCTACAGTCGCTCCAAACACTACTTTACCTGCGGCGTCAACGTTTGTTACATCAATCACGGTAGCGTTTGATAACTTCGCCTCAATATCTCGTATACGCCCCTCGTTAAAGCTCTGCTGCTCACGAGCAGCGTGATATTCGGCGTTTTCTTTTAAATCTCCATGCGCCCGAGCCTCGGCTATAGCTTGAACTATATGTGGCCGCACCTTAGTTTTTCTTTCATGAAGTTCTTCTTTAAGTTTGTCTGAGCCTTGGATTGTCATGGGCGTCTTGGTCATTGTAAAAGTCCCTCATGTAATTCTTGCAGCCGTCGCACTGCAATTGAAGCTCCTTCAGACATAGCTAAAACAATAGCGTTTGCACCTGCCACTGTCGTCGTATAGGCAACTCGATGCATTAAAGCACTTGCTCGTATCGACGAAGAATCTGAAATAGACTGTTTGCCTTGGGTAGTGTTTACTATTAGATCAATGTCACTATTTTTTATCATATCAACAACATGTGGACGGCCCTCAGTAACCTTGTTGACAGCTCTACAATCAATGCCCCTCTCCTGCAGATAGTCCGCCGTCCCATTAGTAGCTAACACGCTGAAACCAGAACTTTGTAGGCTTCTGACAACATCTAATATATATGGCTTGTCTTCATCCTTTACGCTGACGAAAACGCTGCCATTAGAGGGTAAAACCATCGACGCAGCCTCTTGCGCTTTGCCAAAAGCCTCGCCAAAACTTTCGCCTATTCCCATTACTTCTCCAGTTGATTTCATCTCAGGACCAAGCAGTGGATCCACCCCTCGAAATTTTATAAACGGAAAGACGGCCTCCTTCACCGAGTAATACCGAGGAATTCTATAATTAAAATCAATGCCTTGCTCTGCCAATGACTCGCCAACCATGCAACGCGCGGCGATGTAAGGAAGCGACAAGCCAACTGCCTTCGACACAAACGGAGCTGTTCTAGAAGCTCGAGGATTAACTTCTAAGACATATATGTCATCCCCTTGAATTGCAAATTGGACGTTCATAAGCCCTTTCACATTCAAAGCCAGAGCCATTTTTTTTACCTGCTCGACCAAGTTATCCTGAACGGATTCTGTCAAGGTATAAGGGGGAAGCGCACAAGCAGAATCTCCTGAGTGCACCCCTGCCTGCTCTATGTGCTCCATAACACCTCCAACAAAAACGTGTTCGCCATCACATATCGCATCTACATCAACTTCAATCGCTCTATCCAAAAAATGATCTAAAAGAACAGGAGCCTCATTTGAAACCGATACCGCCTGATCCATATACTTCATTAAATCAGTTTCGCCATGAACCACTTCCATGGCTCTTCCACCAAGCACGTAAGATGGTCTGACAACCAATGGGTATCCGATTTCTGACGCCAGTCTTGTGGCATCTTTCGTTTCCTTAACGATACGATTTGGCGGCTGTTTGAGGCCGATTTGAGAAATGAATTCTTTGAAACGCTCCCTATCTTCGGCAAGGTCTATAGAATCTGGAGAGGTTCCAATAATTGGCACTCCTTCCTCGAATAATGCGCGCGCCAATTTTAAGGGTGTTTGCCCTCCGTATTGCACTATTACACCCGACGGCTTTTCTAATTCTACTATTTCCAGCACATCTTCCAAGGTGACAGACTCAAAATACAATCTATCGGACGTATCATAATCTGTGGATACTGTTTCCGGGTTACAATTAATCATAATAGATTCAAATCCCGCATCATGCGCCGCCACCGAAGCTTGAACGCAGCAATAATCAAATTCTATCCCTTGCCCAATTCTATTTGGCCCTCCGCCTAAAACTATAATTTTTTCTCTATTTGTAGGACAGGCTTCGCACTCCTCCTCGTAAGTCGAATACATGTATGCTGTCTGCGATTCAAACTCACCCGCGCATGAATCGACCCGCTTATAAACTGGGACCACACCTAATTCTCGACGGAGCACTCGTACCTCTTTTTCCGCTACGCCTAAAATACACGCTATTCTTAAATCACCAAAACCTTTCTTCTTCAGCACACGCATGTACTCAGCGTTAATATCAGCCAGACATTTTAATTTCAGTTTTTCCTCCTCATTCACAAGATCCTCGATCTGTACTAAAAACCAAGCATCTATTGAGGTAAGTCGATATACCTCTTCAAGGCTGAATCCAGCTCTAAAAGCATCGGCAACATGCCAGATCCTTTGCGCTCCTGCCATACTAAGCTCTTTCGAAATATCCCCTTCCAAAGCGTCAGTAGCCAAAGGGTCAAGGCCTCCCACACCTGTTTCAAGGCCCCTTAACGCCTTTTGAAAAGACTCCTGAAAACAACGACCCATGGCCATTACTTCTCCTACAGACTTCATCTGCGTGCTCAGGCGATCTTCCGCCTGAGGAAATTTTTCAAATGTAAAACGCGGAATTTTAGTAACCACATAGTCTATAGTTGGCTCAAATGAAGCGGGCATGGTATTCCCAGTTATCTCGTTACTTAACTCGTCTAACGTGTATCCAACTGCGAGTTTGGCAGCCACCTTAGCTATTGGAAACCCTGTCGCCTTAGACGCTAATGCCGACGATCTAGATACACGGGGATTCATTTCTATGACCACCAAACGTCCGTTATCTGGCTTAACAGCAAATTGTACATTTGATCCACCGGTGTCCACCCCGATCTCTCGTAAAATATCGATGGACGCATTTCGCATTACTTGATATTCCTTATCGGTGAGCGTCTGAGCAGGCGCAACGGTTATGGAGTCGCCGGTGTGAATGCCCATCGGGTCAAGATTCTCAATAGAGCATATGATTATGCAATTGTCCGCATTGTCTCGCACAACCTCCATTTCAAATTCTTTCCAACCAAGTAGTGACTCTTCTAAAAGAATTTCCGATGTTGGAGAGGCTTCAAGGCCACCAGCGCAAATATCCAGATACTCTTCTTCATTAAAAGCAATTCCACCACCGCTACCGCCCATTGTAAAAGAAGGCCTAACGATAATAGGAAAACCTAATTCCTTCTGTACCTCTTCTGCTTCATTCATGTCATGAGCTATAAATGATCTAGCCGTATCCAGACCTATTCGCGTCATGGCGTCCTTGAACTTGGCTCTATCCTCCGCTTTATCGATAGCCGCCTCAGATGCTCCAATCAATTCAACGTCATACTTCTCCAAAAGGCCGTCACGCGATAGTGATAGAGCGCAGTTAAGTGCGGTTTGCCCGCCCATAGTAGGCAAAAGGGCATCTGGACGTTCTTTCTCGATAATCTTTGCGACAATCTCTGGAGTAATAGGCTCTATGTAGGTCGCATCTGCCATTCCGGGATCGGTCATTATGGTCGCCGGGTTAGAGTTAACTAAAATAACCCTATAACCTTCGTCTCGCATAGCTTTACAAGCCTGAGAACCAGAGTAGTCGAACTCACACGCTTGTCCAATAACTATAGGACCCGCCCCTATGATCAAAACCGAATTGATATCCGTTCTTTTACCCACCTCTAAGGAGCCCTATCCATTAAAGTCTCAAATTTATCAAATAATGCATGAATATCGTGTGGACCTGGGCTACCTTCTGGGTGACCTTGAAATCCGAACGCAGGAAGTTTTTTATGCTTAATGCCTTGTATAGTACCGTCAAAAAGAGATTTATGAGTTACCACAAGATCATCTCCAATATGCGACTCATCTACTGCGAAACCGTGATTTTGACTCGTAATCATTACCTTTTTACTGGCTAAGTCCTTAACAGGATGATTCGCCCCATGATGCCCGAATTTCATCTTCATAGTTCGTGCTCCAAAGGCCAATGCCAAGATCTGATATCCAAGACAGATACCAAATGTCGGAATCCCGCTAATAGCTATTTTTGCAACTTCTTCGACCGCATAACCGCACGCCTTGGGATCACCAGGACCATTAGATAGAAAAACGCCATCCGGGTTTTTAGCTAGTATAACATCGGCAGTGGTACTAGCGGGCACTACCTCAATTTCACATCCGCGGTCCGCAAGTAGTCTCAAAATATTACTTTTTATTCCAAAGTCAATCGCGACTACTTGATACTTGGAGCGTCCACCGGTTTGAAATTCATTCGTAGCAGAAGACCAAACACCCTCCACCCATTTATAAGAATTCGCACAGGTGACCTCTTTCGCTAAATCTAAATTTTCCAAACCAGAAAATTTCTTTGCATTATTAATAGCGACATCAACGCTGAGATTTTTGCCAGTACATATACAGCCTGCTAAGCTACCTTTCTGCCTGAGCATCCGAGTTAGCCTTCGGGTATCAATGCCAGCTATAGCGATTACACCGCGTCTCTTAAGGAAGTCACTTAACATTTCGGTCGCTCTCCAATTACTACATGGAGAAGAGTTGCTTATAATCAAACCTGCAAGAAATCCCAGCCCAGACTCATCATCTAACTCATTTATTCCTACGCTGCCTATATGTGGGTAGGTCAAGGTAACAATCTGTTTCGCATACGACGGATCAGTAATTATTTCTTGGTAGCCGGTCATTGCGGTATTAAAAACTACTTCGCCGCTGCTAACGCCATTTGCGCCTATAGCCGACCCATAAAAGACACTTCCGTCTGATAACGCAAGAATAGCTGATCGATTCAAAATTACACCCGTAAATGAAGGGCAGAAATTATCTTAAAAATAATACCTACCGTTTTGGTTTATTGTACTTGACCATAGACGGACATGGAATAATTTATAGTAATAAAAAGTTCTTATATCCTAGCATTGGGAATTTTTTCACCATAATACCCCCTAGATGCCCACTCAAAAAGCTAACCTCTTGCTATATCTCTTGAAATATTAATCGCCACCTCTAGAGCTTTCTTACCATCCTCACCGGATACGGCAGGAGCTTCTCCGGTCAACACCGAATCAACAAATGAAACAATTTCGCTTTTTAAAACATCAGTGCCCACGGGAGTACGATCAAAAGTCAGAGCACTGGTATCCTGAATCTCTTTGCCATTTTCCATGCGTCCAATTTCTAATCGATGATTTATATAATCCAGGCACAAGTATCTATTTGGTTCGCAAACGCGCATACTCCTTTCCTGAGTTTCCGCAACTCTGCTGGCACTTAAATCGGCCCTCAATCCATTTTGAAAAACAATACTAGCGGTCGCGACGTCAAGCTTATCACTTTTAATTGCCGCTCCACTGGCCTCGATAGACGCTATGTTACATTCAGCAAGACTTAATACGATGTCGATATCATGGATCATTAAGTCGAGCACCACATCTACTTCCGTGCCACGTTCTTTGTATATAGCAGTCCGCGTCGTTTCGATACTTAGCGGAGTGCGAACTTGATCACGAAGCATCTGTATCGCAGGATTGAACCTCTCTAAATGACCAACCTGCAAGACAAGTGACAACCTATTAGCAATTTGAATTAACAATTCAGCTTGTTCTACTGTTTCTGTGACAGGCTTTTCAACTAGGGTATGAACGCCATTTTCTAGAAAGTCTCTCGCGATGCGGTAGTGCTGTGCGGGCGGAACGACGATAGAAACGACATCTACTTTATCAAATAAGTCCCGATAGTCTGCGTACGCCCCGACTTGATATTTACTTGCAACCTCCTGCGCGCGGTCATAGTTAGTATCAACTACCCCGTAGAGCTCAACGCCGGGACAATGCCTATACTTCTGGGCGTGAAAGTTTCCTAAGTACCCCACACCAATGACTCCGGCACGCAATGTTCCCATTTACTGCTCTGATTATATGTTTTTTATAATGTTATCCGAACTAAACGCTCGAGCCTAGACAAGACAAAAATCTCATCTCAAGCCTAGGACATCGAACATGTCATAGAGCCCATTCTCTTTCCCCGTCAACCAACTCGCTGCTCTTAGGGCCCCGTTGGCGAAATTTGCTCTATCCGAAGCTCGGTGAGTTATTTCAATACGTTCTCCCGTTCCCGCAAAAAGAGCGGTATGCTCACCTATAATATCGCCCGCCCTTATTGTCTCAAACCCAATGGCCTTATTTTCCCTCGGCCCGGTTATACCTTCCCTGCCGTAAATAGCGCAATCGCCCAAATTTCGTCCCAAAGCTTCAGCTATAACTTCACCCATTTTCAAAGCAGTACCAGATGGCGCATCAATCTTTCCTCGATGATGAGATTCTATTATTTCAATATCGTAGTCATCTCCAAGAGCTTTAGCGACCATATGTAAAACTTGGAAGCATATATTTACCCCTATGCTCATATTAGGGGCAGACATTATCGGAATGTCTGAGGATGCTTCTTTAAGAAAGCCACTAAAGTCACTAAGACCTGTGGTACCAACAACAACTCGCTTATTCGCGGCGCGACAGGCGGAAACATTCTGTAAAGTAGATTCGACGTTAGTAAAATCTATCAGTACATCGAAAGAATCTAAAGCAGTCTGGATATCTGAAACGACTGAAAAGCCAAGTTCACCCACTCCTCCTATAATACCAGGATCAAGCCCTACCACCGGAGAATCTTCGCACTCAATCGCCGCAGTCAATTCTAGATTCGGGTAATCAATAACTCGATTGATTAGCACTTTACCCATTCGTCCGCCTGCACCAGCTATTCCAATACGCGTCATCTGGTTCACCTATTTATTGTCTAGCCTACATTATTTCATCAAAAAAACTTTTTACACCGTCAAGCCAAGATTTTGCTCGAGGACTATGCTTTGTATTACTTGATAGTGATTCAGTCAACTCCTGCAGTAAAGCTTTTTGTTTCTTTGTTAATCCAACTGGAGTCTCAATCGCCACTTTACAGATTAAGTCACCAATCCCACCACCTCGCACCGACCTAACTCCCTTGCCTCTAAGTCTAAATGAGGCACCACTTTGTGTCTCTGGGGGAATTTTTAAGGACACTCGCCCCTCTAAAGTTGGCACCTCAAGATGGCCGCCAAGAGTCGCTATACCGAAATCAATAGGAACCTCGCAGTACAAATTAGTATTATCACGCTCGAATATCGCGTGCTTTTTTACAACAACATTCACGTAAAGGTCGCCCGATGGACCATTGTTTTGGCCTCTTTCACCTTCTCCGGACAATCGGATACGATCGCCGTTATCCACGCCTGCGGGAACTTTTACGGAAATAGTCTTACTCCCACGCACAGTACCTGATCCGTTACAACTTCCGCACGGATCCGCAATACTCTTCCCCGCTCCCCTGCAATGAGGACAAGTCTGCTGAACAGAAAAAAAACCCTGCTGCGCCCTGACCTGTCCTACGCCTCCACATGTCTGACATTGCATTGGCGACTGTTTAGAACGTGAACCAGTACCCTCACAAGATCCACACCCCACGAGGTTAGGAATCTTAATTTTTACTTCCTTACCCGATACCGCATCTTCTAGAGCTAACTCTAAATCGTAACTTAAATCAGACCCTCGATAGACACGATTTCCGCCCCGGGAACCGCCTCCAAAAATATCTCCGAAAACACTGTCAAATATATCCCCCATTCCACCAGGCGAACTGCCGCCGCCTCGAGTTTGGTCTAGCCCCGCATGACCGAACTGATCATAAGTTGCTTTGGCCTGCGGATCGCTTAGTACGTCGTATGCTTCTTTGGCTTCCTTGAATTTTTCTTCCGCTACTGAATCATCCGGATTCCGATCCGGATGATATTTCATGGCGAGTCGCCGGTACGCTTTTTTTAAATCAGCACCGCCGCTACCCTGATTCACCCCTAGTACTTCGTAGTAATCTCGTTTTGACATAATAATTTAATGGATACCTATCACATAAGCCCAAGAAGCCCAGAGCAAACTATTCTACCCTAGGCTCCCAAAAAGCATGGCATTTATGACACTACTTCTCTTTAGTAGTATCCTTGTCGTCTTTTACTTCCTCAAAGTCAGCATCTACGACATTGGCATCAGTAGGTTCTGCCTCCCCACTACTAGTCGCTCCTTCTGCTTGGGCACCCTCGGCTTGCGCAGCCTCGTAGGCTTTCTGCGCAAGAGAGCTTGCCAGCTCAGTAAGTTTCTCCGAAGAAGTATTAATTGCCTCTAGCGACCCTTCTTTGAGAGCTTCCTCAACTTCCGAGCAAGATTCTTCAATTGGAGTCCGTTCTTCAGCGGTAAGCTTATCGCCCAAATCATCCATAGATTTTCTAGCACTATGAACCAAAGCTTCAGCTTGATTGCGCGCATTCACGAGCTCTTGAAATTGCTTATCCTCCTCAGCATGAAGTTCCGCGTCCTTTACCATTTTTTCGATATCTTCGTCAGATAAACCACTAGAAGCCTTGATAACTATAGATTGCTCCTTACCCGTCGCCTTATCCTTGGCAGACACATTCAAAATACCGTTTGAATCAATATCAAAAGCAACCTCAATTTGAGGCATCCCCCTCTGCGCTGGCGGGATATCAGCTAGGTTGAACTGTCCAAGCGACTTGTTACCATCGGCTCTTTCTCGCTCACCCTGTAAAACATGTACCGTAACCGCGGTCTGATTATCTTCAGCGGTGGAAAAAACCTGCTGTGCCTTAGTAGGAATAGTTGTGTTCTTTTCTATCAGCTTAGTCATCACTCCACCCAAAGTCTCAATGCCCAGAGACAACGGTGTTACATCGAGTAGTAATACATCAGTGACATCGCCGCCCAAAACACCTGCTTGAATAGCAGCACCGGAAGCTACCGATTCATCAGGATTTACGTCTTTTCTGGGCTCTTTACCAAAAAATTCTTTCACCTGCTCCTGCACCTTAGGCATTCTTGTTTGTCCACCAACCAATATCACGTCATTAATTTCAGACGCAGATAATCCGGCATCGGACAAAGCTGTCTGACAAGGAGGAATTGTCCTCTCCAACAGATCCTCCACTAGTGACTCTAACTTTGATCTCGTTAGCTTGACATTCAAATGTTTTGGCCCGCTCGCATCAGCGGTAATATATGGCAAATTGACATCAGTCTGTTGGCTCGAAGACAGTTCTATTTTGGCCTTCTCAGCTGCCTCTTTCAGCCTTTGCAGTGCCAGCGGATCATTTTTCAAATCTACGCCTTGGTCTTTCTGAAACTCATCAGCCAAGAAGTCAATTAGCCGCAAGTCAAAATCTTCACCACCCAAAAACGTATCACCATTTGTTGCCAACACCTCAAATTGATGCTCGCCATCAACTTCCGCTACCTCGATTATCGAAACATCAAAGGTACCACCACCGAGGTCATAAACAGCTATTCTCGCATCCCCTTGATTTTTGTCTAATCCATACGCCAGTGCTGCAGCTGTCGGCTCGTTAATAATGCGTTTGACATCTAGCCCAGCAATGCGCCCAGCGTCTTTAGTTGCTTGTCTTTGAGAATCATTAAAATAGGCTGGGACTGTAATCACAGCCTCTTTTACTTCTTCGCCCAAATAATCTTCTGCAGTTTTTTTCATCTTCATCAAAACTCTGGCAGAGACCTCCGGGGGAGCCATTTTTTTACCTTTAGCTTCTACCCAGGCATCACCATTATCAGCTTTCACAATGCCGTAAGGCACCATGTCTTTGTCGCGTTTAACAACCTCGTCATCATACTTTCTTCCTATGAGGCGTTTTACCGCAAACAATGTATCTGCAGGGTTAGTAACCGCTTGACGCTTAGCAGACTGTCCTACTAGTACTTCGTCGTTATCAGCAAAAGCTACAATAGACGGAGTTGTGCGTCCGCCTTCGCTGTTTTCAATAACTTTAGTCTCGCCGCCATCTAAAACTGCCACACAAGAATTTGTTGTGCCCAAGTCAATTCCAATAATTTTGCTCATAATTAACCTCTGTTAATCCTCTTTAAACGTTATGTCATGTCACAAACATAAGGACGAATTTTACAATTTCAATCCCCAGCACTAACTTCTTCTTCAGCAACAACGACTAAAGCCGGCCGAACTAGCCGATCATTTAATAGGTATCCTTGCTGCATAACTTTCATCACAGTTCCTTTCTCAACATCACCAGAAGGCTCGGTCATCATCGCCTGATGGAATTCTGGATCAAAAATTTCACCTACTGGATTAATTGCTTTGACGTTAAGTTTTTCGAAAAAGTCCCCGAACATTTTGGCTGTCAATTCCATACCTTCCCTAAACGAGTCAGACACATCCGAATCTACCGGTATATCGAGTCCCATATCCATACTATCTTTGACTGGCAAGATATCTTGCACAAGACGCTCTACCCCATATTTATGAGCTGCCGCTATGTCCTTCTCCGCTCGTTTACGCGTATTTTCCATTTCGGCCCTGCTTCGTAATAACTCATCTTTCAGCGCCTTTATCTCAAGCCTAAGAGAATCTATTTCAGCTACATTTAAATCACTTTCAACAGCGGACGGAACATTTTCGTTGGGTTCATTAGAATCAATTTCCGATACATTTCCCTCTATTAGCTCCTCCTCATCTTCTTTTATTTCATTACTATCGAGCGCTGCGTCTTTTTTAGATTCATCCACTTTTTTCATTTCTGATACTCTTCCGTATAAAATTTTGAAAAAACTAAAACAAAGGTGTGACAGCTCTCGAACAAAATTCGAAAAGAACTGAAAAACACTAGTTATTTGTGTAGGTAGGGGCTAATTTTTGTAATTCAAGGCTGAACTGAACATTTTTGCAGTTAGATCTACTATCGGGATAACTCGTTCGTACTGCATTCGGGTAGGCCCAATGACACCGAGCACACCCAATGTCTTGTGCTCATCCGCATAAGTCGAAGTAACTATGCTGCATTGATCAAACGCCTTGTACCCAGACTCTTCACCTATAAAAATCTGAACTCCAGACGCATTAACTGCTTGATCAAGTAGATGAAGTATGTCGCCTTTTTGGGTAAAAGCATCAAACAATGTACGGAGTCGTTCTAGATCAGATAGCTCATCAATCTCCATTAAATTTGTCTGACCGGCTAAAACATAATCATTTCCAAGAGACGATCCGACAAATGCTTTTTCGGAGATTTCCACGACTAATCCCATTAGCTGGTCTAATTCAGCGCGAGTTGTTTCCATCTCTCCAATTAACCTTTTCTTCACCGCATCAATATCACTGCCAGCAAAAGCTGAACTCAAATAATTAGCGGCTTGAGTAAGCTCCGATTGACCATATACTCTGTTAGTTTTAATGATCCGATTCTCTACCTCACGATCGTTGGTGACCAAGATCACTAAAACGCGATTATCGTTCAATGATAGAAATTCTACTTGCCTGAGTGCTCTTTTTTTCTTTACCGGCACCATGACGAGGCCAGCCAACTTCGTAAGCTCAGAGAGCATTTGCGAAGTTTTATTCATTAAGATTTCGATATCATCTTCTTTTTCGATATCTTTCCCAATTTTATCGACCTCCATCGATGATAAATCTCGGTATGTTACTACTTGGTCAACAAAAAATCGGTATCCTAACTCAGTGGGTATCCTCCCAGCGGATGTGTGCGGTGATTCAATCAGACCGAGGTCCTCGAGGTCTGCCATCACATTCCTGATCGTGGCCGAACTAATGTCTAGGTTAGCATCACGCGCGAGGGTGCGAGAACCAACCGGCTGCCCGTCAGCAATATACCTCTCGACTAGTGTCTTGAAGAGGTGATGCGACCTGTCATTAAGGCTTATATCCACATTAACTCAACTTATGTTTCAAAACATTTTCTTAGAACTAATTAAATTAACAAAAATTTTGCTAAAAACCAATACTAAGTGTGAGCGAATTTTACAATGACGATTGCGCAATGATTGGGCAAAATGTTAGTTTAATTAGATTGATATTAGAGGTTTCGCGAGTATGTTCTCCCAGATTGGAATAGTTTCCGCAGTAAACAGCAAGCTTGTCGAAGATACTATTCAGGAAGTTATCCGGACTATCAATGTGACCGATGCCCAAGCTGTTTTAGACGACAGAATACCAGTAGCTAATTTAGAGGGAGAGTTTCTTGTCTCTCCCCTAGCAACCTTACCGCAGACATGCGACTTAATAATATCGATCGGGGGTGATGGTACTCTACTACAGTGCGCAAAACTTATTTTCCCGAACCAAGTTGCGCTATTAGGAGTCAACCTAGGTCGGTTAGGATTCCTAGCTGATCTTTCAGCTAAAAATGTAAATAAAGACCTCGAGGCGATTATTCAGGGCGATTGCGCCTTAGAAAAGCGGGTGGTGTTAGGTTGTGAGATTGTGAGAGATGAAAAAATAGTTAAAACCTGTGATGGCCTAAATGACATAATCGTACAAAAATGGAACTCAGCCCGTCTTATAACGCTAAACACTTACGTAGATGGAAAATTTCTTCATTCTCAGCGGGGCGATGGGCTAATCGTCGCTACTCCGACCGGCTCTACGGCTTATGCCATGTCAGGTGGTGGCCCGATACTCGACCCCAGAATAGACGCATTAGCTTTAGTGCCTATTTGTCCCCATACGCTTACGAATAGGCCTATAGTAGTTCCTGATAATTCCGCAATCGAAATAAGAGTGGCGACTGAAAGAAATGACCGATCTCGAGTAACTTGCGACGGCAACTCGGTACAAGAAGTCATGAAGGGTGATAAAATCAGAATATTCAGACACCAAGTCCCTATTAATCTTGCTCATCCGTCAAAATACGACCACTACGCTACTTTAAGAGCAAAGCTTAACTGGGCCCTAGATCCTTGATAAAGAATTTACAGATTAAGAATTTTATTCTAGTGGACGATCTCAATATAGATTTCTCCAATGGACTCACAGCTCTGACTGGCGAAACTGGTTCGGGAAAATCCGTCATAATTAACGCGCTAAGCGCCGTATTGGGTCAAAAAATTGATAAAAAGATGATTCGGATTGGCGAAAATCGAGCTGCGGTCACTGCGTCATTTTCTGTTCCAGAGCATTCGGAGGCGGCGGCTTTACTTCAAGAATTAGCGCTAGATGAAAAAGATGAAGGTGGTGAAAATGAGTGCATTCTTAGACGCGTCATATCCGAAAACGGTAGATCGTCCGCTTATTGTAACTCGATGGCAATTCCGGTTAGTACGATGAAAAGGCTTGGAACCGCTCTAACAGATATCCATGCACAACATCAAAATACTAGAATGCTTAATCCAAAATACCAAAGGGGGATACTAGACGCGTACGGCGGGTATACAGAAACTTTAAATAAAATTAAAGAGCTATATCAGGATTGGAAAACCGCTCAAAATTCTCTGGATGAAATGCAGCAGCAATTAACGGATGACGGAAAAATCGAACTAATACGATATCAGATTGAAGAATTTGAAAATGCTGAAATCTCTCTTGAAGAGATAGAAACCATCGAGAAAGATCACAAGCTTCTCGCGAACTCCGACACGATTCAAGCCACCTGCGCATCAATAATATCTGTTCTTGGAGATGATTTATCTCAGCTGCCAAAATTACTGAAAAACTTATCGTCGAGTGCCGATACTCTGCCGCCTGATCTTCCCGCTACGAGAAATCTATGCTCCTTACTTGAGCAAGCAGAGATCTCCCTTTCTGAGGCGCAACAAGAAGCAGAATGTATCGCCGAATCAATGGCAAGCGATCCCGAAAAACTTAAATATTTAGATGACCGACTCAGTACGCTGCACAATTTGGCCCGCAAGCACCAAGTTCCGATTAGCGATCTTTTGGTAAAATACAATTCATTATGTGCTGACCTTGAAAGTTTGACTGATAGAGGCGTTCAGATAACTCTAACCGAAAAAAAAATAAAGGAAACTCGTACAAGATTTAGGCAGACAGCAAGCAAACTCACTTCTGCTCGACTAAAATCCGCGAAAACACTAAGTCAAAGTATCAGCGCCTCAATGCGTCAATTAGACATGCCTCATGGCAGCTTTAAAGTAAACTTAGATACCTATGAGGACGATACTCCTAAACCCAATGGATTAGATCAAATCACTTTTAACGTAAGTACGAATCCTGACTTACCTCTCGACAACATCAGTAAAGTTGTATCCGGTGGTGAATTATCTCGCATTAGCCTCGCGATACAGGCTAATACTGCGAGGCATGCAGCGGTTCCAACTGTTATTTATGATGAAGTTGACTCAGGAATTGGGGGCGACACTGCCAATACTGTCGGGCAAAACCTTTTAGCCATCTCAAAATACTGTCAACTGATCTGCATTACACACTCACCACAGGTTGCAAGCATTTGCGACTACCAAATACTTGTCACCAAAGAATTATGTGGGAAACGGACGGTGACGAGGGCGCGCATGCTTAGCGCTGCTGAGCGCGAGGCTGAAATCTCAAGAATGCTGGGAGCGAAATCGATAACAACATCTAGCTTAGCGCATGCTAAAGAACTACTTAATAGAGCCGTGCAATGACAATTTGCCTATTTCGGTCTCACGTATAAAACTAAACTGTGCTCTTCGAGCACATAGCCATGTCGATCAACGATTTCTCTCTGCAAGCGTTCAATTTCGTCGTCAAAAAACTCAATTACCTCGCCCGTATCGACTCTCACCATATGGTCATGATGCTCTTCTTTCGCCATTTCAAAAACTGCGTGACCACTATCGAAATTATGTCTTTGAACTATACCAGCCGTTTCAAATTGAGTTAGTACCCTGTAAATGGTTGCCAACCCGACATCTTCGCCAACCCCTATAAGTGCGCGATACACATCTTCAGCACTCATATGTTTATCTGAAGAAGTTTCTAATATTTCTAAAATTCTCAGACGCGGTAGGGTAGCTTTCAAACCGGCTTTTTTGAGTTCTTTTGTATCCATCAGTTACTATCTTCCTAATTCATTGACGATTAAGGTTTGTTTGATATTATATCATTTTCTCACTTAACAGATCTGTTATACTAAACTTCTTATTTAAAAAAGATATATGTACGAGCTGTCCTGATTGAGCTTAGCTACTCCTCATACCCAACAATTTATGTCTACAGCGCAAAGAAAATATGCTAACTAACATCCTCAGACAAGCAACTGTAATAGTAGCGTTAATGGCTATAAGTACAGGCTGCTCAAAGCTAGCTCTCCCAGAGCTGCCAAATCCAGAGACTCTAGGTTTTGTGCATAAAATCGACGTGCAACAAGGTAATGTAATAACGCAAGACATGCTCGCCAAACTAAAACCTGGGATGGATAAAAAGAAAGTACAATTTATAATGGGTACTCCCATCATCAAGGATACCTTCAATGATCATCGCTGGGACTATGTTTTCACCTTTAATCATGCGAGAAAGTTCTACCAGAAAAGAGTAATCACTCTGAATTTTGAAAATGACGTCCTAAAGAATATCGAAGGCGACATCAAGCCGGCTATAAAACCGCTTGACTATAGTATTCATAATGATACGAAAATCAGTGTCCCTAGATTTAGAAAGCGAACACTAGGAGAACGGATTGCCAATAAAATCCCATTTATGGGTGAGAAAGAGAAGACAAAATTTCTTGATGTTGCAGAACCCGGAGCAGGCGTAGAGCCCAAGAAAGATATCGAGTACCACGAAGACAAGATAGTTAAAGCAGAGGAAAAGGACCCTTACCGCGACATTCAAGCTGGGCCGGGCATGGGCGTTGCAATCAATCCTGATAAACAAGCGTTAAGCTCCGACTCGGAAAAGAAATCTACTTTGTTCAGTCGGATTTTTGACTAATCGCGCGGCGTCGGCGGCGAACCTTTGGGTCAAATTCTAGTTGTCTATAAATTTCTACTCTATCGCCATCAGCGAGCAGCGCGTCTAAATCGCACCTTTGACCACAAATACCATAACTTAGCATATGCGTCGGTAAGTTAAAGTTATCTAGGATACAAGACCGTTCTATGGCATTTCGAACCGAGGTGCCAACTGGCACATCTAACTCCACTACGTAGCTCCGCTGGGGGAAAGCTGCTACGACCTCTATCGACACCCTATCGATCTTCATAAACTTTATAAGCTCTTTTTTTGAACGCATCTACGAGGGTATCCACTACAACTCCGGAGGCCAACGATAACGCCGCACCCAGAATCAACCCATCAAATTCAAACTCTAATTCAAGCTCCACTAAGGAGCCCGAGTCAATAGCACTGAACCGCCAACCACCTGAAAACTCTTTAAAAGGACCGTTCAGTAAATCAATCTTGATAGATTCATTGTCTCTTAGACTATTTATTGTAGAAAAATCATATTTGAACCGGCCCTTACTAATACTAAGCATTGCCTCCATGTGAGTCGAATCGGACACAAGCACTTCCGCGGCAACGCACCAAGGTAAGAACTCAGGATATTTCTCAACGTCATTAACTAAACAGTACATCTGATCTACAGAAAAAGGCACGAAAAGGGAGCGTTTAAGAGACGTCATTACCTATCAAAGCTAACGAAAAAGCAAATCTAAACCAGAACTATTTAAAAAAACTATCGCCACAGCTACTGGCGCACAGTACCTTATCAAGAACAACCAACTTTTAAAAAGTATGGAGCCGCTGCTACCAAATTCACTAGCAATAGTCATACGACTTACCCGCCATCCGACAAACACAGCGACCAAAAATCCACCCAAAGGCAATAAAACGTTAGCGCTTATGTACTCGGACCAATCAAAAATGTTTCTCCCTCCCGGGGTAAAGTCTTTTAGCTCATTAAAAGATAAAAGACAAAGGATGCCTATCAGCCAAATTACACCTCCTGCAAGCCAACTAGCGCGATTTCTAGACCACCCTCTGGATTCGACAGACCAGGCGACGACGGGCTCGAGCAAAGAAATTGCAGATGTCCATGCCGCCACTGTAAGTAGTAGAAAAAACGTGAAACCAAATACCTGTCCAAAGGGCATATCCGCGAATGCTACCGTCAGAGTAACAAATACTAAGCCAGGCCCTTGACCCGCCTCTAGGCCATAAGCAAAAACAATTGGAAAAATAAGAAAGCCAGCCAATAAAGCAACAAGTGTATCAACACAGCCTACGATAAGGCATGTACGCGGAATAGAAGCGTCATGGGGCAAATAAGACCCATAAATCATCAGTGCGCCCATTCCTAGACTCAAACTAAAAAAAGCCTGTCCCACCGCCAGCAGAATCACATCAGACGTTAAAGACGAAAAGTCTGTCGCGAAAAGGTACTTAGTCGCACCCAATGCGTCGCCAACCAATAAAGAATAAATCGTCATGAGAACAAGCATGACGAAAAGTAGGGGCATTAAAATCTTAACGGCTCGTTCTAAACCAAGACTTACGCCTTTAGATACTATCCAGACAACCGAACCCATAAACAGGGTATGCCAGAATAACAACTGCAGAGGGGAGCTTATCAAATTCGTGAAAATAGCTTCAGAGCTTATCGAGTTTGCGGTGGCAAAACTGCTAGTTAAAACAAAGTAGACATAAGCTAAGGACCAACCTGCTACCACCGAGTAGAAAGACAGGGTAAGGAAGCCTGCAATTATTCCCATTAAGCCTAAACCTGACCAACGCCTTGAGAGACTCTCTTCTTCGGCAATTAGCAAAATTGCATTCACAGGACTACGCCGCCCTCTTCGCCCAATGATGGTTTCGGCAACCATTAGCGGAATGCCTATCAATAGAACAAAACCTAAGTAAATAATGACAAACGCACCACCGCCGTTCTCACCAGTTAGGTAAGGAAAACGCCAGATGTTCCCTAAACCAACAGCCGAGCCAGCCGCGGCTAATATAAAGACCCAACGAGAGGACCACAAACCGTGGAGAGATTCCCTTGTAGAACTCATAGAAAATTACTCGTGAAAATATGTTAGTGTATTCTCGTGCACTTACGAATCTACAGCAAGTGAATAAAACATTTTAGGTGCTGGATTGTTACAATTGAACCCCGATTAATGTTTGGTTAGCTCAAATGGCGGAAAAGAAACAATCTAAAAAAGCAGGTTCCGGATCCATTGCGCACAATAAGAAAGCCCGATTTGATTACCTTATAGACCAAAAGATGGAAGCAGGGATAGTACTAGAGGGCTGGGAGGTAAAAAGTTTACGTGCGGGGAAAATTCAGCTCACCGACGCCTACGTTATCATGCACAAAGGTGAGGCTTTTTTACAAGGTACGCATATAACTCCGTTGTCATCAGCGTCAAGTCACGTTAAACCTGAATCACTTCGATCTAGAAAATTATTGTTGAACCGTCGAGAGATCGATCAGTTAAATGGGGCTGTGGATAGGCGCGGAATGACTATAGTGGCGCTAGGTCTTTACTGGAAAAATAATAGGGTAAAAGTAGAAATTGCGACTGCGCAAGGTAAAAAAAGGCACGATAAGCGAGCTTCAGAAAAAGCTAAGGATTGGCAGAGAGAAAAATCTAGAATACTAAAAAACGCACGTTAATCTAAAGTTTACATGTTCTTAAGCGAAAAATTTCCGTGTATAATGCGAAAATACTCTTTCGGGGGCGTCACGGCTTCGACGTGGGTCATGAAACCGGAGGTGCATGCCGAGGTGCAGATTACCTCGTAAATACAACTGCAAACAATTTAGTTGCCAACGAAGACAACTACGCACTCGCTGCTTAAAACCCAGTAGGGTGCCGTCCGACTGAAGCCGTGCTCATGCGTTCAGGTTTCGGGCGTCATATCTCATGTGATCGCGGTAAGGTATTTTTAGGACCGAACCGTTAAAACCTTTACTAGAATCGTTTGAAGCCTTCCCTGCCGGTCGGGTAGCTTCAAATTAAATTAATAGACTCGGATAAGCATGTAGAGCCAAAGATGTAAGGCTTGCGGACGCGGGTTCGACTCCCGCCGCCTCCACCAAACAAAAGGACGATAAAGTCCAAATAACTACAAAAAGCCCTATAAAAAAGCCTTTTTTAGTGGGGCAAGGAGGAAGGGACGACTCTATAGCCGCGATTTCCCCAGTCAGAAAACCTGACAGGACGAGTAGTAGCAGACTGTGTTTTAGATACTTCATACCCTAATCTTCCACCTATATTGCGGTATTAATCAACCACGAGTATTAAAAATCAGATTATTAGATTACGAACTGTGCAGATTAGTATGTACATAGAGTACGGGACTCCTAATTGAGATTTGGGGGGCTAGCGAGGCTAAAGCCACGACGAAAACCTTAGATAAAGTACTTATAGCTACACATTTGGCTATGCAAGAACAAATTTGATAGCATTTGGGGTAATCAGCAATTGAACTCGGCAGGCGAATTATTTTGAACGTCAAATGCAAACAAAATCCGTTGGTCTCTCTGATCAAGGAACATGACATCGAGACCGTATCCTTTGTCGGGACCGATTTTCATGGCATCGCCCGCGGCAAACATATACCTGCCGCCCGACTGGTCGAAAACCCCGCCACCAGCGTCAACATCTCAAGCTATATGCTGATGATGGATTGCCAGGGTATGCCCCATCCATCGCCGACGGCGACCGACGTGTGGTGGCCTTCCTGGGAGGAGGGCTATACCGATTTACGCATGGTCGCCGACCCCGCGAGCGCCCGGGTTGTTCCTTGGCAGAAATCCAATGTCATCGTGCAATGCGATTACGAGCATTCGGAACAACTCTGGTCACTTGAATTTATGCCCCGTGCCTTGGTCCGGAACTTGAGTAATCGATTGGAGGCTTTGGGCTACACGCCCATGTTCACCAACGAACTCGAGTGGTTGTTGTTTCGCGAAACCGAGCAGTCTGCCTACGACAAGGGCTATCGCAATCTGACACCGCTCTCGCCCACGGCGCAGTGCTATAACCTCACCCGCAGTGGCCGTGACGCCCACCTCGTGCGTCCATTCATCGATCAAATGATCGATTTTGGCCTGCCGATCGAAGTGTGGTCGGCCGAATTCGGCCCCGGCATGCAGGAATTCAATATCGCACCCGAGCCGGCATTGACGGCCGCTGACACGGCGTTCATTTTCAAACATGCGATCCGCGAAATCGCGGCCCAGCATGATCTCTTCCCGATGTTTATGGCCAAGCCGTCGATGGCCGGGTTCGGCAACGGCTTGCATATCAATCATTCTTTATGGCGCGGCGATGAACCGTTGTTTTACGACGCATCGGCATCAGATAAGCGTTCAACCTTGATGAAACAGGGGGTCGCCGGAGAATTGGCTACGCTCAGAGATTTCACTTTGTTGTTCTGCCCAACGCCGAATTCCTATCGGCGCTTCGTGGCGCACTACTCGACCGGACATAAAATCGGCTGGGGGCACGACAACAAGTCTATTGCTATTCGAACCGTCACCGAATCGCCCAATAACTGCCGCATAGAACATCGCACGGCCGGTGCTGATGCCAATCCCTATATCGCGATTGCCGCTTGTCTAGCGGGCATGGTCCACGGTATCGAAAACGAACTCGAACCGCCGCCGGTCGTGATGGGGGATGGCTTCCTCAATGAGTCATTGGAATCAGTGCCGCAAACGATGCACGAAGCCTGCGACGCCTTTGAGGCGAGCTCGCTCGCGCGCGAATACCTGGGCGAGGATTTCGTGCGCTTTTATGCCCGAACACGGCGGGTCGAGCTCGAAATGTTTGACGAGGCTGTGGGGGATAAGTCACCCGATGAGGTATCAGACTGGGAACTGATGCAATACGCCGATAACGTATAAGGAGAGATCTGCTCATGAACGTTCCGCAAAAATTCGATATGCAGTGGTTACTGGACGCCGTCTTTGCGCCGACCAGCCACGACGTATTTGCCATCCTCTATGACACACCACATGGCGGGCACGCAGACAATACGGATTGGGAAGAGCGCCGCGCCATGGCGGCCGACTGGCATGCTCAGATCAGCGCGATTGCGGAACAACAAGGATTCAAGGTATTGCCATTGGTTTCGTTCCCGGCAGTAGCAGGGGTCAATGCTGATTTGCCCGAGAGCGCCGATATGGGCAATAGCGAAGTGCCATTCAACGACATTCTCGATCAGGCCACAGTGGTGTTGGCGATGATGGAAGTCTCGGTCACCGGACCACTCATTCAATATGGCATGGCCAAAGGGTCAGCGGCCGAATTTCGTGTGGCGTCGATGCCGATGGCGAATCGCAGCATGGAAGATACCTGCTATCTGGCTGATCCCGACGAGTTGGTCGCAGAGGGCGAAACCATCCGCAGCGCCGTCGCGAAAGCCGAAGCAATCGAAGTCACCTTCTCAACCGGCGACGTCTGCACCTTTGATATCCGCCATCGTACCGTTGAGGTCGACAACGGCTACCTGCGTCCCGACAAGCAGGGATTTCCCGTCATTAATCTGCCCTCCGGCGAGGTCTTTGTAGTGCCCTATGAAGGCGAACGCGACGGTGATCCTTCCCGTACCCACGGCGTCATTCCAGTGGCAGGCGAAAATGGTGATATCGCCCGTTTTGTGGTCGAACGGAACCGGATAGTGAAGGTGCTGGGCGACGGCCCGCGCGCGGGGGGGTTGTGCAAAGATATGGACGCCGATCCGATGCGCAGGAACGTGGCGGAAATCGCTTTTGGCTACAATCGCAAAGCGCGGGTCACCGGTGTTTTTATTGAAGACGAAAAGGCCGGCTTTCATTGGGGCTACGGACGCAGTGAGTTCCTGGGCGGCACGGTGACTCCAGAAGATTTCTTAAGTCCCGAGACGGTGCTGCACGTCGACTTGCCGTACGCCAAAGAGTGTCCAATTACGGTGTCGGCCGATCTGATTACCAGCGCTGGCGAACGTACCGCCATCCTAAGGGATGGGGAGTACGTGTTATGACCAAACAGTATTCCTGGAGGTGCGATTGAAAAAATTCACGCATTCTGAATTCGATCACAACGCAGGTGATTTTCGCAAAGATCCCTCTGCAGTGTACAAGCTGCTGCACGCTGCCGGCGTCGGTCAAAGCGAACACTATGGTGGCTTCTGGGTGGTACCGACTTACGAAACGGTGCAAAGCGTAGCCCACGATACTGACACCTACTCGCCCGCCGACGGCACCATGCTCCCGGGCGTTCTCGACCGTCCCCTGCTGCCGATGGAATCGGACCCACCCTTGCACGGCGAGTACCGGCGTATGTTGGTTAAACAGTTTTCGCCGAAAGCGATTCGCGAATGGGTGCCGGCGATTCGAGCAGCCGCGCAGGATTTACTGAAAGACGTCCTGACGGAGGAACCGTATGACTTCAGCCTCGGCTACGCCAAGATGCTGCCGACTGCGATCATTTGCCAGATGCTCGGTGTCGAATTCAAGACCGAATTTCAGGAGTGGGTCGAAGATGTCGTCTACCGACGAATCTCAGACCGCGCCGCCACCGATCGCGCCATTGAGAAAATTCATAATCTCTTTCGTGGCATCTTGCCGGAGCGGCGCGAAAATCCCGGAGACGATCTGGTGTCGCTGGTGCTGCAGGCGGAAATTGATGGCAAACCGCTCGACGAAGAGACTGTCATCGATTTCTGTTTTTTTCTATTGATTGCCGGACTCGACAATACCAACTTTACCATACGCGCCCTGCTGCAGCAGCTCGCGATCGATCACGAACTGCGCCAGCGACTTGTTGATGATCCCAACCTGATCGACGCCGCAGTTGAAGAAGCGTTGCGCTATTTCTCACCGGTCATCGCCTTGGGGCGCACTGCGCGCGCCGATGCTTCACTCGGCGGCTGCCCCGCCCATCAGGGCGATAAGGTTCTGATGCTGTTTGGTTGTGCGAACCGGGATCCGGCCGAGTTCGAAAATCCGGACGAGTTCGACATCGATCGTTTCCCCAATCGACATGTTGCCTTCGGCGTTGGCCCCCATCGGTGTCTCGGCTCTAATCTGGCCCGCGCGGAAATCGCCGTGGCAATAGAAGAAGTCTTGAAAGTCCTGCCGGATTTTGAACTCGCCGGCGAGGTCGATATTCGCTGGGATGATTTGGGTCCACTCCTTATCAAGCCTCGTAAGAGTTGACTGAAGTGCGCGTTAAAGTCGATCAAGAGAAGTGCCACGGTCATAATCGCTGCGTCGCCCTTGCGCCGGACGTGTTTGATGTCGATGATGATGGCCTGGCTGTCGTTATGCTTGATTCGATTCCAGCCGAGCAAGAAAAAAAGGTTCACCGAGCGGAACTGGCGTGTCCTGAGCGCGCGATTACGATCGAGGAGTAGGCCATTGAGGAATAATTTATGTGTGAAATTCTAGTTGTGGGTTCGGAAGCCTCAGTTCCATTTACGCGTCTGGAACCCTGGGTGCTGGCCCTCGAACGCTATGGCATCGCCGGTTGGGGTTGGGGGTCGGCACACCTTGAACCCGATGGTACGGTGAACGTACGCCGCGCGGTGGGCAAACTGGTTGAAACGCCCGAGGCACTGGAAGAACTGCGCCAGATTGAATCGCGCCGCTGGCTGTTTCATCTGCGCCGGCCGCTGCGTTTGCCAAATGTGCTGGAAGATATGCAACCGTTTTATTCCGAATCGCTCGATTTCGCCTACGCGCACAACGGCGATTTCACCAATGCCGAGCAATTTCGCGACCAGTTTGACGGTCTGCTTGAAGGTAAAGTTGACTCAGAAATCGGCTTTCGAATGACCGAGCGTTTGATGCAGGAGGGTCACGCGCTGGAGGCAGCTCTTGATCAGACTTTGGGAACTTTGGGCGGCACCTCAAACATCGCCATCATGTATCACGGCGGCAATGTCTGGATTTACGGCAAGGCGATGTTCAACAAATTGTGGCAGTTTCAAATTGACGAACTGAGTTGCGCCTCGACCAGCATGATCATGGCTGACGAATCATTCTTTGAGCTTGTTTATGGTGTCTTACCCGACGAACGTGAAATGGTCCGCGGTGCACGCTCATTGCTGACTGCGGTTACCGACGAATCACTAGCCGCAAGGGGCTAGTCGTTATACACGTCATGTCTGATCGCAGACCAGTCATCGGCATCGCGGCCTGGCGTCAGACCGTCGAGGTGTGGCAGAGCAAGATGACGATCTTTCAGATTGATCAGGCTTACGTGGAGCGGGTTCGCACTGCCGGCGGCCTTCCTTTTCTGATTCCCCATGTGCCGAGCGACATGTTGTCAGATGTCGTTGATCGCATCGATGGGCTGATCCTGACCGGCGGCGACGATGTCGATCCCAGAAGCTATGGCGAGACCGACCAGGGCGATTGCATGCACAGCGATTTCGAAGCTGACCAGGCCGAAATCGCACTCGCAAAACAATGCATTGACGCCGGAATTCCAATACTCGGTGCCTGCCGCGGGATTCAAATCATTAATGTCGCGTACGGCGGCACCTTGCATCAGGAAATGACGCGTGAGGGCACCTGCCATGGGCTACGCCCAACAGTGCTTGATGAAATTCTGGCGCTGCGGCACTCGATTGAAATTGAACCGGATACCCGGCTCGCAGGAATTTTGGGAACATCGCCACGCACGGTTAACACCACCCACCATCAGGCGATTCGTGATCTGGCGCCTGGATTCGAAGTCACGGCGCGCGCGCCGGATAACACTATTGAAGCCATCGAAGCGAGCAACGGAAGCTACGTCATCGGCGTGCAATGGCACCCGGAAAAACTACCTCCGCCGGATAACCAGGAGTTGTTCGACGATTTGGTGCGTGTCGCGGCAGGCTAGGACCACCGAATTAAGCGGTCGGTTTCAATTGATCCTCGAACACCACCGCCGCCTCGTCTAAACCGCGGCCACGCGCAACTGGCCGGCCGAACATTTTCACCAGGGCATCAGGCAATTCTGTCGCGGTGTTTTTATCCGCTGATGCGCGTTGGATATTCACAATCGCGGCATGGTGGACCGTCGTGGAGGCTTGGTCGCCGCCGAACGCCCGATCTTTGATCATGGGCCCTGACACCAGCGCGGTACCGCTAACCAAGGGATACATGTCGACCAGCGAGGCGAAGAAATCATCAACAGGGTAATCCTCGGCTTCACACAGTGCCGCACCATGAAACATCCCCGCGAAACTTGCATACATGAACTCAAGCAAGGCGCAATCGAGCGTTGAGGCTGCGCCCACCGGCCGTCCCACGTAACGCGATCGACCACCGAGGACCAATAACGTTTCCCGGTGTGGTTTAAATAAAGTTTCGTCGCCGGAGAACATCACGATGGCGCCGTCTGTACCAACGCCTGCGGGGTAGGCAATAATCGCACCATCGAGGTAACCGATCCCGTGTTGTTGTGCCCAGGCTTCACTACGTCTAGCGTCTTCAGGGCTACCACTACTCATTTGTACGAGCGTACGGCCCTGTAACGCCGCAATAACATCCGCGTCATCAAGAATGTTTTGGGCGCTGGCGTAGTCCGAAACACACATGACGACCAGCGAACTTTGCGTACACGCTTGTGCTGCAGATAATGCGATGTTCGCGTCTCCTTCAAACGCGGCGATTTTATCCGGGCTTCGATTAAAAACAGTTAATGATTTTCCCGACTGGAGAAAACATCGTGCGAGCGCCGAGCCCATTCGGCCTAGACCAATGAAGGTGATATCGGTTGGCATGTGAGACGTCCTTATCAGATTAGCAATACGTGCGAGACCGTTAATATTCTAAACGAGATTAAACGGAAAAGGCTTCCCCTGCAAGTTCATAGCCCGCTAAACAAACACGACCATTGGGATAGCCACGTTCTTTAAGTACTCGCCAAGTACAAGACTGGCAACTCATATAAAGCGCTTATCAATCCAAGCCCCCGGGGCCCCTTTGGGGATTACCAGACTCTTAACGGAATAGCCTAATCTTCTACCGATAGTGTGATATTAATCAACCACGAGTGTAAAAAAGCAGATTATATGGTTACGAACTGTGCAGATTAGTATGTATATGAATAGTAGGGGGTCCTAGGGAATTAATCCCGACTGTCGACACAGTAGGACTAACTTTTTTAATTCATTCCGGTAGTATCGGCTACGCCCGATTGTTTCCCGACTTCTTTGACCGTGCTTCCAATGGATGTCTTTGAGTTTCTGTAGACCCTCAGGTGTTCTAGCACCTGTACTTCGACCTCCATGCAATTGGCATCTGTTTTTGTTTTTGATTGCAGGCTTCAAACAACTGGAGCCTCTACGAGTTTTTGCCCCACATCTAATCCCTTTCCACTGGGGTCCGAAACGTGTTCCCCGACCCTGTTCGACGAGCGTGTGATAGTTACGTTTAAGTACGGTTTTAGAAGTGCCTTTCATGAGGTGTTGCGCCAACCCTTTTTGGAGCCCATCCACTGTCGGGGGTTACCAAGTTCTCAAAGGGCCGTGATCCGTGCACCTTGGCCCACGGCCCACTGTTCCAAAGCCGCATGCACCGCCTTCTCGACAGCTTCCCGATTCCCCTGCTTTTCGGCCCCGAGTAACCCGTTACGTCTTAACAACTCCATTCCACCATCCCCGACCTCAACCCGGGCACACATGACGATGCCCCGAGCTCGTCTCTCCCGAAGCCTTCTCACTCTCGCTGTACTGGTATGATTAAGATTCAAAGATTCCTCCGAACACCTGTCGAGCCCTCAGCCCCTGGTAGTCGCCTCAAAAGACCCTCCAAAAACCACTGCCAATCCCCTGTCGATCTTCCTCCGCTCTCAACCCCCTTCCTATATAGTATGATACAACATATCATTAACGACATTGAGAGAGCTACACTACTAACAGAATCGAAAATGCAGAATAAAATCAAGGAGAATCACCATGCTTGAAATGAACGGAAAAGTCGCTATCGTAACCGGCGCAGCCCGAGGTCTTGGTCGCGCCTATGCGATCAACTTAGCAAAGTCGGGTGCACAAGTTGTGGCTGGCGACGTCCGAGATTGCGGAGACACAGTCGAGGAGATCGTCAAAGAGGGGGGAGAAGGCTTAGCCGTTAACCTAGACGTTGGCGATACTGGGTCTTGCGAAGCAATGGCTACTGCAGCGCTCGATCGATTTGGGCGTATCGATGCTCTCGTTAATAATGCGGCACTCTATGGGGGCTTAACCAGTGCACGAGCTGACCAGCTTGAAGAGAAAGAATGGCAGCAAGTCATGAACGTTAATGTCACCGGTGTCTGGCGTTGCGCGAAAGCAGTCATACAACCGATGAAGGATGGTGGGGGTGGCAGTATAGTAAATATCGCGTCACTTGCCGCGATGCATGGATTGGTAAACGGGGCAGCATACGCTACTAGTAAAGCTGCCGTTATAGGTCTTAGTCGAACCTTAGCGCGGGAACTCGGTCGATACTGGATCAGAGTCAACACCGTCTCCCCATCGGCAGTTATGACCGAGGGAACAAGCGAATTCATGGGAGATCGTCTTGAGAGAGCGAAAGAAGCGATCGCGGCAGGACAGAGTCTGCGTCGAAACCTAGAAACCGATGACCTAGTAGGTACTGTACTTTACTTAACTAGCGATGCCAGCAAATTTGTATCTGGGCAAAACATCATGGTTGATGGAGGCACGCATTTCCTATAACAATAAAATAGACAGTGGGAAAACGCTCTTCATTTGCAGGCGAGCGTCTTAAAACTCAGGAGGAATTTATTGATAGAATTGTATACCGCGGCTACACCAAATGGATGGAAAGCCACAATAACTCTAGAAGAATTAGGGATACCTTATGAGCTGCACTCCATCGACTTGTCGAAAAAGGAGCAACACACTAAAGCATTCCTTGAGCTAAATCCCAATGGACGGATCCCCGTTATAGTAGATACCGAGAGCAATATAACTATATTCGAGTCCGGAGCGCTCATGTTGTATCTCGCAGATAAATTTGGTTCCCTAATACCCACCGATCCTCATGGTCGTTGGACCACAATCCAATGGCTTATGTTTCAAATGGGCGGGATCGGCCCTATGCAAGGCCAGGCAGTTACTTTCGAGAGGTATTTCAACGAGGATGTACCTGCCGCCAGAAAGCGCTATAAAAATGAAACTCGCAGACTCTATGAAGTATTAAATACCCGCCTAGCGAAAGTCGAATACTTGGCCGGTATCTACAGCATCGCCGACATAGCAAACTGGGCTTGGGTCAAGACTCATCGTTGGGCTCGCATCCCAGTAGATGGTCTTAACCATCTTCAGCGGTGGATAGACGCGATAGCAATTAGACCTGCTGTTGCTAAAGGTATTGAAATACCACCTCCCGCAGGCAACTCGGATAAGCAAAAAGCACTGGGCTCAGCGATGACTACAAACTAAGTCGGATATCTTTTTAACGTCCCTCAGGACGCAAGGCAAAACCTTTCTGGATCGACGGATTGTTGGCTGTAATTTCTTCGTATCTCAGTTGCCATATTTTAATATAGTTATAAAAAGGCACGTTAGGATACAAATGATGGATCAAGTGATAATTATGGTAAGCTAAAAACGGAGTAAGTACCCACTCCCAACCAATCCTTGTTGTGCTAGCCTGATACTTATCCTGCCTAGCTGATATGTCCGCGGGGAAATGTGGCACAAACACAAAGAAAAAGCCTATCAATCCCAATCCTATGCGAGATGGCAGAAACCATAAAATAAACAGTTCTAACGCTAAACCGTTCACCACAAAGCCGGCCACAATTATCAAAAACACAATTGCATACATATAGACAGCGGGTCGGAGTCGCTTGGTGGCATTACTATCATCCTGAAAAAATTTCACTAAATAGAACACATCAAAATTAGCCCATCTGAATGGCAAAACCCACCAAGCGCCGTGATGCATGAAGTTATCCGGATCGTCTGACGAAGTAGTATTTGCGTGGTGCGCCAAATGAATCCACCGGGCAACTTCTAGAGGGGCAGCTGGGATCTGAAAAAGCAAAGGAATGCGACCAAACATATCATTTACAAATTGGTTACTCGATACCGAGCCATGCAGAGACTCATGCATGGGAGTAAATAGCAAATACAAAGCGAACCCATTGATTAAGCACGAAGCCCACATCGGGACCTGTCCCGCAACTGCAGCCATCGTAGAAGCTAGGAATATGCCGTACCCAATCAAAAAATAGGCTACCGACGGCAACGCCAGCGCCGGAACTTTACGCAACTCCGCAAAGTATTCGTCTTTAGTCGGCATAGTTCTAACAGTCACATGACCTCTCCTAAGCGTTCACTGGAATCTCAATAAAAAATACTCCAATTAGAGAGTAACTTTACACTAATCAAATTAAATTACACTAAATTTTTAAATTTAAGGCCTAATATAGACATCGACTGACCGCATATTAAATAATATTTGATTTGATTTGCTTAGCCTTATTCGTTTTGAGGGAGTCTGATACCTATACTCTGGCTCTTCCAACTGACCCAGATCCTATGAAACAGCGATTATTCACCATTATAAAAATTTGCTAACGTATTTAATATTTTAAATATATGATTTAAAACAATATTTAAATTAATTAAATATATTATTACTTCTCAAATCCAGTAACTAATAAAAATATGAATTTCTCTTAATTAAAATATCTGAAAAATAAATATGAGGAACATATTTATAACTTATTATGTTGTTTAGATTTGATTTTTTGATTGTATTATAAATTTATTATTACTATTTATTCATTGTTTATTATTTAACTTGACCTCTACCACATAAAAATATATAAAATAGTGCAGATGGTGTCGCTATAATCGCGTCTAAGAGGGAAGCTGGTTTAAATCCAGCACTGTGCCCGCAACTGTATGCAAGTAGCCAAAAGATACTAAAGCCACTGGGAATCTCCTGGGAAGGCAATCTTTTGGTTTTGATCTGTAAGTCAGTAGACCTGCCATCACGTCGTTCTTCTTGTGACCGGGAACAGTCTTGTGAGAGAGGAAAAACCTTAGTAACGACCCAACGTGGTCCGAGAATTTCGGGCTTTATATTATTTGGAATAGCAAATTACTAAGGAAAAAAATGATAGTTGCATTAAAATTCGCCACGATAATCGGGCTAGCAAGCTTATATATCTCCTCCACGGCGATAGCTCAATCCGAAAACGATAATACCGATATTGCTGACGTCATCCAGATTACCGGTACTCGAATATCACAGCCGCTGCGCGAGGTGGGCTCGAGCATAGGTGTGATCACCGCTGAGGATATAGAACTAATGGGTTACAGGAACTCTATAGACGCTATAGCGGCAGTGCCTGGCGTCACCGTGAACCAAAACGGGGGCTTTGGGGCGGTTGCAACAGTCCGTATAAGAGGCGCACTGAGCGAGCAAACCTTAGTTTTAATTGATGGTGTACCTGTAAACGATCCCACCTCGCCAGGGGGCGGCTTCGATTTCGCGAGACTCGATACTTCAAATATCGAGAAAATAGAGATCCTTAAAGGAAATCAATCAACACTATGGGGATCTGATGCTATTGGCGGCGTGGTCAATATAGTAACAAAAAGAGCGGACAACACCTCCACAAAACTCTTTACCGAAATAGGTTCTTTTTCTACTTATAGAGGAGGCGTTGAAACAAATATAGCTAAAGAAGGCTTTTCTGCTAGATTAGCATTTAACGGACTTACGTCTAATGGTATTTCAAAGGCTGAGAAAAAAGATGGCAACAACGAGCGTGATGGATTCGATTCTAAAACGTTCTCTGCTAATACCTCGCTTTCTCTGCCACATGACGCAACGTTAGTGAGTTCGGTGCTATATAACGATTCAAAGCTCGAATACGACGGCTGGGGAGCTAAAACTGGAGTTGCAGATTCGGACGTAGCGACAGAAACAGAAGAAATAGCGGCAAGTATGACATTAAATATTCCATTGCTGAATGGCCTATACGAAAATAGTTTTAATACGAGCTATTCGGATACAGAAAGAGACTACTTTTCTAACGGTTCGCCCAGCTATGACTATACCGGACACCGACTCCTTTTCCGCTATCAAGGAACACTTAATTTCAATAATAAAAATCGATTGGCTTTCGGCGCGGAGCACGAAACTAGCCAATCAGGCACCGACGATAACGAGATACAGGGCTATTTCGCGCTGTACGAGCTTAAACCGCTTAAAGCGACCACATTATCAGCGGCGGTGAGGATAGATGATCACGATGTATTTGGCTCCAAAACAACGACTAAGTTTACGGCAGCCTGGAATCCTACTATGTTTATCACTCTCCGCGGTAGCTGGGGCGAAGGATTTAAAGCACCTACTATTTTTCAGCTGACCTATTTCAATCCTTGGTCCTCGAAAACACAAGCGAACAAAAATTTACGTCCGGAAACATCAACATCTTATGATTTAGGTCTCGATTTACATTTCGACAAGGCCCAAATCTCTGTAACCTACTTTGACCAAGATACCAAAAATCAAATTATTTATGCGAGTGGCTGGTATGAGAACGAAAGTATTGTAAATTCTGAAGGAGTGGAAGTTTCAGCGCAATATGACATGTTCGAATTTCTTAACATAAGCGCTGACTACGCTTATATAGATGCTAAAACTGGTAAAAACACGCAACTATTGAGCGTGCCTAAAAATTCAGCTGATTTCGCAATATCGGTCAAACCCTCCGAACGATCGTCAAGTAGTGTCTTGATCAGATATAACGGCACGGAAAAAAATACCAATGGAGACGTTAAGTCTTGGACGCGAGTAGACGTAAATACAAACTATAAAATTACTGAACGCTTGAACGCATTTGCTAAAGTGGAAAATCTCTTTGATGAAAATTATCAACAAGTATACGGATATGGCACTCCTGGAATATCAGGCCTAATCGGTGTCTCCCTTACTCTGCAATAATATAACTAAAGTTAGTTACGCACTAATTTTTCTCATTATTACATGCGGCTCTCTACAGGCCGAGACCGGGCCTTCGGCTAAGCGTGTTCCTCAGAGGGTAATAAGTATAGATTACTGCGCCGACCAATATCTTCTCAAACTCGGGACGTCTAGTCAGATACTAGGCGTCTCTCCTAAGTCTGTGGCATCCTTTTCTTTTATGCGAGAAAAAGCAGAAAATTTTAATAAGGTTCGTCCCCTAGCAGAGGAATTGATATCACTAAAGCCAGATTTAGTTATCCGTTCATTTGGAGGAGGAAAAGATATAAGTAAATTCTTGAGCCAACACAAGATCCCCATACTGCAGATAGGATTCTTAGACTCTATGGAGGAAATTAATCGGACGATAAAAAATGTATCTAAAGCGTTAGGGAATCAAGCGATGGGTATCAGGCTCGTAAAGGATTTGAATCGTCGACTTATATCTATTCCTCATACTGAGAAGAAAAAAACCGCATTGTATATAGCAGCGGGAGGCGTCACGACTGGAGACGGTACCTTGGTGCACGACATTATGACCAAAGGGAATCTAAGCAATATTATTGAAACTCGAGGCTGGACTGATATCCCACTTGAACAATTAGTCTCCCTCCGCCCTAATGTAATTGTACACTCTTACTTAAATGATTTGACGAAAAATAGCGGGAAATGGAGTCCCATACACCATCCTGTAACTGAGAGGTTTTTAAAACGTAACACTGCTATAGCGATTCCGCCGGCTCTAGTCAGTTGTGGTGGGTGGTATTCTCTCGACGCGATAGAAATGATTTCTCGTGCACAAAGCGGATATACAATACAGTGAGTGAAAGTAAATTATACATTGTATTAACAGGCGTCTCACTGATAGTGATTTTTCTGGGATGCATGGTAGGGCCTACACAAATTCCAATTATTACTAGTTTAAAAACTATTTTTAGCGTTGGACCGTCTGTTGAACACACAATCGTATGGGAAATTAGAATGCCGCGAACTTTGGCCGCCTATTTAGTGGGTATGTGTTTGGGAGCAAGTGGTGCGGCCCTTCAAGGCCTCCTTAGAAATCCTCTCGCTGAACCTGGAGTTTTAGGAGTTTCGGCCTGCGCGTCTCTCGGCGCTACCATAGTGATCTACTACGGGCTCGCTCAATCATCCGTCTACTCCGTTCCACTCGCAGCTGTCACCGGAGCCCTAGTTGGCACAATATTTCTTGCATTCATTGCTAAAAATGTGGACTCCGTAACTACATTGATCTTAATTGGAGTTGGAATATCAAGTCTAGCCGGGGCAGGAATGGCGCTACTAACTAGTATTGCACCTAACCCATTCTATCTATCGGACATGGTCACATGGATGCTCGGCTCAGTCGCAAACACAAGTATGGTAGATATTTTGTTGTGCGCACCCTTATTATTCTTAGGCTTTTTAATTTTGCTGGGGCAACAAAAAGGTATATCTGTTCTTACGTTAGGAGAAGAAACAGCCGGCACTCTGGGTTTAAACCTCCCTCGCAATAGGATGTTAATCGTTTTAAGTACCGGGGTTTTAACAGGAGCGGCGGTATCTCTCGCAGGAGTAATAGGCTTTGTTGGAATAGTCGCACCCCATCTGATTCGCCCCCTAGTGGAACATGATCCTGGCAAAGCGGTCTTTCCCTCGGCTTTACTCGCAGCAATCATACTAGTTGTAGCGGATATGACGATAAGACTCCTCCCAACCGATACTGAAATTAAACTAGGGGTGATCGCGGCTTTAATAGGTGCCCCTATCTTCATGATGATTGTATATCGACGTAATAGCTTTAATGGGTAAAATACAAGGACAATCAGTCTCATATAGAGTGGGCAATAGTAAACTGCTAAAAAACGCTTCATTCACACTGAATGAAGGGGAGATAGTCTCTCTTATAGGTCCTAATGGGGCCGGAAAGTCGACTCTTCTAAAATGTATTTTGGGTATTCTAAAACCTACTAGCGGCATCATCACCTTAAATGGGAAAGATATTCACACTTTTAATAGAACGAGCCTTGCTAGATATATGTCTTATCTCTCCCAAGACAAAAAGCTTGCATGGCCTGGGAAAGTAAAAAATATCGTGGCTCTCGGTCGATTTAGCGCTGATATTGATTCCACTAAACACACTCTCGCCGGTCAGTCTGCTTTAGATAACGCCATGGAACTATGTCAGCTTAACAACATTGCCAATCGTTCAGTCGCGTCTTTATCAGGAGGTGAACTAGCGCGGGTTCAGTTTGCGCGAGCAATAGCATCTAACACACCATACCTACTAGCGGATGAGCCACTTGCTTCTCTTGATTTAAAACACCAGAAAAAACTTTTAAAAATTATGAGAACATGCGCTCAGCAAGGAACCTGTAATCTAGTAGTGATGCATGAGCTTCCCCTCGCAGTGAACTTTTCAGATCGTCTTATTTGGCTAAAAAAAGGGGAAATAGTGGCCGAAGGTACCGTAGAGGAAACTCTGACCCCTGAAAGAATTTTTGAAGTTTTTGAAGTCCAGTCACAAATAAATTGGAATAATGGTTTCTGTGATCTCTCGTTCAACTAGCATTATGGCTATGTCAACAAACTAAGTATTCTCTATCGTCTATCGAAAAGAGATAGTTCCTCTAGAGCCTTTCGATAAACTTCTTCCTTAAACGCAACAACCTTTTTGATTGGAGCCCAGTAAGACACCCACTCCCATTGATCGAATTCAGGCTTAGCGCAGCCATCTAGCGTAATCTGGCTTTCACTTACAAGTAGTCTCAACAGAAACCAAATTTGTTTTTGACCGATACATAACGGCACTTGACCCTGCCGGACAAACTTTTTGGGCAATCTATATTTTAACCAACCCCTAGTTCGCGCTACTAATTCAACTTCATAGTCGTGCAACCCTATTTCTTCGCGTAGCTCTCGATACATAGCCTCTTCGGCAGACTCCCCCCGCTCAATACCACCTTGAGGGAACTGCCAAGCATCCACTCCGGCTCTCCGGGCTAGCAAGACATCGCCGGTTTCATTTGCTAGAACGATACCAACATTTTTCCTGAATCCGTTTTTATCAATCACTCAAATAAACGCCACCAAGTAATAAAAAACACTGGATAGAACTTTTGAGGAATTAACTCATAAACCTCTATCCCTAGTTTCTATTTACGTACAATCAACTATTAACCAAGTAATGGTCTGACTGCATCTTGCTCCTCTTTTAGTTCAGTCGCCGTCGCATCCATTTTATCTCGAGAAAAATTACTCACAGGAAGATCTTGAACAATGGTGTACTGCCCTTCAGCACAAGTGACTGGAAATGAATACATTAAACCCTCTTCAATGCCATAACTTCCGTCACTTGGTACTCCCATACTCGTCCAATCGCCTTCCGGGGTCCCGAGAGCCCAATCTCTCACGTGCTCTAACGCAGCGTTAGCAGCCGAAGCGGCACTCGATGCTCCTCTGGCGTCGATGATTTCCGCACCTCGTTTGGCTACACGTCCAATATATTCGTTTTCATACCAAGCACGCTCAACGAGATCTAAAGCTGGCTTTCCTCCAGCCGTCGCCTGACTCAAGTCTGGATATTGAGTGGTCGAGTGGTTTCCCCAGATAGTCAAATTTTTGATATCTGAAACCCCTACGCCAATCTTCGCCGACAACTGTGCTTTTGCGCGATTATGATCAAGTCTGGTCATGGCCGTAAATTGTGTTACGGGAATATCCGGAGCACTCTTCATACACGTCCAAGCATTAGTATTGGCCGGATTTCCAACCACTACTACTTTAATATTCCTCGCGGCACGTTCATTTATAGCTTTCCCTTGTACAGTAAAAATACCCCCATTAGCCTCCAACAAATCACTCCTCTCCATTCCGGGCCCCCTAGGCCTTGCCCCGACAAGCAGCCCGTAATTAGTTTGGTCGAATGCAGCATGCGCATCATCGTGCAGTGTGATCTGATTAACCAATGGAAACGCGCAATCGTCTAACTCCATCGCAACCCCTTCTAGGGCTTTCATAGCTGGCGCTATTTCAAGCAACTGTAGAATGACTGGTTGGTCATCACCAAGCATCTGCCCAGATGCAATTCTGAATAACAGCGAATAAGAAATTTGGCCAGCAGCGCCTGTTACTGTAACTCTTACGGGAGATTTCATACGATTTTTTTATCCTTAAAATATTTTGGAATATGTAAATTATTGGAACGGGCCCTAAGAATACCTTGCACTGCACTTAAGTATCAAGGATGAGTCACCTAACTCAGAGGCAAAAAACATACTTAGTGGCGAAAAAAATTTCACTAATTGATGACTTTCAGCGCCGTTTGATTCAGAATTACTACATGTGAACGTGGTCTTAGCGTGTGGCGTAATGAACTACACTCTTAAACCTATGTTTTTTATTTTGCGGAAATTTTAATGCTCAGGTAATAAGCCATGCGACGTCCATCGTGCTTGTTTAACGGAAACGCTCCGTTTCTCGAAAATTTATATTCTTCGTATTTATCTAACCCTAATAGTGTTTCGTCCGAGTGGCGTGATTATTTCAAGGACCTCGATGCTAGTAATAAGCAGTCCGAAAGTGTGTTAGACATGTCACATAGCCAAGCGAAAATCAGGATGCTAGAGATTGGTGCTAATGCTAGCTCGAGCCAGCAACGGATTGGGAAAGAAAACTCGCACGCCGGGAACACAAAGCAAGTTTCGATCTTACAACTTATAGGATCGTATAGGACGCTGGGACATAGGCAGGCGAACCTCGATCCTTTGAATCAGTATGCGCGACCACAGACTGTAGAACTCGATCCAAAATTTCACGGACTATCTGACGAGGATCTTGATACATTTTTTAATACCGGTTCTTTACAAGGATCTGAAGAAGCAACTCTTAGAGAGATACTCGACGTACTTCGAACAACTTACTGTGGCACAATTGGTGCTGAGTATATGCATATCATCGAAACAACGCAAAAAAGATGGATTCAGGGAAGACTGGAGGTCCCACGCTCTACACCTTCGTTTGATGCCTTAAAACGAAAAGATTTGCTAAACCGAATAACTGCTGCTGGAGTTCTTGAGGAATTTCTGCATTCTAAATACGTCGGGCAAAAAAGATTCTCCTTAGAGGGAGGTGAGAGCACTATCCCTTTGCTAGACCAAATCGTCTCGGATGCTGGTAAACATGGAATTAAAGAATGCGTTGTTGGCATGGCACATCGAGGAAGATTAAATGTTCTGATAAACGTTTTAGGTAAACATCCATCTAAACTATTCGAAGAATTTGAAGGACGCGCTCCACAAGACATCGGATCAGGCGATGTAAAATACCATCAAGGTTTTTCTACCGACATCGAGACACCTGATGGACCAGTTCACCTGACCCTAGCGTTCAATCCTTCTCATCTGGAAATTATCAACCCTGTAGTTGAAGGCTCCGTGCGTGCGCGACAGGACCGAAGAAACGATTTTAGCCGCAATAAAGTACTACCTCTTGTGATACACGGAGACGCCGCTTTTGCTGGGCAAGGGGTCGTTATGGAAACTCTAAACCTGTCCCAAACAAGAGGATATTCAACAGGTGGGACCGTACATGTAATAATTAACAATCAGATCGGCTTTACTACCAGCGATCCACTCGACTCGCGATCAACGCTTTACTGCACAGACGTAGCAAAAATGGTCCAGGCTCCTATCTTTCACGTGAATGGCGATGACCCTGAGGCAGTCGCTATGGTCGCCCAAATCGCGCTAGATTTCCGCATGGAATTTAACAAAGACGTGGTAATTGATTTAATATGCTACCGAAAAAATGGGCACAGTGAAGCCGACGAGCCAGCCGCCACCCAACCCATTATGTATCAGCATGTCAAAAATCATCCAGGCGTGAGGAAAATATATACTGAAAAATTAATTTCTGAAGGAATAGTCACCCAAGGTGAGGCAGATACTTTGGCGGCAAAATACGTTGACGATCTTTCGAACGACGTTATCGTTTCACGGTCTCATGCTGAATCAAGGGACGACCATTTACAAACCAACTTTAGTGCGTTCATTGACAACAACTGGCGTCATCCAGCGAATACCACTATCTCCGAAACCGAACTAAAATCTTTAGCTGAAAAATTTGTGCTGATACCCGAAAACTTCGAGCTTCACCGGTCCGTAAAAAAAATAATAGGAGACCGGCAGCAAATGGCACAAGGTATTAAGAATTGCGATTGGGGCTTTGCAGAAACACTTGCATACGCAAGTCTTTTAACAACTAAATACCCGGTAAGAATATCTGGTCAGGATAGTGCTAGGGGGACCTTTTTCCACAGACACGCGGTAGTACATGATCAAAAAACTGGAAATACCTTTTTGCCCTTGCAAAACTTGACCGAAAGTCAGGAGACCTTCCTCGTTATCAACTCGACCCTATCTGAGGAAGCGGTATTAGCCTATGAATACGGTTACGCGAGTGCCGAACCTAATTCGTTAGTTATTTGGGAAGCGCAATTTGGAGATTTTGCTAATGGTGCCCAAGTCGTTATAGACCAATTCATAGCGTCCTGTGAAGAAAAATGGGGCAGATTCTGCGGGTTGGTCATGATGCTTCCACATGGGTATGACGGTCAAGGACCAGAACATTCCTCAGCAAGATTAGAAAGATATCTGCAGCTTTGCTCGAATGATAATATGCAAGTCTGTTATCCGACAACACCAGCACAAATGTTTCACTTATTGCGTCGCCAGATGCTCCGACCGTTCCGTAAACCCTTGGTAATAATGAGTCCTAAAAGTTTATTGCGGCACAAGCTGTCGGTTTCAAGCTTGGAAGATTTTACATCCGGAGGCTTCGCAACAGTGCTGGATGATGAGGAACTCCGCCCACGGTCTGTAAAACGAGTTTTAGTCTGTAGTGGAAAAATATACTTCGATCTTCTGGCAGCAAGAAAAGAAAATCAAATTGATGATTGCGCGATTATTAGACTTGAGCAACTCTACCCATTCCCAAAGAAAGAAATGCTAGATTCCTTAAATCACTATCCTAACGCTGACGAGCTAATTTGGGTACAAGAGGAGCCGAGAAACCAAGGCGCTTGGTCAACGTTACGCTCGTCACGATTTCTAGCTGGGTGCCTCGATGGTGACAAGACCTTGCAGTGTATCGCGAGACCGCCATCTTCTTCGCCCGCCGTGGGCTATGCAGCACTCCATTTGGAACAGCAACATCAAATTGTTAAAGATGCGCTTCGTCTAGAGGACCAAGCCATATAAAGTATTTCTTCAAATAAGTAGTCTAAGCTTCCAGGAGGAAGAGTGTGATAATAGAAATCAAAGTTCCGATTTTAGCCGAGTCAGTTCCCGACGCGACCCTCTTGGAGTGGCAAAAAAACGTTGGGCAATTCGTCGAGAGAGGTGAAGTTCTAATCGACTTAGAGACTGATAAGGTTACCCTCGAAGTAGCCTCTCCTGAGGCTGGGGTTGTTAAAGACATCCTAAAAAAAACGGGCGACGTCGTCCTAACTGATGACGTACTCGCCGTTATAGATACCGAAGGTGCTTCCACTAGCGCAGCTGCACCTGAGGTGCCAGCCACCCAAACTATTCCTGGAAATAGTGATGATGCACATAGACGTCTGGGCCCTGCGGCTCGTAAACTCGTAGAAGAAAATAACATAACTATCTCCGCTCTTAAAGGTACTGGAAATAAAGGACGAATAACTAAAGCAGATGTTTTAAACTATCTTGAAAATCACAAACACGCCCCCGAAAAAGACGTAACTTCAGTCACCCCTACGGTTGAAATCAGACCAGTATCCAAAGACCAGTCACGAATAGAAGAGCGCGTGCCCATGACACGGCTGAGAAAAAAAACTGCTGAAAGGTTGCTGGTAGCACAGGGCGAAAATGCTCTCCTCTCAACCTTTAATGAAGTAGACATGAAGCCCATCATGAATCTGCGAAGCAGATTCAAAGAAGAATTTGAAGAGCGCTACGGGGTAAGACTTGGCTTCATGTCCTTTTTCGTAAAAGCAGCTGTCGAAGCCTTGAAAAAGTTCCCAATTGTAAATGCCGCGGTGGATGGCGATGATATTATTTATCATGGCTTTTTTGATATCGGAGTTGCCGTCGGATCTGAGAGAGGACTTGTTGTTCCGATAATGAGAGATGTTGAAAACATGTCTTTAGCAGATATAGAGAGACGTATTAGAGATTTTGGTGAACGCGCTAGAGATGGGAAACTCACCATAGATGAACTAACTGGGGGAACCTTCACAATCAGTAACGGAGGCGTTTACGGTTCTTTACTATCTACGCCCATTATTAATACGCCTCAAAGTGCAATTCTTGGGATGCACAAAATACAGGACAGACCGATGGTTGAGAACGGAGAAATAGTCATTAAGTCAATGATGTATCTTGCACTAACGTATGATCATAGGATCATAGATGGGCGAGACGCGGTGCAATTTCTAGATACCATTCGACGCACTTTAGAAGAGCCTTCTCGGCTTCTATTGGCGATATAAGTATGACTACAAAAAAAATATATGATGTATTAATTATCGGGGGTGGACCAGCTGGATATGTTGCGGCCATAAGGTGCGCGCAACTAGGCTTCAATACCGGTTGTATCGAACGCTGGGTAAGCAATGAAAATAAGCCAGCTCTAGGAGGGACGTGCTTGAATGTCGGCTGCATCCCTTCGAAAGCACTGCTGGATTCCTCGCACCATTTCGAGTTCCTTCAAAAAGAATGCGGTAACCATGGAATAGATGCCAAAGCAACGATTGACGTAGCTAAGATGATGGCCAGAAAGGATAAAATTGTGTCTGGGCTTACCCAGGGAATTGCGGGTCTATTTAAAAAAAATAAGGTTGATTGGTTGCAGGGTAGCGCCTCTTTTAAGGATAGTAAAACGGTCATCGTTAAAGATACATCTGGCCAGGAGGAAACGGCGAGCGCCTCACACTTCATAATTGCGTCTGGTTCAATCCCTATTGAACTAGAATCTGCAAAAGTAGATTCAGAACGTATAGTTGACTCTTCTGGAGCGTTGTCTTTCCCAGAAATCCCAAAACGCGTCTGTGTAATCGGGGCAGGTGTTATCGGCTTAGAACTAGGAAGCGTATGGCGACGTCTAGGCACGGATGTCACAGTATTAGAGGCAGCGCCAGATTTCCTCCCCACTACTGACCTGTCGATTTCTAAAGAAGCACTCAAAATATTTAAACGTCAAGGGTTAAATATAAAACTGGGCGCAAAGGTTTTGAACGCGGACGTGCATGAAAAACATGTCGAAGTGAAATATCAAATTAATGAATCCGAAAAAGTCGAAAAATTTGACAAGATTATCGTAGCTGTCGGACGACGCGCTAACACAAGTAATTTAGGTCTAGATAAAATTGGAATCTCTACTGATGAACGAGGATTCATTGAGGTTGATGATCTGTGTAGAACATCCGTAGAGAATATCTACGCTGTTGGAGATTGCGTCAGAGGACCAATGCTTGCTCATAAAGCTAGCGAAGAAGGCGTGGCAGTTGCTGAGCACTTAGCAGGACAGAAAAGCCATATCGACTTTAATAATGTGCCGTGGGTTATATATACTTGGCCTGAAATCGCGTGGGTTGGCAAAAATGAACAACAATTAACGCAAGAAAATCGGGCCTTCAAATCAGGTGTCTTTCCATTCTTAGCTAGTGGACGAGCACACGCGATGGGAGACAACCAAGGCTTCGTAAAAGTAATCGCAGATGCTAATACCGATAGTATTTTAGGTGTGCATATAATCGGAGCAAATGCCTCCGAATTAATTGCAGAAGCAGTTTTGGCCATGGAATTTGGAGCTAGCGCCGAGGATCTAGCGAGAACTATTCATGGTCATCCTACGCTATCGGAGTCTCTTCACGAAGCAGCGCTCGCGGTAGATGCTCGAGCGATACACTTTTAAACGGTTAAACTAGCGAAAATATCCGTTTGGCCGAAATAACCAACTTTAACGAAACCCAGATAATTGCTTGCATAATGGTGCACTGCAGCGTAAATTAAGTTTGCGTTTCATGCACAATCACACTAAAACGCACTCGAAGCGCTCGTATTAGCGGATTATACTGGAATTTCCGCATGGTTCGCGACGGAGAAACTATGGAAAATAATAAAAAGCGGGTCATAAAAAAATATCCCAACCGACGGTTGTATGATACCGAAGAAAGTTGCTATGTGACTCTTACTGATATAAAAAAGCTAGTAACTGACCGAACTCCTTTCTCGGTGATAGATAAAAAAACCGGAGAAGACATCACGCGTAGTATCCTACTGCAGATAATTACTGAACAGGAAGAAGAAGGGGAACCACTCTTTACTGTAGAGGCGCTAGAAAAGATCATAGGTTTTTATGGGAAGTCCGTTCAAACACTCGCTGGAGACTGTCTTTGTCAAAGTCTGGCAATTTTTCAACAGCAACAGGAAAAAATACAATCGGAAATGACAGAAGCAATGAAGGCTAACCCGGCCACTACCCCTTTAAATGACCTAGCTAAACAGAATTTTGAAATGTGGAATAAATTTCAGACTGATTTCTTTAAAAAACACTTTTCCGACGCAAAAAACGACTCCGAAAAATAGCGCCTGTTTCTTTTGCGCTGTGTGCTATGCTACAGCGTCTTTGGCAAAAGAGGACTTCACTCGCTCTAACTGCAATCGCAGGCCCTCCGGCAATTTTTCAGCGTAAGTTGTGAAGTATTTCTCAATTTCACCCAGTTCATCAGCCCAAATTTCAGGGTCAATATCTAGCAACGCCGAGACAGTTTCGTTAGTTAATTCTAATCCATCAAAATTAATACTTTCAGGTCTTGGCACGAACCCAATAGGTGTTTCTAGGGCATCGCTGCCACCACCGCACCTGCCTAATATCCATTCAAGTACTCTCATATTTTCGCCAAAACCAGGCCAAATGAATTCACCATTTTCATTCTTTCTAAACCAATTAACGTGAAAAACTTTAGGTAAATTATTAGACTTTTGGGAGAAGCTTAACCAATGCTGCCAGTAATCGGCAAAGTTGTAACCGCAAAAAGGCTTCATCGCCATAGGGTCCCTGCGCACCTGGCCTGTAGCTCCTGCAGCAGCGGCAGTGGTCTCCGAAGCCATAGCAGCTCCGGTAAAAACTCCATGGTTCCAATCGAATGCCTCGTACACAAGGGGGCTGACGGTAGCCCGTCTGCCTCCAAAAATTATAGCCGAAATAGGAACACCAGCCGGCGAATTGCCCTTAGACGAAAAGCTTGGGCACTGACTTGCAGATACAGTGAATCGAGAATTTGGATGTGCAGCTGGGCCGTTAAGCTCTAAGTCATGCGGCCGCGCCTGCCAATCTATCAGTGAATCAGGCTTATCGCCATCTATACCTTCCCACCACGGTTGCATATCTTCAGTAACCGCAACGTTAGTATATATAGCGTCTTTCCCTAATGTATTCATGCAGTTTGGATTAGTCTTTAAGCTTGTTCCAGGTGCCACCCCAAAGAAACCAGCCTCTGGGTTAATCGCCCAAAGCTGCCCGTCAGGCCCTAGATGCATCCAGGCGATATCATCTCCTACGGTCCATATCTTCCAGCCCTCATAACCTTCGGGCGGAACCAACATAGCTAAGTTAGTCTTCCCGCAGGCGGATGGAAAAGCCGCAGCCACATACTGGGTTTCTCCAGCGGGCGACTCCATTCCTAAAATCAACATATGTTCCGCCAACCAACCTTCGGAGCGGGCCTGAGAGCTTGCTATACGGAGCGCATGACATTTCTTTCCTAGCAGGGCATTACCACCGTAGCCCGAGCCAATACTTTTAATAGACAATTCTTCCGGAAAATGCATTATCAATCGCCTATCAGGATCCAGATCACCAAGCGAGTGCATACCTTTCACAAAACTGTTCCCCGCCTCAATATGCTGTAGCGCACGCAGCCCTATCCGAGCCATAATCCGCATGTTTACCACAACATATGGACTGTCGGTGACTTCTACTCCCGCCCGTGCATAAGGTGATCCATATGGCCCCATCAAGTATGGGATAACGTACATCGTGCGTCCCTGCATACAACCATCAAATAGCTTATTTATCTTCTCATGGCCATTTGATGGCGCTAACCAGTTATTATTGGGCCCAGCATCTAGTTCTTTCTCTGTGCAGACAAACGTCAAGTGCTCTACTCTAGCCACATCTTTGGGATCAGATCTATGCAAATAGCAATTGGGATGAGTATCCGGATTTAACTTAATCAAATCACCCGAACGTTCCATCAAATCAATTAATGAAGAATTTTCCTCTTCGGTACCGGAACACCAGTGGATCGATTCTGGCTTAGTTAATTGAACAACTTCTTCCACCCATGCCGCCAGTTCAACGTTACTAGTCATTTTTACTCTAATTCTCCACCTGTGAGTTATAAAAACGCGCTGCTTACCAAAAATTTAGGCAATTGAAAGAACCTTTTCCGATACTTGTTTCAGTTTAAACCAGCGTATAAAACATAAATAGTGGGCTATGTTACGATACCTTATGGTGGCCCGCAATCTCACTATCAAATTCTTTCAAAAAATGGCAACAATTAAGAGCAAAAAATCTAATTTAGGCGCGTTCCAATTTATTTGTCTCGCTGTATCTATGGAGCAAGGCCAAGTATCTACTAAGCCAACTAAATCGCTCTCTCGAACCGATAGTCTCGAGGGCTAGCCAAAAGTATCGGCTCCTACTAATAATTCTTCGCCTAAAAATATCTTTACGCACTAATTATCGGCAGGGTTCGAACTATCCGAAAAAATTTTCGCGAATCGAATCTATAAAGGCCGGTATACTCGTCCTTCAGTCACTACCGTAGTTCATTTTTAACACCTAGGTTACCAACTCTAAGATCTTATTCATCACATCGCCAGATCAGAGAGTCGTATCCCCCAACGCATCTTATGATTTCACCCTCCGAGTAACTAAATCCTCCACTACCGAAGGTTCCGCTAGCGTAGAAACATCGCCGAGATTATCAGTTTCATTTGCCGCGATTTTCCGAAGTATTCGTCGCATAATCTTACCCGACCTGGTCTTAGGCAAACCGGGAGCCCATTGAACTACGTCAGGTGCCGCGATTGCGCCAATTTCTTTACGAACATGCAATACCAACTCATCTCGTAACTTCTCGCTCTCCCCAATGCCATTCATGAGCGTAACGTATGCATAGATCCCCTGCCCCTTGATATCGTGAGGGAAACCTACCACCGCAGCCTCAGCCACCGCGTCATGAAGCACTAACGCACTTTCGACTTCAGCAGTTCCCATACGGTGACCAGACACATTGATGACATCATCTACTCTTCCTGTTATCCAATAATAACCATCTTCATCGCGTCGTGCTCCGTCACCCGTGAAGTAACGACCTGGAAACATGGAAAAGTACGTTTCTTTGAACCGGGCATGATCGCCATAAACAGTGCGCATTTGACCTGGCCATGAGTTCTTAATTATGAGAGCTCCCGAAGCTGGTCCTTCCAACTCAGTCCCAGTATCGTCTACTAAAGCTGGCTCGACCCCAAAAAATGGTACCGTAGCAGAACCCGGCTTGAGAGCGACCGCACCTGGCAAAGGCGTAATTAATATTCCCCCAGTCTCAGTCTGCCACCACGTATCTACTATCGGGCATGAAGACTTACCAACAACCGAGTAATACCAGTCCCATGCTTCTGGATTGATAGGCTCACCAACGCTACCCAATAACCTCAAGCTACTTAAATCACAGCACTCGACAAAGTGGTCTCCCTGCCCCATAAGCGCTCGCAAGGCAGTTGGAGCAGTATAAAAAATATTCACCTCATGCTTATCAATTATCTGCCACATCCTACTCGCATCAGGATAGGTAGGTACTCCTTCAAACATAAGAGTCTTAGCACCGTTCGCTAAAGGACCATAAATAATATACGAATGTCCGGTGACCCAACCTACGTCCGCGGTACACCAATAAGTATCTTCATTCTTGTAATCGAAAACATATTTATGGGTCATAGCCGCATGTAAAAGGTAGCCTCCAGTTGTATGTAATACACCTTTAGGCTTTCCGGTCGAACCCGAGGTATACAGAATAAACAGAGGATCTTCTGCGTCCATCACTTCGGCTGGGCAAACCGGCTCCTCTTTGGCGACTGCCTCGTGGTACCAAATGTCGCGCCCCTCAGACCAGCTTATTTTTTTTCCTGTTCTTTCAACTACAAAAACAGTATTTACGTTCGGACAATGATCTAAAGCAATATCAGCGTTCGCTTTTAATGGTATGGGACGTCCTCCCCTCACACCCTCATCGGAGGTAACTAAAACAGTACATTCGGAATCCAAAATACGGTCTTTCAGCGCATCCGGAGAAAATCCTCCAAAAACTACAGAATGTATAGCGCCTATCCTCGCGCACGCTAGCATAGCAATTGCTGCCTCTGGAATCATCGGCATGTATATAGAAACTCGATCCCCTTTATTCACACCGCGGGACTTTAACGCATTACTAAATCGGCATACTTCTCGGTACAACTCTTTGTAGGTAATTCGCTTATCATCGCTGGGATCATCGCCTTCCCAAATTATAGCAACCTGATCTCCACGTTGATTCAGATGCCGGTCGATACAATTTACGGTTACATTTAGCTTGCCGTCGATAAACCACTTAATTTCAGCTGAGCCAAAGTCACAATCACTTACCTTAGACCATTTTTTCTCCCAAGTTAAAAATTCTTCAGCTTTCTCTCCCCAAAACTCTTCAGGCTCATCAATTGAACGCTGATACATAATTTTATAAAGATCGTCATCGATGTGCGCCGATTTTTTAACCGCACCCGACACAGGATAAAGTTTCGCTTCCGTCATTAGACAAATCCTCGGACCGGGGAAACCACCCCAGAAAATATTACAATCATTTTATTCTCTACAACTAATTTGGTTAAATTTTTTACAGCTATTTAGCCAGTAGTTTAACATACGGGTGGATTACAAAGACATTACATCTAGATCTAAAGGTAATAGTATGAAGAAACATATAAGTTATGATAGGAACTTTAGAGAATGTCTAGATATCGTAGCCGCCAGTTGTCGTATTGCAAGGAAAGCTCAACGGGCAAGCCTTAACCTACCGCAGCATTCAAAGTCAGATTCAACGCCAGTCACAGCAGCAGACTTCGCGATCCAAGCCATAATAAACCGAAAATTAGGCCAGCTATATAAAGATGTCAAAATTTTAGCTGAAGAAGATAGCTCGGAGCTTAAGACACAAAAGTCGCTATTAGCAAGTGTATGTGACCTCGCCGGCATGAACTGGCCTACTGTATCCGCTGAAACTGTGATACGTGTAATCGATACGGGAAGCTATAGAGGCGTGGGGGAGCCCTACTGGACGCTTGATCCGATCGACGGAACAAAAGGCTTTATCAGAGGAGCCCAGTACGCTATTGCCTTAGCTTTTATTGATAAGGGTGAAGTTACCAAAGCAATAATGGGTTGCCCCAATCTATCGCCCTCTAAAGACGACTCTCCCCATGTCATCAGTCCTGTAGGTAGTATTTTTTTTAGTCTAAGAGGAAAAGGCTCATGGGTACTTCCAGATAACTTCACTTCGTTCGAGCCTGAAAAGATATCTTGCGAATTGAATCAATCTAACGAAATAAGAATCTGTGGTTCCGCAGAACCACTGCATTCGATAACTAAAAAGAACGACCAGATTGCGAAGTTTCTCAACAAAAAAAATCATAAGCTACAACTAGATAGTCAATGTAAATATACAATAGTAAGTAGGGGTCAAGCTGAAGCCTTTATCAGACTACCAGCAGATCAGTACTACGTAGAAAAAGTTTGGGATCACGCGGCGGGCCTCCTAATAGCGTCTGAAGCCGGCGCTATAGTCTCAGACGCTGACGGAAAGGTCCTCAACTTCAGTAATGGGAAGGAAATGGTAGGAAATAAGGGAATAGTATGCGCGACCCCCTACTATCACCCCAAAATAATCGCAGCGATTAAAGAACTGAAGTTAAATAGATGAAAACAAAGGTACATTAAAGATCGCAAGCACACATAATTCCAGTTATCATCTAGAAACATAATAATTACATGTATCAAAGGGGATTTAAATGGATACTATTCAAGTCATCGTGTACCTCGTGCTTTGGGCAATAGTCTGCTCATTTCTACTCGTAGGTGTACGAGTTACATCTGGTAAAGAACTCAATACCTTCAGAAATGACGGAAGCGATCTCAGTGCATTTGGGTTAAGAGCGACTCGAGCACTAGGTAATAACCTAGAAAACCTGGCCCTGGCTGTCGGTATCATGCTAGTAGCTGTGGTCACTGAGAAAACCGCCATTACAGATGGCCTCGCGGCAATATTCTTATATTGTAGGGTGGGACAAACTATTGTTCACCTTATCTCCACATCCGTACCAATGGTTCTACTGCGTGCCACCTTATTTAGTGTACAGCTTATACTGCTTGTATACTGGGGGCTGAAGCTTGTAGGCTAAATTTAGTTGCGTAACATTCTGTTCTGCCTTCTGAGTCAAAGCAGAATGTTACGACCCGCCGACGACTATATTATTTTTCTTTACGATCAAAGTAACGAGTCATTGTTAGAGTATGGGTGTGCCTGTCATCCTCTATCTCTAGCGCTTGGATTAACTGACCCGTCTCTTCCGCCACGCGGTATTTTTCGACAAATTCCATGCCAGTTCTCCCCGTAGTTTCGATCACTAAGACCCCCCCATCAAAGTAGGTAAGTGAACGACCCAGATAATCATCGGTGACCTCAGTTCCCGAGTAGGAATAGGCTCTGCCCGAAGGATTGATCTTTAACAAACGTTTCTGGTCATTACCATATAAGACAGCCACTTTCCGTCCAACATAAAACTTAATTGCGTCAGTTTGAAAAATTAAGTTCTGCGCCGCTGGTCCGCCCCAGTATTTCTCTATTGTCGCATCTTTAATCTGGGCTTCAGTTGCTCGAACCTGGGAATCATATCTATTCCTCTCACGGGGCTTAGAGCCGGTATCGAATTTCTGGTTTTCACTTTCAGCTTTGCGCCGAGCCTTTTTTATCGCCTTATTTAAAGCTTTAGATACCGCATTAAACTCATCGGACAGCTCATCATCTAACACCCAATTACCACTCAAAGCTTCGACTGCAGGCAAATTTAAAGATACTACGCAGAGCATCGCCATCAGAAAAAGATTCGCAAACATGAAATATGTCACTTTAATTTTATAGAAAATAACCATCATCGAATGCTATCAAATAATCAGATCAAAAACTCAACGAATCAGCTATTAGAAATGTAGGCACGAATTTCTTTCATCACCGCGACCCGCTCAGCTCTAGCTATCAATGCTTGATCCATGTCGATTGAAACAAACTGAATAGGAGTATTCGGTTGAAGCTGCGCAATCAAGTCCATATCAGCTGAAATCACCGCTCCTAATGTAAAATAACCCCCAGCAGATACCGCATCTCTGTGCAGAATAATGGGCTCTGTCCCGCTTGGAACTTGGATAGATCCGTATGCGTAGCTGCTATCAACAATGTTCGATGGATCGGACCCCGCACCAAACGGAGCTTTACGCTCCACAAACTCCAGCGCATGCCCGCCTTTAAACCGATAACCCATTCGGTCTGCTTCAGAGGCTACAATCCATTTTTCCGAGAAAAACTTCGAAATAGAGCCTTCGGTAAGTCTATGAGAATAAAGCCCTAGTAGTACTCGTATTTCTCGCGCACTAATATCAGGCAGCATCCTAGTCGGCAGATTTTTACCAACCTGACTAGCCAAATAATCAGAATGTCCTAGTGGTAAAATGTCTCCAGTAGCGATAGGCCGGCCGTGCATCCCCCCAAAAGAACCCACCAAATATGTCGAGCGACTTCCCAATATCACAGGCACGTTAATGCCGCCTGATACACTCAGGTAACATCGCGCTCCCGCTCGCAGATAATCAAATTCTAGAGTTTGACCTTTTTCGACTTGAATAGACCGCCATGAAAATTGACTAACTCCATCCAATTTAAAAGGCATCTCGGCCCCGGTAACCGCTATAAGACATGCTTCATCAAAACGGAGAGTCGGACCCGTAAATACAATCTCTAGACCCGCAGCACTCTCCGAATTTCCAACCAGTAAATTCGCTATTCGCATAGCCTTTTGGTCCATCGCTCCACTCATGGGAATACCTAAATGAAAATAACCGGGCCGACCGAGGTCCTGAACGGTCGTAGACAAACCAGAGTTTAAAACATTAATACCCATCAAATTTATCCAATAACGCTCGATTATAGCTCCGCGAGTTTTCTTCAAATTGCCGCAAATCAAATTCCACGGAGGCTGTTTTTAAAACAAAAATACCGTCTCTCACCTCGCCACTAATCGAATCATACTCAGGAGAACTTATAGCTCTGAACTTGACTATATCGCCTGGACGAAAAAATACCATTGACTCGTCAATATGGCTATGCCTAGCTGAGGGGTCGAAAATCGGCACCGGCGTCACACCAAACATCTGATATCCTCCCGCGCCTTGAACCGCGTAAATGCAAGCAAAACATCCTCCATGACCTATTGTATGTCGCGGCGTATCCGTCCGAGGTCGGAGATACTTAGGCACTTCAATTTGATGCTGTCTGTCCACCATTTGATACAACCACGGACAGCCTGCTACGAAACCAACCATTGACACAAACCAGGGTGAGGAATGATGCGCATTGATAAATTCTTCTACCGTCGCATATCCGTTTATAGAAGCGGCATATTCTAAATCGGTAACAGTAGGATCTTGATGTCTTTCGCGAAATCGCATTCCAGTTTCATACGTCCATGGATCTTTGTAAAACACCGGGATTTCAACTATCCGAGTTTTAATGACGGGTACCGACTCTTCTGCTTGGCGGTCAATTTTTTTAATTTCCGATAATAATTCTGCTGGTTTAATTAAGTCCGGATTAAATTTAACTAGATAAGAAGCGTTGCCGGCATTTATCTCATCCAACCCTATTAACCGCGACTTTTTGATTAATTCGGCCGCAGACAAGCTCTTAAAAAAGGCCCTCATCGACATCTCATCCGCACATTCGACAAGCAAATGCTCATCTCCTCCAAATGTGAATCTTGACCCCATTAACAACCTCGCGGAAATATAGTCAAAATTGCTTTAAAAGCCATTTTTCCAAAAACTCGATATCAACTTTGCCAGCCACCACGTTAGCATCGCGGACTAGTTTTTCGTGCAGTCTCAAAGTGGTAGGTATCCCTTCAATTACAAACTTATCCAACACATGTTTTAACTTATCTATGGCGCGCGGTCTATCTTGATCATATACGATCAATTTTCCCAATAATGAATCATAGAAAGGTGGGACTTCATAACCCTCGAACAACATTGAATCAAATCTGACACCCGCCCCCTCGGGGAAAGAAATTTTAGAAATAGTTCCAGGCCAAGGTAGGAAATCTTTTGTGGGATCCTCAGCATTAATCCGGCATTCAATAGCATGTCCGGTCATTTTCAGCTCGTTCTGGCTTAGCGATAATTTTTCACCAAACCCGATACGGATCATCTCCTTAACAATATCAACACCAGTGACCATTTCGGTAACAGGATGTTCGACCTGAATTCTAGTATTCATCTCAAGGAAGTAATAGTCTCCAGACCTTATATCATACAAAAACTCAACAGTCCCGGCTCCACAGTATCTCACTGCTTCGCAAATTTTTAGAGCGCTGTCGCACATGCTTTGTCTAGTCTCATCGGATAAACATATCGCTGGCGCCTCTTCCCAAACTTTTTGACGTCTTCGCTGTAACGAACAATCTCTCTCAAAGAGGTGTACATATGTTTCACCATCGCCCAGAACCTGAACTTCCACGTGCCTGGCGCTAGCAATATACTTCTCTATATACAAACCTCCATCTCCAAAAGAGGTAAGTGCCTCTGCGCTAGCTTGCGGGAAATATCGGGACAAATCATTCTCACTATAGACAGGTCTTATCCCCCTTCCACCACCACCTGCACTCGCCTTTATCATCAACGGATATCCAATATCTTTCGCCAAAACCTGAGCATGGTTCAAGTCAGCAACCCGCCCATTGCTTCCGGGGACAGTTGCCACATTCAAAGACGACACAAGCTCGCGCGCGGATACTTTATCACCTAAACGTTTAATTATCTGACTACTGGGGCCAAGAAACCTTATTCCCGAAGACTCTACCGCGCTCGCAAACTCCGAGTTCTCTGCTAAAAACCCATAACCAGGATGAATTGCATCCACACCAGACGACTTAGCAGCCGCCAGTATATTGTCAATATTTAAATAGGATTTTGCTGAAACGGCGGGACCAATGCGTATGGCATCATCGGACATCCTAACCGCAAGAGAATCTATATCGGCGTCGCTATATACTTGGACAGTCTTTATACCAAGCTGTCTACATGCTTGATTTACTCGGACAGCTATCTCACCACGGTTAGCTATAAGAACCGAACGAGGGTCTGTCACTCTACTTCGGCGATAACCTGACCCGGCATAATCGCATCGCCATCCTCAACCAAAAACTGTATACCGCCACCTGAAACCGTAGATTTAATTTCGTGATAACTTTTCATTACCTCCGCCAACCCCACCACGTCATCAACCTCAACAGAGTCACCATCGTTTTTAAAGTTCTCACTGTCGGGAGAGGGCTTCCTGTAGAAAGTACCTGGCAAAGGCGACATTATCTGTTTTTTACTCACAAGAATTCTCCAAATTTAGACTTTAAAATTTTGTCATTTAAAAATGACGTTTTACATACCATAATGAAATATCACAGTATCATTTTAACAAGTATTAGTAGGCAATGCAGGAGTGTCAACCTTCACCGATTGCGCTGACCCAATCCACGTGCGGCAATTCTAAATGATCAGCAACAGCCTTATTGGTAAGCTTTCCTTTACAAATATTTAGCCCGTCCGAAAATCCCGGTATCTCGGTAAACGCGGCATCTGGTCCGCGGGTAGCTAGTTTTATTATATATGGCAGTGTCACTTTGTTTAGCGCGAAAGTGGAAGTCTTAGGTACAGCGCCAGGTATATTGGCCACGCAATAGTGTAATACGCCCTCAACAACAAAAACAGGATCTTCGTGAGTTGTTGGACGCGAAGTCTCAAAGCAACCACCTTGATCAATAGCAACATCAACGATCACCGTACCAGGTCGCATTATCCTTAAAGTTTCCCTTGTGACGACCTTAGGCGCACCTGCACCCGGGGAAAGAACAGCGCCGATGATGAGATCTGATGCTTGACTATGTCGTTTTATAGAATCGGTTCCGGATAGAGAGCATTTAATTGACCCACGATATTTATCATTGAGAGAACGTACTTTTCCCGCCGAAGTATCTAATATCGACACCTCTGCCCCCATACCAAGTGCAACCTGAGCAGCATTTTGTCCGACTATGCCACCGCCAATAACTAATACTCTCGCAGGCAAAACTCCAGCAGCACCGCCCAACAATATACCCGTCCCCCCAAATGATTTCTCTAGAAATCTGGCACCAGCTTGTACTGAAAGCTTACCCGCGATTTCGCTCATGGGAGCAAGCAAAGGCAAATCGCCACCCTTCTTCACTGTCTCGTACCCAATCGCGATAGCGCCACTTTCCAGCAAAAGCTCGGTCTGCCGCCTATCCGCAGCCAGATGCAAATAAGTAAACAAAATTTGTTCTTTTCTCAATAGTTTGCATTCTTCAGGCTGAGGCTCTTTTACTTTGATAATGAGTTCCGAATCCCGAAATATCTCGCCAACTTCAGATATGACTTCAGCTCCTGCTTCGAGATATTCCTTGTCAGAGACGCCTATTCCCATCCCCGCTCCCGCCTCAACTTTCAATATCTGACCATGAGATACCAAAACTTTAACACTATCTGGAGTCAAGCCGACTCGAAACTCATTATTTTTAATTTCCTTCGGGACTCCAATAATCATACAACCACCAATCTAATTCGAAGACAGTTATGATAGTTAATTATTATAAAAATTAGGCTTTATAAACAGCTTAATTAGACCGTCAAAAATTAATTATATTCGAGTGAATCATTTAAAAATAGAATTTAATTCTAATTTTTGAGATTATTTGCATATTAGGTTTTAAAAATGGCAATAAAAAAGCCCCTAGTCGGTAATAATCCCACTAGGAGCTTTAGAAATAATGCTTGGCAATGACCTACTTTCACATGGGAGACCCCACACTATCATCGGCGCTAAGTAGTTTCACTTCTGAGTTCGAGATGGAATCAGGTGGTTCCCACTCGCTATTATCGCCAAACAAACCGGAACAACTCCCTCCTAAAACATAGTCGGAAGTAATAATTTGGAAAAATCGAACAGGTTTGCATGTACACTTGTCATCCTGACGTCACAAAACGTTTTAGCGTTATATGGTCAAGCCTCTCGGGTAATTAGTACCGGTTAGCTTCATCCATTACTGGACTTCCACACCCGGCCTATCAACCTTGTGGTCTACAAGGGCCCTTTAGAAGATATCAAGTATCTTGGGAGACCTAATCTTAGGTGAGGCTTCCCGCTTAGATGCTTTCAGCGGTTATCCTTTCCGTACATAGCTACCCGGCAATGCCACTGGCGTGACAACCGGAACACCAGAGGTACGTCCACTCCGGTCCTCTCGTACTAGGAGCAGCTACCTTCAAGTCTCCAGCGCCCACGGCAGATAGGGACCGAACTGTCTCACGACGTTCTAAACCCAGCTCGCGTACCACTTTAAATGGCGAACAGCCATACCCTTGGGACCTGCTACAGCCCCAGGATGTGATGAGCCGACATCGAGGTGCCAAACTCCCCCGTCGATGTGAACTCTTGGGAGGAATCAGCCTGTTATCCCCGGCGTACCTTTTATCCGTTGAGCGATGGCCCTTCCATACAGAACCACCGGATCACTAAGACCGACTTTCGTCCCTGCTCGATGTGTCTATCTCGCAGTCAAGCAACCTTATGCCTTTGCACTCATTGAACGATTTCCGACCGTTCTGAGGTTACCTTTGTGCTCCTCCGTTACTCTTTGGGAGGAGACCGCCCCAGTCAAACTACCCACCATACACTGTTCCCGATCCGGATTACGGACCTAGGTTAGAACTTCAAATATACCAGGGTGGTATTTCAAGGATGGCTCCATGCAATCTAGCGATCACACTTCAAAGCCTCCCACCTATCCTACACAGATATATTCAAAATTCAGTGTAAAGCTATAGTAAAGGTGCACGGGGTCTTTCCGTCTAGCCGCGGGTACACTGCATCTTAACAGCAAGTTCAATTTCGCTGAGTCTCTGGTGGAGACAGCGTGGCCGTCGTTACGCCATTCGTGCAGGTCGGAACTTACCCGACAAGGAATTTCGCTACCTTAGGACCGTTATAGTTACGGCCGCCGTTTACCGGGGCTTCGATCAAGAGCTTCGCAAAAGCTAACCCCATCAATTAACCTTCCGGCACCGGGCAGGCGTCACACCCTATACGTCCTCTTTCGAGTTTGCAGAGTGCTATGTTTTTAGTAAACAGTCGCAGCCACCTAGTCACTGCAACCTTCTTCCGCTCCGAGCGCGAGGCTCTTCACGTACATGAAGGCACACCTTCTCCCGAAGTTACGGTGCTATTTTGCCTAGTTCCTTCACCAGAGTTCTCTCAAGCGCCTTGGGATACTCTCCCTGCCCACCTGTGTTGGTTTAGGGTACGGTCTCTATTTACCTGATGCTTAGAGGATTTTCCTGGAAGCAGGGTATCAACCACTTCAGTCTCTTTAAAAGAAACCTCGTCATCACACCTCAGGATAACGTTTTCCCGGATTTACCTAAGAAAACTCCCTACATGCTTAAACCGGGATGTCCAACACCCGGCTGGTCTAACCTTCTCCGTCCCCCCGTCGCAGTAAATCGAGGTACAGGAATATTAACC
>CACEAA010000001.1:0-17500 GCA_902557415.1 uncultured Pseudomonadota bacterium | reverse complement strand
TCTTCCTCTCGCAAAATATCAGAAGCCCCTTCACGTATCCGCTCTAACTGTTCCCGCACCTTAGACATTAACTTTCCCTATACCCTAAACAAGCGTATTTTTGATGATATTTTAAAAAGCATTCAGTACTATTATACATTGGCTCTTTTTTAGAAACAGTAGCTCTCAACGCCCAATCTGCCAACAGGCCCAATCCGCCAACAGGTCACCAATGCTTTTCAACACCTTAAATAGTTTTATAGTTAGTAAAGTCTTTAAAAACAATCGATTTCGTCTATGGATAATCGTAGCATTGAGTAGCGCCGCATTAGTGATTACGGTGTCAAATAAAACTATACCTAAGGAAAAATCTAGGTTATCACAAGGAGAGCTGCTAAATTTTCCATTCGAGCCTCTCCCGTATATGCCTGCGTACAGTGAAAAAACCGCACCTGCGACACCAACTGTTAAAACGATAGTCGTCGAGGTAGAATCAGGTCAGAGCCTCTCTTTAATTTTCCAACAAGTCGGATTACCTGACGTTGACCTTCTAAATATCCTGTCCATAAATAAGGATTCGAAAAAACTTAAGAAGTTAAAGCCTGGTCAAAAAATTAAATTTGAAGTTTCAGATGGTCTACTACAAAAGCTAGTTGTTGAGGTGAATAACCTCGAATCCTTGGTCTTTTCCCGCCAAGATCGGTCATTTAGCATGGAGAAAAATTCTTTAAGGCCTGACACGACAATTGTGGTAGCCGGTACCGCACTGGAAACATCACTCTACGTAGACGGAAAGAATATCGGGCTTAGCGATTCAATAATCATGCAACTCACAGCCATATTTGCTTGGGACATTGATTTTTCACAAAATATTCGAATCGGTGATCATTTCAAGGTCGTATACGAAAAACTAGAAATTAAGGGCAAATATCATGCGAATGGAAGAATTCTTGCGGCAGAGTTTGTGAATCAAGGAAGTCGTTATTCTGCATTCTTGAATATAGATGATAATGGCAATAAGTCTTATTTCTCGGAGAAGGGACACGCGCTGCAGAAAACATTTCTGCGTAACCCCGTGGACTCGGCTAGAATTAGCTCGCGATTTAATTTAAAAAGAAAACACCCTATCCTAAATCGTATCAGAGCGCATAAAGGTGTCGACTACGCCGCCCCAATCGGCACTCCAATTAGGGCGACGGCTGATGGTCAGGTAAAGTATTTAGGTGTAAAAGGTGGATATGGGCATACCATTGAACTTCAACATGGTGGAAAATATTCCACTCTATATGCGCATCTCTCAGACTACGCTAAAAGATTAGAACTTAGATCCAGAGTTGCACAAGGTCAAATTATAGGCTACGTGGGAAAATCGGGCCTAGCAACCGGCCCACATCTGCACTATGAATTTAGAGTTAATGGTGAGCATAGAGATCCTTTAACTGTTAAGCTTCCAGCTGAGCGGCCTATAAGTCTTAAATATAGGGCGGCTTTTGAAGAGCGCACGCGTATGCTGCTATCGTTACTCGGCCGCAACGAAGGGCGCGATACTCAAGAAACTAAAAAAATTACTGAGACTTTAGTTCGGCTATATTCAAAAAGGTAAAAAAAGTGGAAGAAAAAACTCCAAGCGATACGGACCCTATCTTCGTAGGCCTAATGTCTGGAACAAGTATGGATGGAGTGGATGCGGTTGCAGTAAATTTTGTAGGCAATAAATTGCGCTTGATAGCTAGCCTAAAGCTGCCATATCCGTCTCCTATCAAAGAAGATCTTTTGGAAATAACAGATACAAGAAATCGATTTACACTTAAACATATTGCTTGCCTCGACATAACAGTAGGCAATTTTTTCGCGTCTACTGTAAAGCAACTTTTAGACAAAGCTCAAATCGCTTCCGATGATATCGTTGCAATCGGCTCACACGGTCAAACTATAAGTCATAATATTGACAAAAAAACCCCTTATAGCTGGCAGATAGGAAATCCATCAAACATAGCGGTGAAAACCGGTATAACTACTGTAGCAAGTTTTAGAAGCGCAGATGTCGCCTTAGGCGGACAGGGTGCGCCTCTAGTACCTGCATTTCATGAATATCAATTCAGCTCCGATAATTGCCACCGAGTAATAGTAAATATCGGGGGCATTGCAAATATCTCGATCTTAAAAAAAAATGCGAGTGACCTTATAGGATACGATACGGGCCCCGGGAACTGTCTCATGGATGATTGGTGTCGACAAAATGGCCAAGGAGAATTCGATGAAGCGGGACGATGGGCGAAGTCAGGAAACGCTATTGCGCCCCTTTTAGATAAGTTGTTAAGCGGTCCCTATTTCGATCAAAAACGAGCAAAAAGTACTGGGCGAGAACTATTTAACTTGCATTATTTATATAGCGTCCTAAATTCCCGAAAAGAATGGAAAAATGCCAATCCCCGTGACGTGCAAGCTACTTTGATTGAATTCACCTCGCAATCAATCGCCAAAGAAATTAAAAAAAGCCAATTAGACCCGAAACCAGAAATTTATATTTGTGGAGGCGGAGCATCAAATACATTTTTAATGGAACAAATTAGCAAAGAATTTCCGACCCAAAAAGTGAGTACTACGGATTTTTTAGGCATCCATCCCGATTTTGTAGAAGCCGCAGCATTCGCCTGGCTAGCAAAACAGCGACTTTCACAGTCACCAGTGAAACTTGCAACCGGCGGGAAACATCATGAATCGGTACTCGGAGGCATATATTCGGCGTAAATTTTTAACAGGTTAAGTGGAAAGATTGGATCGATAATTTTTTTTAAACAGAAAATGAAGAACCGCACCCGCACGTAGTGGTAGCATTCGGATTTCGTATTACGAACTGAGAACCTTCTAAGCCTTCGCTGTAATCAATCTCTGCGCCCGACAGGTACTGCACACTCATCGGGTCGACAAGCAACTTAACGCCACCGTTAGATACTACGGTGTCACCGTCACCCTCCTTTTGGTCAAACGTAAATCCATATTGAAAACCCGAGCATCCTCCCCCAGATATAAACACTCTCAGCATCAGGCTATCGTCACCCTCTTCATCTATGAGCTCTTTTACCTTATGAGCAGCTGAATCGGTAAATACTAGGGTCTCTACAGTAGCGTTCATCTTCATTCTCTATCATTAATTTCTGTTTAGCGTATCTATTCTTGTCCCAAATGCCATTAAAATCAATCACTTTCTTGAGGAACACCCCCATAATCTAAAGAAAGCGAAGGTCTTTCTTCGTCAGTGATCCTAACTAACTTCCCGTTGACCTCGGCACCGATTGCCATCTCCATTAACCCATAATACACATCGCCCTCAACTCTGGCGCTAGACGCCAGCGCTATTTGCTCCGACGCGCGGACATCCCCTTTCACTAATCCGCTGAGTAACACGCAATCAACTTGTACTTCACCTTCGATAGTTCCACGTTCGCTCACAGTCAAACATGAATATCCACCAACTTCAGAATGAACTGTTCCTTTTATAGTGCCGTCGACATGCATTCCACCGCTAAATTTAACATCGCCAGTCAGCACAGTATTGCCCCCCACCAGGGAATCTATTTTACTCGGCTTCCGCTTTCTATTTTTGCGCCACATTTTTATTCCTTATAGACTGGCAACTGCAGTTGGTTAAAAAACTTAAAGTTTACCTTTTTTTCGGTTAGTGTTCATCTTTATCCTCTAAGTTATTTGAGTCAAATAAGATATTATCTTCTTAAGCAGTGCGCATATTGCCATATAAATGAAATTATTAATGAAACATTAAATCATGTACCTATTACTAAAATCTTTACATTTAATATTTGTAGTTACGTGGTTCGCAGGTTTATTTTACCTCCCGCGGCTATATGTCTATCACTCCAGTTCATTTGACGAAACGAGTATCCAACGATTCGAGTTAATGGAGCGGAAGTTATATCGCGGTATAATGTGGCCCAGTATGCTGCTAACACTGGGTACCGGCATTGGCCTTATCATCATTAACGGTACGTCTTGGCTTTCTCAATCACCCTGGTTGCAAATAAAGATACTTATAGTCATTAGTTTGTGCGTCTATCAGTTATATTTAGGGAGGCTCCGGAAGGAGTTTGTTCTTAGGACAAATAAACATGGTCATATATTCTATAGGTGGCTAAACGAGGTGCCAGTTATTGCATTGATCGCAATAATTTTTCTGGCGGTATTTAAACCCTCACTTTGATTTACACGAGAGTTACGTAGATGGTTCATAAGGAATTAAAACCGGGAAATATACTGATCGCATCAGCGCACGATCCTAGCGGTGCAGGTCTGCAAGCGGATATAGAAACATGTCGGGCGCTCGAGTGTTATCCCGCTACTATCATAACGGGGTTAACGGTCCAAAATACTAGAAAACTTTGCAGCGTTCAAAACATCAGCGCCCACAACTTTAGAATACAAATAGAAATATTACTGGAAGAATTTTCGCCCCAAGTTTGCAAAGTTGGGCTAATAAATTCATCCAATTTGATGGCTACTTTGGGAGATATAGTTAGAAAAAAACTACCAAATATTCCTTTAATAGTAGATCCAATACTTGGTAGTGGATCTGGGATGAAGCTATTCTCTGAAAAAATAATCGACGGGTACCTCCAACATCTAACTCCTCTAGCCGAGCTAATAACTCCTAATCTAGGAGAATTACGCCTTTTAAGTGGCAGTAAAGATGTCGTGTCTGGCGCGAATTTTTTACTAGATCAGGGATGCAAAAGCGTATTGGTGACCGACATATATCCAGAAAAAGAGATTATCACTAATAGCTTGTTCTCAAAAATTTATGGCCAGGAGACTTTCGAAATGGATCGCTATCCAGGAGAGTATCATGGTACCGGATGCACTCTAAGCTCCGCAGCCGCGTGTCACTTGGCGACCGGAATGGATATCCGAAATGCCGTGCGGTCCGCGCAAATATTTACTCATGCGGCAGTACAATATGCTCATGACTTTGGATGGCGTCAGAAAGTCCCTAATCGATTTTTCTGGAAAGGGTCCAACCGTGAAATTTAAGAAAAACGGAGTTTATTGGCTAACACCTGGTGGTATCGAAGATACCAAAAAGCTAATTTCACTTACAAGACAAGTCTTAAGTGGCGGAGCATGTATGGTTCAGTACCGTCAAAAAAACTTAAATCACTTACAAAGACGCAATCAAGCATTACGATTAAAAGAGGTTTGTGCAGCACATAAAGTTCCTTTTATTATAAATGACTCTATTGAGCTTGCGTTAACTGTGAACGCCGATGGTGTTCATATAGGTAAATCAGACTCCACCTTAAAGGCGGCCCGCGACAAGCTTGGAGAGCACAAAATAATCGGTGTATCCTGCTATAATGATATTGATAGAGCAAGTGAGATGTTTGACAACGGCGCTGACTATGTCGCGTTTGGTCGATTTTACCCATCGCTAACGAAACCGGAGGCACCTCCGTGTTCGTCTGAGATCCTAAAAGTCGCTCAGGAAAAATTCTCATCAGCGATTGTCGCTATAGGAGGTATAAACTTGGATAATGCCTCCAAACTTATTAATAATGGCGCAACGCATATAGCTATCGTCGATGCCATATCTAAAGCTAAATGCCCGTATGTGGCTACAAAACGTTTATCAGGATTATTTAATAAAATTTTATGAACAATAGATCTAAAAGCCTTTTCGACGCGGCGCTTTCGGTAATGCCTGGCGGAGTTAATTCTCCCGTACGAGCGTTCAATAACCTTAGAGATCACCCTATCTACTTCACCAAAGGTGATGGACCTTACCTGTTTGATGTTGATGGCAATCGATACATCGACTACGTCGGAAGTTGGGGGCCTGCGATAGCAGGCCATTCACATCCTAAAGTTGTATCCGCCGTGAGAACTCAGCTTGAGTCTGGCCTTAGCTTTGGAGCCCCTACGGAGATCGAGACCGTTCTCGCTGAGACGATTATCAAATCAGTTCCGTCCGCGGAAAAACTACGAATGACAAGTTCCGGTACCGAAGCTGCCATGAGCGCTATTCGCCTAGCACGAGGGTATACTAATCGCGAATTAATAATTAAATTTGAGGGATGCTATCACGGGCATGGTGACTCGTTGCTTGTGAAAGCTGGTTCGGGCGCCTTGACTATGGGAGTCCCCGACTCGGCGGGCGTTCCTAAAGATTTGGCTCATAAAACCGTTACCTTAACTTATAATGATACTCTCGGAGCAATTGCTGCTTTTCGGAAACTTGGTGAAGGTATAGCCGCAGTAATAGTAGAGCCTATAGCTGGGAATATGGGTTGTATACCACCGGTACCTGAATTTTTGGAAACATTGCGCGAACTAACCTCAAGTCACGGAGCTTTACTCATTTTCGATGAAGTTATGACGGGTTTTCGCGTAGGACTGGGTGGCGCTCAAAAGTTATTTGAAGTAACGCCTGACCTTACTGTACTAGGAAAAATTATAGGAGGGGGGCTTCCGGTAGGCGCGATTGCTGGTAAAACCGAGATCATAGACTTTTTTGCTCCAGTTGGTCCTGTCTATCAAGCTGGCACTCTATCTGGAAACCCGCTAGCGATGGCAAGTGGTTTAGCAACCATTGAACTAGTCAGTCAAAAAGATTTCCATAAAAACCTCGAGTTAAATACCACTAAATTATCTCAAGAGCTTGAAGTCTTGGCCAAAAAAAGGGGTGTAGATTTGTGCGTCAATCACGTATGCGGAATGTTTGGAATTTTTTTCTCTGATCAAAAAAGAATTTGCAATCTAACAGATGTTCAAAACTGCGATGAAAAAAAGTTTAAATTATTCTTTAATATAATGCTCGAAAATGGGATAAATCTGGCGCCTTCAAGATTTGAGGCTGGATTTGTTTCATCTGCTCACGGGGAAAACGAATTAGAGGCAACACTGCGTGCAGCCGAGAAGGCATTTAGTATGCTATGAACGTTCTTAAAGTTGCCCTTCCGTAAATAATCCAACTCGAAGATTTTTTCCCTCATATATTTTTTTCCCATCAACTTCCATCGTGGCATCAGCAATTCCCATCACTAAGGCCCTAGAAATAACTCGTCTTACATCTACCGTATAGCGCACAAGCTTCTGATCTGGAGTAACTTGACCGGTAAACTGAATATCACTGCCACCCAACGCTCTGCCTCTCCCAAGACCACCCCGCCATGCCAAATAAAAGCCAACAAGCTGCCACATAGCATCTAAACCAAGACAACCGGGCATGACAGGATCACTCTCAAAATGACAACCGAAAAACCACAGTTCAGGTTTAATATCGAGTTCTGCAGTTACTAGTCCTCGACCATACTTTCCTGAAACACTATCAATATGTGTAATTCTATCGAACATAAGCATAGGTGGCGCCGGAAGCTGAGCATTGCCCGGACCGAAAATATCTCCTCGACCACACCGAATCAATTCCTCGTAGTCAAATTTTTCCTGATAACCTTGGTCTTTTACAATAGGTGCTTCCGGATTCAAAGGCTCAAAATTTTTTGCTGGCATATAGAATCTTCTTACTTGAAAAATAGCAGAAAAATTTCCACTAAGAGAAAATATTAATTATCCCATAGATCGATGGTTTTGTAACATAGAGCGAACCAGAACAAAAGCAATAACAGAATACTTACTTTTTGGACACTCTGAATGCAATATCATTCTGTAAAGACGGGATCATCCTCCTAGCAACCCAAGACTTTTCTGGATCAATCTCCGCGGTTATATAACCTTCATCAACGCCGCCATCCGCAAGAACTGCTCCCCAAGGATCGACAATCAATGAGTGACCATAAGTTTTCCTTCCCCAAGGTCGCGTACCGGTTTGACCTGGAGCGAAAATATAAGACCCAGTTTCTATAGCCCTACTTCGCACTAACGTATGCCAATGAGCAGCGCCTGTCTTTTCGGTGAATGCAGCAGGAATTGAAATAAAACATGCGCCCGCCTGAGCAAGGGATCGGTAAAGCGCGGGAAACCGAATATCGTAGCATATGGTTAGTCCTAAGCCACCCCATGGCGTCGTTAATAACCTTGCACTCTCACCTGGGATAACATTTCGTGATTCTTTATATTCTTGACCATCTTTGATGGCAACATCGAACAAATGTAACTTGTCGTAATAACCGATTACATGTCCCTCGGCATTAAGCAGTATAGAGCGATTATGAACTTTACAATTATGCGCCTTCACTGGAATAGAACCTAAAAGCAACCAACATGCTAATTCACTAGCTAAAGACTTAGCGTGCAATAATGCAGGATGACATTCCATATCCGAGCCGCGCTCCCAATAATCCGCGTCGTTAGGCTCTAACACAGAATAAAATTCTGGCAAGCATATTAACTTAGCTCCAACACCATGTGCTCCCCTAATCAAAGTTTCAACTTTCGATATGTTTTCAGTCTGATTACTGCCAGCACAATTTTGAACACAAGCAACTTTGAAACAACCCAAGATACTTCCTTATAAGGTCAATATTAAAAATTCTTTCTTATGATAGCGCCGTCTTAGAGATGACGATTCCGTCCCTGTCGGCATATAAATATTCTCCCGGCTCTATTATCGCCTCCGCGAATCTTAGAGCTACGTCTCTCTCTCCTTCACCTCGTTTAACACTTTTCCTTGGATTAACCCCTATAGCCTTTACCCCTAAGCCGATCTCAATGATTTGAGCAGAATCACGAACACACCCAAAAACTATTATTCCCGACCAACCATTGTCCATCGCCAAAACAGCCAAGTTATCACCCACAAGTGCGCACCTAAGCGAACCACCACCATCTATTACTAAAACCTTATTCTCACCGGATTTCTCTAATTCAGCTCTCACTAAAGTGTTATCTTCGAATACCTTGAGCGTCGCTATCTCTCCCTCAAATGTGGATTTTCCACCATAGTCAGAAAAAATTGGCGCTAATACGGTCAATTCCTCGCCAAACTCATCGTATAAATCTGCAGTCGCCTTTGTCATCGCTCAGCCCTCAACTTACTGTATATCTGATTTATGGGTTTCTTATCATTGGTTTTTGATCGATTTTTTCCGTTTCCTCCACTCCGGGATCGATTTTTGACGGACTCTCGAAACCGCCAGGCTATCTGCATTCACATTATCTGTAATAGTACTTCCAGCCCCTACAATCGAACCCGCGCCTATAGTGACGGGAGCGACTAGTTGCGACCCGGAGCCAATAAAAGCTGCATCTTCTATAATAGTTTCGTGCTTATTTTCACCATCATAATTACACGTGATAGTACCCGCGCCAATATTGACATGCTCACCAACTACACTATCGCCAACGTAGCTCAAATGATTGACTTTACTCATCGTACCTATATTCGACTTTTTGATTTCCACAAAATTTCCTATTTTCCCTCCATCTCCTATGACAGATTCTGGTCTTAAGTGAGAAAATGGCCCAACCTGGGCCCCCCTTCCGACAAAACAATTTTGAATTACGCAATTAGATAGTATTTTTGCTGAGGATGAGATTTCGGAATCCGAGATAACATTATTCGAACCTATAGTAACACCGTCACCTAGTACTACTCGGCCCAAGAACACCGTATTTATATCAATGAAAACATCTTTCCCACAAAAAAGTTCGCCCCGAATATCGATTCTACTAGGATCAGCGACAGTCACACCGTCTCTCATCAGATTTTCCACTTTGCGCACCTGCAGCTTTCGCTCAGTTACCGCTAGTTGCGCGCGATCATTTACTCCCAGCCCCAATAATGCATCATTTAAAAATACTGAACCGACCTTCTTATTTAATTCGAGAGCAATCCTAACGCAGTCCGTCAGATAGTACTCGTTCTGACCATTTCTAGCCTCGATTCTCGGAATCACTTCTTGCAGGAACTCAGCTCTAGCGACCATGATGCCAGTATTTATTTCTTTAATTAGTCTCTGAGTATGGTCTGCATCGACATGTTCGACAATCGAGGTGATTTTCCCTTCTTTATTCCTGATAATTCGCCCATAACCATCTGGGTTATCCAAATGACTTGTTAGGACTGCAACATCGCAGCTAGATCCACACTCTATCAATTGGGAAACTACTTCATCTGTTAGAAGTGGTACATCGCCGCTGAGAATTAATACCGCGCCTGTATCAGAAAGCTTTGGTAAAGCCTGAGCTACAGCATGACCCGTACCAAATTGTTGCAATTGCTCTACAAACTCTAATTGTGATCCCGCCAGATGCTCGCGCAAGATTTCCTGCTGAGATCCCACTACTACGATCACCTTGCTTGTGAGTTTCTTCGCAACAGTCAGCACGTAATCTATCATCGGTCTGCCGGCCAATTTTTGCAAAACCTTTGGAAACGCAGATTTCATGCGTCTACCTTTGCCAGCTGCTAAAATTAAAACACTCAAACTCATAGCGGTTCCATCCCATTTAAATGACCACACTTATCATAGTGCGCATCGCAAACCGGGACAATTACCATTTGAAAATGAATGTACTAGACTAATTAACGCCCAGTCCGACCACGAAGTCTTTGAATAGTCTGCAGTTGAGCAATCGTTTCCGCCAACTCTATTCTAGCTTTGGCATAATCTATAGTGGCATCAGTATCCGCTAATGCGATTTCGGCCGCTTCTTTAGCTTTCAATACCAACGATTCATCCAAGTCTTCCGCCCGCTCAGCGGTATCCGACAAAATCGTTACCACTTTAGGTTGAACTTCAAGCAGACCTCCGGACACATAGAATGAAGATTCTTCACTATTGGGTAATCTCAGCCGAACTTCGCCAGGTCCAAGACGCGATAACATAGGCGCGTGCCCAGGAGCGATTCCAACCTCACCCAAGATAGCTGGCGCGAATACCATCTCAGCCTCCCCTGAGAAGATCTCTCTTTCAGCACTCACAATATCGACTTGAACTGTCATATTTTTGCCCCTCGAGCATTACATCGCTTTAGCTTTTTCAACCGCCTCTTCTATAGAGCCAACCATATAGAATGCCTGCTCAGGAAGTTCATCATACTCACCATTAACAATGGCTTGAAATCCAGCAATGGTGTCTTTAAGCGAGACATACTTACCCGGACTCCCAGTAAAAACCTCTGCTACGAAAAAAGGCTGAGACAAAAATCTTTGAATTTTTCTAGCACGAGACACCGTCAATTTATCAACTTCGGATAACTCATCCATACCTAAAATTGCAATAATATCGCGCAATTCTTTGTATCTTTGAAGAGTATTCTGCACAGCTCGAGCGGTATCGTAATGCTCCTGCCCAACAACTAAAGGATCCAACTGACGGGATGTGGAGTCGAGGGGATCGACTGCAGGGTATATCCCTAATTCAGCGATTTGTCTAGAAAGGACCACCGTCGCGTCTAAGTGCGCAAACGTTGTTGCAGGTGATGGATCAGTAAGGTCATCAGCTGGAACATAAACTGCTTGAATAGAAGTAATAGACCCAGTTTTTGTGGATGTGATCCGCTCTTGCAAACGTCCCATTTCTTCCGCTAACGTAGGTTGATACCCAACCGCAGACGGCATCCGACCCAGCAGAGCGGACACTTCTACGCCCGCTAAAGTAAAACGATAAATATTGTCGACAAAAAGCAGTACATCACGTCCTTCATCACGGAATTTTTCCGCCATAGTTAAACCAGTTAACGCCACACGCAGCCGATTCCCAGGAGGCTCATTCATTTGTCCATAAACCAAAGAAACCTTATCAAGTACATCTGATTCCTTCATTTCATGGTAGAAGTCATTACCTTCACGAGTCCGCTCTCCAACTCCTGTGAAAACAGAATATCCACTATGCTCAATCGCGATATTACGGATTAGCTCCATCATATTCACGGTTTTACCCACGCCGGCGCCACCGAAAAGCCCAACCTTCCCGCCTTTCGCAAAAGGACATATCAAGTCAATTACTTTAATACCCGTCTCTAACAACTCAGTTGCGGGTGACAGATCGGTAAACGCTGGGGCATCACGGTGTATAACCATTCTCTCGTCTTCACCAATCGGTCCTTTCTCATCAATTGGGTCACCCAATACGTTCATGATCCGGCCCAGAGTCTTAACACCAACAGGCACCTTGAGTCCCTCGCCAGTATTTTCAACAACCATTCCACGTCGCAAGCCGTCACTAGTGCCCAGAGCAATGGTTCTCACCACACTATCTCCAAGCTGCTGTTGCACCTCTAACGTGACATTGCTGTCATCAATCTTTAACGCATCGTAAATCTTGGGCACTGCGTCATTAGGAAATTTAACATCCACTACAGCACCAATAACCTGTACTACCTCTCCAGAACTCATCTTAAAGTTCCTCTTATTCGCTTATAAAAGTTTAAGTTCAATAAATACCGCATGAAGCTATACCGCCGCTGCGCCACTTACAATTTCAGATAATTCTTGCGTAATTGCCGCCTGCCTCGCCTTATTATATACAAGCTCCAGCTCGTCTATCGCTTTGCCTGCATTATCAGAAGCAGACTTCATTGCTACCATTCGCGCTGCCTGTTCACAGGCAATATTTTCCACCACACCTTGGTAGACAAGCGACTCGACATACCGGGTTAACAGTTGATCCATTACCTCAGGGGCCTCCGGCTCATATATGTAATCCCAGTGATGAGACAAATCGCTAGCATCCTCAGGAACTAGTGGTAACAGTTGCTCAAACTTGGGTGATTGAGTCATACGATTTACAAATTCGTTAGAAACTAAATACAATTTATCTAATTTGTTCTCGTTATATAATTCTAACATGACATTTACTGGACCAATTAAGTCCTGCAACTTCGGCGTATCACCTAATTGGCCCACCTGCGCAGAAATTTTTCCACCTACTCGGGAGAAGAAACTGGTTCCTTTGTTACCGATAAGGCAGAGATCCAGTTCTTTCCCCTCGGATTCCCATTTTTGAAAATTCCGGAGAGCCTGTCTAAAAAGATTACCATTCAATCCCCCACAAAGACCACGATCGGACGAGACTATTATTAAGCCTATACGCCTCTCGTCCCGATTCTCTAAAAAAGGGTGCCGATACTCTGATTTCGCATGAGCAATATGCGATACCACCTGTCGCATTTTTTCCGCATAAGGTCTAGCGCTAGTCATGCGATCTTGAGCTTTTCGCATTTTACTAGCCGCAACCATCTCCATAGCTTTAGTTATTTTTTGAGTGTTTTTAACACTGCCTATCTTGGTACGGATTTCTTTAGCTGACATATCGTTTACCTAAAAACAACTAATTACCAAGAGTGACTCTCAGAAAAAGAGTCAAGCGCTGACTTCAAGCTTGCCTGAATAGAGTCATCGAACGCACCCGATTCATTAATCCTTTGCATCAATTCACCGTGGCCCTCATTCATGTAGTCAACTAGTGCGTCCTCGTATTCACCAATTTTCTCCAACGGGACCTCGTCGATATAACTATTTTCAACCGCGAATAAGCTAACAGCCATTTCTGCTACTGATAGGGGGGAGTATTGCTTTTGCTTCATTAACTCCATCACCCTTTGACCTCTTTCGAGTTGCTTCCTAGTCGCCTCATCGAGATCCGACGCAAATTGAGAAAATGCCGCTAACTCGCGATATTGAGCAAGAGCCAATCTAACGCCCCCACCAAGTTTTTTAACAATCGAAGTCTGCGCCGCCCCACCAACTCGTGATACAGACAAACCAGCATTTATGGCAGGCCTAAATCCCGAGTTAAATAGGTCGGTCTCGAGATAGATTTGGCCATCGGTAATAGAAATCACATTCGTAGGTACAAAGGCAGAAACATCACCTGCCTGTGTTTCGATTATGGGAAGAGCTGTTAATGATCCGGTTTTACCCTTCACTTCACCATTAGTAATTTTTTCGACGTGCTCAGCACTCACACGCGAAGCACGCTCTAAGAGCCTTGAGTGCAAATAAAAAACATCGCCAGGGTAAGCCTCTCTACCTGGGGGGCGTCTGAGTAAAAGAGATACCTGCCTGTACGCCCACGCCTGTTTTGTCAGATCATCATATATAATGAGCGCGTCCTCGCCCCTATCTCGAAAATACTCTCCCATAGCACAGCCAGCATATGGAGCAATGTACTGCATGGCTGCAGAGTCCGACGCTGTAGCAGCGACTATGATTGTATGTTCCAGCGCGCCGTGTTCCTCCAGCTTACGTATTACCGCGCTGATAGATGATGCTTTCTGTCCGATAGCGACATATACGCATTTTATGCCAGTACCTTTTTGATTGATAATCGCATCGACCGCTACTGCAGTCTTTCCTGTTTGACGATCACCAATAATTAGTTCTCTTTGCCCCCGGCCCACCGGCACCATCGCATCGATAGACTTCAACCCGGTTTGAACAGGCTCATCAACCGACTGACGTTCGATAACACCTGGGGCGATTTTTTCTATAGGTTCTGTTCTTTCAGTGACAATTTCACCTTTACCATCAATGGGGGCACCTAGCGAATCAACCACACGTCCTAGCAAAGGTTCACCAACAGGTACTTCCAAAATACGTCCCGTACATCGGCAAGTGTCGCCCTCCGACAGATGCTCGTAAGAACCGAGTACTACCGCTCCCACAGAGTCTTGCTCCAGGTTCAACGCAAGACCAAACACTCCTCCTGGGAATTCTATCATTTCACCTTGCATTACATCACTAAGCCCGTGGATTCTTGCTATTCCGTCAGACAAGCTGACGATAGTACCTTCCGTACGGGCTTCAGTATTAAGTTCAAGACCTTCAATTCTTTTTTTGATCAGTTCGCTGATCTCTGTTGCGCTGACACTCATTGCAGTCCTCTGGGGCTATTGTTTAAGTTGATTAAAGTTTTCATACACTAATTTAACTAAATTATTTTGTTCTCCATACCGGCTAAGCGTCCACGAAGAGACAAATCTATGACAGAGTCACCAATCTTTATGATTGCGCCTCCTATTAACCCAAGATCCACTCGGGTTTCCAAATTGCAACTTTTGTTATATCGGGCTCCAATCGCAGCTTTTAACTTCTCCTGCTCTGGAACACTGAGTTCATAAGCGGATGTAATCGTTGCACTAACTACCCCTTCAGACTCAGCATTAAGTGCGCTAAACAATTGCAGAATTTGAGGTGCCACCCCCAATCTTTTAGCACCAATCAGCATCCTCAAAAAATTTATTTGCTGTTTTGTGAGGTCTTTGCCTAGCACTTCAACAAGTATTGACAGCAAAGCCTCATCAGCGACCTTCGGGTTGCCGACTAGATTACTCAAACTAGGTTCTTTGAGCGCATCACATAAGCATACAAGCATGTGTATCCAATCGTCAGAAGAATTGTCCGGGTAGGAATAGTTAAAGGCCGCTTCGGCGTAAGGTCTAGCGACTGTTAAACTTTCTTGCACGCTTAGATCTCCCTAGAGACTGGAGGACAATTTGTCGAGCACATCGCGATGAGCCTGCTCATCGACTTCGCGCATTAATATTTGCTCCGCCCCTTGCAAGACGAGCCCACCAACTTCTTTCCTCAAAACTTCCAGCATTTGATTGCGCTCTTGCTCTACCTCCATACTCGCAGACGCCAAAATCTTAGCCTTTTCTTCCATGGCCTCCGCCTTGGCTTTTTCCAGAATTTCGTCTCTTCTCTTTTGTGCCTGCAATACAAAGTCCTGCGCTTTATTTTTTCCTTCCGACAAAATATCAGCTACGTGCTTTTCCGCGTTGGCTAATTCATGTCTACCTTTCTCAGCTGATGCAAGTCCGTCCGCAATCTCAGCCTCGCGAGCTTCTAAAGCCGCGATAATAGGAGGCCATACATATTTCATGCAAAACCAAACAAATATAGCAAACGATATTGCTTGGCCCAGTAGCGTTAAGTTCATATTCATCGCTAATATTCCAACTGTTCTTTGATTAATTTATCCTACTTGTCCGATAAACGGATTAGCAAACATGAGCAATGCAGCAAATGCGATAGAAATAATTGGAACGGCATCCGTCAAGCCTAACATCAGAAACATTCTAGCCTGCAACATAGGCACGAGTTCAGGCTGTCGAGCGGCCCCCTCTAAAAATTTACTGCCTAGGATACCAATACCCACTCCGGCACCAAGAGCACCTAAACCAATCATAATACCTGCAGCCAAAGCTGAAAATGCAACAACAGACTCCATCTTTTAATCTCCTATAAGTAATTCACACTCAAGCCTAATGATGCACTTCGTGCGCCTGGCCTAAGTAAACAATCGTCAACATCATAAAAATATAAGCTTGCAAAGTTATCACTAGTATATGGAAAATCGCCCATGGTACAGCTAAAACAAATTGCAAATAAAAAGGGACAAGAGCTGCAATCAGGACAAAGACAAGCTCTCCAGCAAACATATTCCCGAATAATCTGAGCGACAAAGAAAGCGGCTTTGCTACCATAGAAACGGTCTCAAGCACCAGATTAACTGGAAGGAATGCTTTACCGAACGGGTGGAAAGCAAGCTCACCAGCAAACCCGCCCAAACCCTTCATCTTGATCCCGTAGTAAATCATCAGTGCAAAAATCGACAGCGACATCCCAAAAGTAGCATTGACGTCGGTTGTCGGAACTATTTTCATGTGACTAAGGCCGGCGAGCTGGGAGGCGTAAGGCACAAAGTCCACAGGAACTAAGTCCATAAGATTCATCAAAAAGATCCAAACAAATATTGTCAATGACAAAGGCGCGATTAACGCATTTTTCCCAGTAAAAGCATCTTTGACACTACCCCAAACCATTTCCACTACAAGTTCAACACACAGTTGCCATTTCGACGGCTTGGCCACGGAAGCCGACGCAGAAGCTTTGCGAAATAGCACACAAAAAATAACACCAGTCAGCAGAGACCAGAACATAGTGTCAACATTAACACTGACAAAACCCATTTGCGCAGCTTCTTGGGCGGAATGAGCGAAGCCCCAAGAACCGTCAAGGGTCCGACCGTAAGTCAAATTTTGGATATGATGGCTGATATACTCTGCCGGAGATGAACCTGCCATTCAATAATTCCTATTAATACAATTCAACAATTAATTCCCAGATAACTTGTCCACTCAAATGTCAACCCTGCTCGGATAAGTCCAAAAATCTCAGACTAAACCAGTTCGTCAATGTGACTACAAAATATGACGAAATCATTACCACAAACTGAATATCTAAGTATTTTATCGCTAACCCAAACAACACGAGCGTGTATAAAATTTTTATGAACGCCCCTAAATAAATTCTCTTCAAACTTGCAATAGGCTTTTCCGGATAACTAACCGACATCCGCGAAGCCAAATAGTAACTAGGCAATACCGCAATAACACCACCGATAAAAGCTGATTTTCCTACGACAACTGACCCAGCCCATATTCCCACCAAGCCAAGCAAAACTGTCAAAATGCCTTGCAGAAATACAACGCGGAATATTTTTCGACGCCAACTATAATCTGCTGGATTTACTAGCACGGTAAATTAAACTCTTCGGTCATTACGTACCCTAACAGGCGAAAGTATAACGGATCTTCGTGT